>JAUWYA010000025.1 GCA_030616085.1 Candidatus Nealsoniibacteriota bacterium | reverse complement strand
ATCGTCTTACCAAATTTAATCCATAAATCAAGGAAAAAGGACTTAAAAAACTAAAAATCTTACCCCCGACTATATATATATTTTTGTTATTTTTATTTTTATTATCTCTTTGTTGTTATCTCTTTGTAGGGCTCGGTCGCTCGCTGTTTCTGGCTTAAGTTTTCTACTGCTTAATTACGCTCGCTCCCTCACCCAACTATATATTCAGAAATGGGGTTTGAGGGTTAAATAAGGGCAAAAATTCTCAATAGTCATCTATTGAAACTTGACATTTACTTGACATTCTAGAATGTCAAGTTTTTTGCCTTTATTTCTTTATATTTCTCAAAGTTTTTAAGAACAAGATTAAGCCTGCTTGAATAAACAAGCAGGCTTTTCTCCTATTGTTTTTTGATTTCAAAAAATGTGCTTTCTTCTTTCTCTCGGTATTTAGTGAAAAGTTTAAAAGATTCCCAATCCTGCATATTAAGAGCCTTTTCCCCTTCTGGATGAGTTAAGAGATAAAGACTATTAAAAAAGTGCCAGTCAACTTCTTGAGAAAGAAAAGATTCCCCACGATCTTTTATTATGGAAGGTTCAACGTGCAAAGAAAGATTGTAATTTTCTTCATCTTCATCAAATGAGTTTCCCATAGAGTAAAGGACTGTTTCTCCCGCTATCCATGGAAACCAAAGTTGCTCTTGATCAGTAAGATAAATTGTTAGTTTTTTTGGTTTAACAGTTCTAATTTCTCCAAAGCCAAAGACTGTTGCTTCTTCAGTAGTTTCCTCTGTCACTTCTATTGTCTCTTCAGTTACTTCTGTTTCCTCTTCAGTAGTTGTTACTTCTTCTGTTATCTCTTCTGGAGTTTCTTCTGTAATTGTTACTTCTTCAACTGGTTTTTCTGCTACAGGCTTTTTTGCGCAACTAGAGATCGCGAAAAGCATTATTATTACAACTAATCCTAAAATTATCTTTCTTAAAAACTTTTTCATTATTTCACCTCTATCTTTCATTTACTTATTTAATTTAAAAAGATCAATCTATTATCTGTTTTCATTTTAACAAAATTATAGAATTTTGTTAACGCCGTTAGAGGAAAAAATATGATTGTGGAAAACTGTCGGAAGTGCGACTTCCGTAGAGCTTCCGTAGAGCTTCCGTAGAGAAAAAGGCCGATATTTTCATCGACCTTTAGTTTTATGTGCTTTTAATCTACTCATTACACTCAATACCAGGAAAAAATTCATGCACGTACTCCAGATCAGTAAAGTCTTCAACAAGCTGTCCTTTTGAATAAGGTAGTAAATCTTTTGAATTCAAGTTAGTTATCAGAAAATTGTATTCCTTTTCCATGAAAGCGTAGGGAATACCCTCTGTTGTGTATCCAATTAATTCCCCTTTCTTCACCTGTATTAATTCTGCTGGAAATCCTTCCATTATTTCTATTTCCACTATCCTTTTAATATCAAGCATGCTTTCATTAGGGACAATATCCTCAAATGAGAACCCCGTGCTTATCTCCTCTTGAGGCCACATTAACAGTAGTATTGCTTTACTCAATTGACCGTTATCCAACATATAATCACTTATATTTGCTACACCATCAAAAGGAGCATAGATTTTTGTTCCAACCGGTAAATTGAATCCTATTGGTAAGATATTTTCATCTTCACAAATTAGTTCTCCTTTATCACAGTATTCTTCATCTAAGACAATACAGGAACTTAAATCTGCTATTTCAACAGGTTCCTCCTCAGATATTTCTTCTTCAGGAGTTTCTTCTGTAACTTCCTCTGTGGTTTCTTCTGTTGTCTCTTCTATAGTTTCTTCAGTAGTTGTTATTTCTTCAGAAATTTCAACAGAAGAAACTTCATCAGCTATTGGCTTTGTGCAACCAGAGATCGCAGAAATTCCTATTATTGTAACTAATAATCCTGAAATTAACCTTTTCATTTCTTTCACCTCTTATTTAGTTTAAAAGATCTATTTAAATTGAAAAATCTTCAATTATTGAACTCTAAATTGGACTTTTCTTAATTTAATCCATTTTTGACTTTTTTTCAATTTTTAACACCACATTTTTGAAAGTAAAAAATTCTCTATTAAGAGGAATTAAAAGTTGACATTTACTTGACATTCTAGAATGTCAAGTTTTAGGGTCAAATAACCTTTTATTATTCCATCAAAAAACTGCTTTATTGGCGATTTTTTGAAGTGAACTTCCCTGCAATAGACGATGTTAGAACCTATTTTATGAGCACAAAGAGGTTTGTTGTTATACCAAATTATTATTAGTGTCAAAATAAATTACCTATTTCCCAATAGTTTCCCACAGGGCTTGATAAATTTTTTCTGCCTTTTCCAGCCTCACTAATTCCTCCCTTCGTACCCTCATCGTATGAAGCACATCAGCCCATCCTGATTTTCCAAACAAATAAGCTACCTCACCCACATTTATATCAATTTCACGAAGCTCGGGATTTATGATAACCACGTTTGCTATAGTGTCAGGATAATTTGAAATCTGCTGTATTGTCCAAACAGGAAATGGTGTATTATTTTCATTTAAATAATCTCTTATTAATTTATATTCAACATTTAATCCCACACCGACATTCACTACTAAAATATATTCCTCAGATAAAGTGTGAATACCAGGCTTGGTTTTAGTTCTTTTAAGTTGTTCAAGTAAGGACTCCTGAGGGTCTCCAATAAATGAGGTAATTTCTACAAGAATGATGTCTAACTGACCCTTAACATCTTTAGAGGGCTGCATGAGTATTACATCAGGAGGGTCTGGTTTGTAAAGTTGAACATAGGTAGGCTTTCCCATTGTTTGAAACATTACCAAAGCTATCACAGCACCAATTCTTGCCTCTCTAACATTTTTATACTCATTTTTATTTTCGATAGCTTCAGTGCCTACTTTCTCAGTAAGTTTTTGTATGTGCCTGTATACATTTAGTGGCGAATGCCAAATTTTACTTTCCTTTATCATATTTTGTAGCTTCTATTCTATCAAAAAACTGCCTTCTTGCCGATTTTGTTGTTCTTTGGCTTATACTTCTTAAGCCAGTCAGCTTCGAGATCTTTTGCTACTTCATCGCTATTGGTACGAAACCAACGATATTTCTTTGCACCCTTATCAGCACTCGTATTACTTTTGGTTTTAATTTCATCTCTTAGTCTGCCACCAGATGCCTTGCCTATGTAGATCACTTCATCCTTGCTGTCAATGAACATATAGACTCCAGCCTTATTTGGAGCCTTATCTACATCGGCAGGATAGTCGAGAGCATATGGTGATGCCTTAACCACCCTTTTGTCATTCTTGTCACTAAAATCGAATTTCATATCTTCCTCCTTTCATTTAGGGCAATTTTACTTAACTTGTTTCTATACGAAATATTCTCGCCCTAATAATACATCTTATGCAAATTACAAATATAATATAGTATGCTTTTCAAATTTTTACCTCTTTTTTTCTTTGGTTCTCTAAAGGTTTTTAAGAACAAGATTAAGTTTACTTGTTCATTCAAGCAGGCTTTTTCTCTCCCAATTATCTCTTTACATTTTTATTGAAATTATTTTACTAATATTTCAAAATCAACATCACCTTAAAGCAACACAAATATACTAAATTCTTTCCTCTTGAAATAACAAGCTAGGTTTTATCCACAATCTCAGCGTCTGGAGCCTGCTGTTTTACAAGTTCAATTCCGTGCTTACAGTCTGATTTATTGATGTACCCTTCACTAGAATCAGCAATTATTTTATTATTATCTGCGCGAAACTTCCAACGGTATTCATCAATACGATCCTTATAAAGCTCAAACTGTGCCATTTATATCACCTCCTTCGCTTTCTTTCTGATAAAGATTTCTTTAATTCATTATTCTGGGACTAACCAACTTTTATCAATTCTTTAATTTTCATACATCCTAGAAATCATGTTTTTTCAAATTTCTCAAGAGCCTTTATATTAACAAAAAGAATTGCAAATACAATAAGATGTCACTCGAAACTATTTTCTACAATCTTCCCTATCATCTTTTACTTTACAATCATTACATAGCTTGCCACATGTTGATTTTCTATAACTTGTCACTACATCTGATCCTTTAGGATAGTTTGAGCAGTTCCTGCACCAATGCTGTGTATCTCTATCCCTTCTCTACGATAAACATCTCCTTATCTATTTTTTCATATTATATTAAGATATTTAGAAAGTCAATAAATATTTCTTGCAAAAATTAAAATTTTATGCTAAATTTTATATACAATAGAATTATTTTATTCTATAAAATATATTTAATCATAAGAAATAATTAAATAGAAAGGAGAAATATGAAAAGATTATTTTTACTAATAATTTCATTAGCTGTAATTCTAATTACTGGTATTGTTCTTGTCGGTGGAACATCTTCTGCAACAGCAAAAGGGGGAAAATATGCAGGATGTACAACAATCCAAGATGGCACTTTAGTTGATAGTGCCGGAAATCCAATCTCTGTTGGTTACGATCAGTTTGGATACAACTATCAAGCATATATGTTTAATGGTCGATACTGTGATTCTGATAGAGTAATTGGTGGACCTTATTGCCACGTAGACTTAATAATGAAATGGAATGATGCTTGGCTAAGCAACAAAGATTGTAATGATGACGGTACATTAGATAGACCTTCTGACTTCAATAGTTACATTGGTAGTGGAGCATGGTTGACAAATCATCAAAAAGCAACAGAAGAAGATGGTTGTAAGTGGGAATACTTTGTAAAAATGGTAGCAAAACCAACAGCAGATTTCGATTGCACATCTGTCGGTGGAACAGAAATTTGGGGTTCATTCTGTAGAATACAACAAATTTACAATAGTAACTGCGAAGGCGACGAATGGCACGGTGTTCTATTACTAGTAAAGCCAGCAGGATTTGGTGCCTGGAAATAAAAACTAAATTCTGCGTGGTTATGCGCAGAAACGAAGTTTTAAAGGTCGAAAAAATAATTAAATTGATGTAAAATATAATTTCTTGTTCCTATACAACGAGAGAGCCATCTGTTTGCACTAAGCATAGAGCCATTAGAACCATGTCAGACAGGAGATACGGTTTGGGACATAAGCGAACGAGCTTATCAATTACATAGCAAAGTCCCCGATGAAAGCTTTATTATGGATCCAAAGATGATACACGAGTAAGAGATTAGAAATTCAGAAATCCCAAAGGTACATACACTGCTATGTGCCTTTTTTATCCCAAATCTATAAATTTAAGCAGAGTTTAAAACTTAAACAGATTCTAACATCATCTATTACCCGCAACCAAGAAAATCGCTAAGAAGACAGTTTTTGGTATAATAAGAAATTATTATGCCTCAAAAAGTTGACATTCTATAATGTCAACTTTTTAAGGTCTTCTATCAATTTAAATACTCCGGCTGATAATATTCCGCATACAACCACAAACCACCTTCAAGTTGTGATTTTTGAATTATTAAATAGGTAGTCATAAAAGACCAAGTAGTTTTGCTATAATAAGTACAATCAAACCACCAATAATAGTGGCTAGAAGATTAATAATAGGATTATCTCGGAATTCACCCTTAATTACTCGTCTAATTGATGAAAGGTATTTATTTTCTTTTTCCTTAACATACAAGCCGCCATTTTGAAAATTAAAATAACATAGAAAAAGAAAAGATATAAAAACAACCAAGATATCAAAAACTGGACTTATATTCAAATTTTGAGCGAGCAGACCGCTTTTATTAGGTAAGTATAGAATCTCCGATATAAAAAAGATGAACGAGATAATAAATAAAAACCACAAGAAGCCGCCTTTGGCCGCCGAATTACTTTTTAGATAATCATAAAAAAATTCAGAAAGAGCGTAAGTGCGGGCTGGGTCTGGCGATTGAACATATAGTTCAGGTGGCTCACTGTGTCCGCTAGGAAAAGTGTCATCTTTAAAGAAGGCTTTTCTTGAGATATTTATAAAAAGTATTTTAATTACCTCTCTTGTGTTTTCATTCTTCGCAACCAATATTATAGAAGAATAGTTTCTTTCTCTCTCCAGAAATTCTTCGATCTGAATTTCATCTTTTCCCTTCTGAACTAAGTTATGTGGTAGCTTTACTGTAATTTGATCAAAGTTCGCGCTTTTCAGATCTAAAATCAGCTTTTCTAAAAAACTTCTATCAAATTTGTAATGTCGTGAGAATCCTTTTCTTTTTGAAAACATATTTGATGTTTAAACCCGAATTCTAATTTTAAGACTTATATGTTTAAAAATAAATTTATCTGCTTTTTAAGATAACATTATTTCAAAGGAAATTCAAGAAAAAATAAAAACTGCCCAGCAATGGGCTTTTTTGTTTAAAACCGGACCTCTAAAAACATTTACTTAACATTCTAGAATTTCAAGTTTTTATCTCTTTTTTTCTTTGGTTCTCTAAAGGTTTTTGGTTCTTTGCTAGAAGTAAGTTTCTCTAACCTTATCTTGTATTCTTTGGTTATCTTTTTTCTATCCTTGAAATATTTCACTCCTATTTGGGCTTCTTCAATAGTTTCTTTGAATTCTTCCTCGGTAGTACCACCACCAAGCTCTCCTCTTGCTTCAGAGGGGAGTTGCCAAGGATACAAAACATCTGGAGTATATATTATAATTACTCCCCCTTCTGCCTTATTTTTAATAAAGCAATATCTTTGGGGTAGCTCCTGAAGTTCTTGGATATTAAGCTCCCAGCCTGGTGGCAATCTATATAATGGAGTAAGTAATTCTTTAGCCATTATCTGAGCATCTTTTCTTGAAACCCTAAAGCAGGATACAACTCCACAATTTGCAAGAACAGAAGCTTGCAATTCTTTTGGCATCTGGCTTAAATTCTGATGAGCTAAAATTAAAGAAAGTCTATATTTTCTTGCTTCACTTAAAGTCTCAATAAAACTCTGGGTAGCAAAGTTCTGAAACTCATCAATGTATAAATAAAAGGGCACTCTTTTGCTCTGTGGTAAATCTGTTCTTGAGAAAGCTGCCATTTGAATTTTACTGAGTAGAAGTGATCCCAATAAATCGGTGCTTCCTTTTAGTCTTCCCCTCTCTAACTTTATTAGAAGGATTTTTTTATTATCAATTATTTCTCTTAAATTAAAAGAGCTTTTTTTACTGGTGAATATCTGTCTTATTCTTCTATCTGATAGAAAAGCGTTAACTTTATTTAAAGTTGACTCTACCCATTCTCTTCTAGTAGAAGGTCTCAAACTGTCATATTCTTTAAAGCGTTGGCGACAGGTCGGATTTTTAACCTTCTTTAAAATTCTTTTTCTAACTAAACTATCACTTAAAAGTAGAGGCAATTCAACTAAGGTCAGATTATTTTCAGCAAGAGCAATCAAGGAATTTCTTAAAATATCTTCCATTCTTGCTCCCCAAGCATCAGACCATATTTTCTTGAAAACTTCCACTAACTCTCCAGCTTGCTCCTCTGGAGAAATTCCCTTTATTTTCTCTAAAGGATTAAAACTAACTATTGCTTTGGGATTAGTAGGTTCAATTAAAACTATACTGTCTTCTAACGCTTTGCTGGAATAAAAATATAGCCAACCTTTAACATCTTCTATAAGGTCTCCATGAGGATCTATAACTCCAAAACCTTCACCATTTTTTATGTCTTGCTTGATTAGATATTCCAAGAACTTTGTTTTGCCTGTTCCAGAAGCACCTATGGTATAAAAATGAGTTTCTCTGTATTTTTGATTTATTCCTTTTAGTTGGTAAACTGTTTCATCAGTCTTTTCATCATAGCCAAATGCCCAACCCAAAGCCAGCTCATCTTTCGAAGGTGTCCTTTGCTTTACCTTTATCTTTGGAGAAAAGGCAAAGACTACTTTTTTTCTTTTAAAAAGCTTTTTGAGTAGCGTTTTTGCCCTTTTAAACATCTTATGAAATATTTAAGAAACCTCTTGATTTTTGGTCCACTTTACTGAAATCAAAACCCACTGACTCTGATATTTCTTTTGCTGCATCAATTAAAGCGTGATGGACAGTAGTAACATAGGCTGTTAACTCCTCTAAATCAAAAATATCCATTTCAGCTGGGCTAACTGCTCTCTTTTTCACGAATAGATTGTAAATCCTGACCAGAATGAGAATAGGCAAAAGGAAAATCAGTACAAACCAAGGAAGTTTGGAAAAAAACTTTTGAAGTGCAGACGGCTCCATAGTTAAATACCAAGAAACAAATAATTGTTTGCCATAATCTGTGACCCCAATATACATTAAATAATTTTTCAGATAAGTGTTCTGAACTACTAAAAATATTCTTTTTTCTCCTCTTATCTTCCTCATCAAAGAAGGAGATACTTCCTTCAG
>JAUWYA010000026.1 GCA_030616085.1 Candidatus Nealsoniibacteriota bacterium | reverse complement strand
TTTTTCATAATTTTAGAATGTATCGTATTCGCGCATTTGAAGCTGAGAATTAATCTGCTTCATTGTTTCCAAAACAACTGATACTACAATTAACAGAGCTGTTCCTCCAATAAAGAACTGAAAAACATTTTCTACTCTGGTAATCCCTCCAACAATAGACGGCATTACAGCAATTGTACCCAAGAACAAAGCTCCAATCAATAGAACACGGTTTAAAATAAAATGAATGAATTTGGCAGTTGATTCTCCCGGCCTAATTCCTGGAATAAATCCGCCCATTTTCTGAAGATTAACAGAAATTGCTTTCGGGTCAAAAGTAACAGCAGTATAAAAGAAAGTAAAGAGGACAACTAAAAGAAAATATAGGATTCCACGAACCCATGGATTTCCTAAGAAAACAGCTACGCTGGCAGCAATATTGCCTACCATTCCCGCTGTTCCTCCCAAAAAATTAGCAATCATTTCTGGAAAAAGCAAAATTGACATAGCAAAAATTATAGGGATTACTCCAGCTGGATTAAGATTCATTGGCAGATAAGTGGAAACTCCTCCGTACATTTTAGTTCCTCTAACTCTTTTAGCATAAGAAACCGGGATATTGCGCCTTGCTTCAGTAATTAAAACAACTCCAGTGATAATAAGCAAAGACATAGCAAAAAACAGCAAATAGTTAGGGATTTTAGCTGCGTCAATGCTAATATCTTGATAAGCCTGGAAAATGCTCATTGGAAAACTAGCAATAATTCCAGCAAAAATTAAAAGAGAAACTCCATTGCCAATCCCTTTTTCTGTAATTAATTCTCCTAACCACATTAAAAACACAGTTCCTGCAGTAATAGTTAAAAGAGCGGTTAAAGTCCCGATTAAGCCAAGAGGTGGAGAAATTACTGGATCTGGCGGCCGCTGCAGCCAGCTCAGCATTGCATATCCCTGAAGAAAAGCTAAAGGAATAGTAAGCAATCTTCCATATTGATTAAACTTTTTACGACCAGCCTCGCCTTCTTCCTTATACATCTTCTCTAACTGAGGAAAAATCATTGTTAAAAGCTGAAGAATAATAACTGAAGTAATGTATGGACCTATGCCAAGCATAATAATAGAAAACCTGCTCAAAGCTCCGCCAGTAAGAACGCTTACAAATCCCATCATCTTAAACCTGGCAAAGAACTTCTCTAAATTCTCAGCATTAATTCCTGGCATAGGAATAGCTGCCATTAATCTGAAAATAGCGAAAATCAGCAAGATAAATAATATTTTTTTGCGGAGATCACGTATTTTAAATATTTGGGCAATTTTTTGATACCACATACTCTATTTTAAATGATTTTACTTTTTGATTTCTCAATCTTCTCTTTTGCGCTCTTTGATAATTCACAATTCTCAATAGTCAATTTCTTCGTTAAAGTGCCTTTTCCAAGAATTTTCACTTTTGGTGTCTTTCCTTTTATTCTACGGATTAATTTCCTTTCAAGCAAGGCCTTAGAATTCACAACTTCAGATTCTTTGAACTTCTTATCTAAATCCCCGATATTAACAATTGCAAGATTCTTGTCTTGCCCTTTAAATTTATAACCTCTTAATTTTGGATACTTTTTAATCAATTCTCGAATAACCGGAGCAAACTTTCTGCCAGCTCTAGATTTCTGGCCTTTAATTCCTTTGCCAGAATAAGTTCCTCTCTTGCCGCCACGTCCTATCCGCTTTTTCTTCTTTGATTTATGCTTTGGTTTTAGTTGATGTACTTGCATGTTTTAATTCTTTCAACGCTTTAATTGTAGCTTTGGCATTATTAATTTTGTTTCCTGTTCTGCCAATAATCTTTGAAGAAATATTTTTAATTCCAGCTAAAGTGCAGATAATCCGGATCGTTCCCCCTGCTACTAATCCCCTCCCCTTTCTTTGAGGTTTTAACATAATTCTAGCTGCTCCAAACTTTGCTTCCACTGGATGAGGAATTGTCTCTTCTACAATTGGAACTGTAATTAAGTTTTTTTTAGCTACTCTGGTTGCTTTTTCTACTGCTTGAGCAACATCTTTTCCTTTTGCTATGCCAAAACCAACCCTTCCTTTCTCATCTCCAATCACCATTGCTGCCCGAAACCGAAGACGCCGACCCCCAGCTGTTACTCTGGTAACGCGCGCCAAATCTAAGAGTTTTGATTCAAACTCTTCCTTTTTCTTTTCAAATACTCTTCTTCTAAATTGTCTTTTTTGAATAATCATAATTTAAAATTTTAATCCAGCTTCTCGCGCCCCATCTGCCAAGGCCTTAACTTTCCCATGATATTTATATCCTCCTCTGTCAAAAACAACTTTATTTATCTTCTTCTCAATTGCTTTTTTGGCAATTAATTTACCTATTTCAGCGGCAGAAGCAAGCTTTCCATTAACAGCGGCCAAAGTTTTTCCTTTTTCATCATCAATTATTTGTGCGTAAATATTTTTAGAAGATCTAAAAACGCAAAGTCGTGGAACTTTAGCTGTCCCTTTTATCTTTGCTCTCACTCTCTTATGCCGTCTTTTTCTTTTTATTTGTTTCTCTAACATAATATTAAGATCCTGCGCCTTCGGTGGTTGCTACTTTTTTCCCTGCCTTTCTACGAATCTCCTCGCCTAAATACCTTATCCCTTTGCCTTTATATGGCTCTGGAGGACGAACTTTTCTTATCTTTGCAGCAATTTGACCAACAAGCTCTTTATCAATTCCTGAAACAGTAATAATGCTTTTTTCTACTGAAAATTCTATGCCTTCAACTTTATCTAATTTAACTGGATTAGAAAATCCAACTGAAAGAATCAAATCTTCTTCTTCTAAATTCGCCTTATAACCAACACCGTGTATTTCCAACTTCTTTTCATAACCATCTGTAACCCCTTTTATCATATTAAAGATAAGGGTTCTAAACAATCCCCAAAAAGCCTTACTTCTTTTGGTCTCTTTTTCAGGACTAACAAAAATCTTGTCATCTTTTATCTCAATCTTAATTTCGAAATGAACCTCTTTTTGAAGTTCACCCTTTGGGCCCTTAACAATTACTGTATTATTTTCTACTTTGACCTCAACGTCTTTCGGTATTTCAATTGGTTTTTTACCTATACGTGACATATTACCCCGTTAGAAATTTAATTATTTTACTATTCATAATTTTATTGTTTATTTTAACCCCATTATTTAATAATTTCTAACGGGGTTACCAAATTTCACAAATTATCTCCCCGCCTAATTTTTTCCTCTTTGCTTCTTTGTTCGTCATCAATCCTTTTGACGTAGAAATTATTGATATTCCATAACCTCCTCGAACTGATCTAATTTCTTTAGTGCCGGTATAAATTCTTTGTCCTGGCTTTGAAATTCTTTTTAAGTTAGAAATTACAGAAGAATCTGTTTGTCCAGCAGACGAATATTTTAAGGTAATCTCAAGAACTTTTTTTGGCTTTCTTCCCTTCTTCTCTACTTTCCCAATAAGTTTTTGTTTTTCCAAAATCTTAGCAATCTCATATTTTAAATTAGAATAAGGAATAACCACTGTTTTTTTGGAAACAGCTTGAGCATTCCTTATTCTATTTAACATGTCTGCAATTGGATCAGTCATAAAATTTATCTCGCCAAAGGCGGATTACCAACTACTTTTTTTTACTCCTGGGATTTCGCCTTTATTCGCTAATTCTCTAAAACATATGCGGCACAGTCCAAATTTTCTCATATACGCTCTTCTTCTTCCACATCTAAAACAGCGACGAACTATTCTTGTGCTAAACTTAGGTTTTTTCTTTGATTTTACAATTTGTGATTTTTTAGCCATGTTTTACCCCGTTAGAGATTCTTTCTTTTTGTTTTTTATTCTCAGTTAATTATTAAAACAAGTTATTATTTTCTAAATTTTCCCCGTAATCTCTAACGGGGTTTTATTGGAAACCCGAGCAATCTTAAGAATTCTACGCCTTCTTCTTTGTTCTTTGCCGTGGTGACCACGGTTATTTCAAATCCAAAGATTGTTTTGGCTTTTTCCGGTGAAACTTCAGGAAAAACAATATGTTCTTTAATAGCAATCGTAAGATTTCCTTCTTTATCAAAAGATTTCAGATCAATCCCGCGGAAATCCCGAAAACGAGGAAGAGCGATATAAATTACTCTTTCTAAAAAATCATACATTTTTCTGCCCCGCAAAGTAACCTTAGCACCGATTGACATTCCCTCTCTTATCTTAAATCCTGAAATTGACTTTTTTGCTTTTGTTAAAATTGGTTTTTGAGCACAAATTGAACTTAAATCATCAAAAATAAGTTTGTAAGTCTTTTTCTGTTCATCTGATGTTTTATTAACAATCATTTTGCCAAATCCAGTATTTACTATAACTTTTTCAACCTTAGGAACAGCCATAACATTTTTATAGCCAAACTTCTTCATCATAGCAGGTATTACTTCTTTTGTATATTTTTCTTTTAATCTGGTAATCATATCTCTTGCCCTGTAGAAGAATTTCGACAAGATTTTCTAAAAGAAAATCTAATTTGCGAAGCAAGTCGAAATTTCTCTACAGGGCTTGTTTGCACTTCTTGCATATTCTATACTTCTTTTTTCCTTTTAATTTGTATCCCGTTCTTACTGCTTTTCCACATTTGGAACAAATAAGTTTAATGTCTGAAGCATTAAGAGGAGCCGGCGTCTCTACAATTTGACCTTTCTCGCCAGACTTTTTTGGTTTCATATGTTTTTTTCTCAAATTAATCCCCTCAATAACAAGCCTGCCTTGTTTTGGAAAAGCTTCTATAACTTTACCTTTTCTACCACGGTCTTTTCCAGAAATGATTAATACTGTATCACCTTTTTTAATTCTCATACGATATCTGAAGCTAAATTGATTATTTTATCAAATCCTTTTTCTCTTAATTCCCGAGCCACTGGACCAAAGATTCTTCCTCCTTTTGGATTCTTTGCTGCATCCAAAATTACTGCTGCATTATCATCAAATCTGATATATGAGCCGTCAGGTCTTCTAAGGGCTTTTCTCTGCCTAACAATAACTGCCTTTACCACATCATGTTTCTTTACCGGCCTTCTTGGCTCAGCAACCTTAACTGCTGCTACGATAATATCGCCAATTTGAGCATATCTTCTACGCGTACCACCCAAAACCCGGATGCATTTAATCATCTTTGCTCCGCTATTGTCTGCAACTTTTAACATTGACTCTGTTTGTATCATATCAAAAATTTAAAGCTTTTTTATAACTCTCCAACGTTTATCTTTTGAAATAGGCCTGCACTCTTCAATCATAACCTTGTCTCCCGCATTATACTCTCCTTCATCGTAATGCGCCTTATACTTCTTATGAATCTTATACCTTCTTTTATATTTAGGGTGTTCTTTCACTCTTTCTACCTTAACAACCAGTGTTTTCTGCATTTTATTTGACACAATTGTGCCTTTTAATCTTTTTTTTGGCATACCCCGTAGAAGAATTTCGAATAATTAAACCATTTTGAACCAAATTATTCGACATTCCTAACTATTTATGTTTATTTTTGTTTTGCCCCGTTTCTTTTTGTGCCTTTGGCACATTTCGAAATTTCTCTACGGGGCATAATATTGTAAGGATACGTGCAATATCCTTTTTAATTTGTCTAATTTCTCTTACATTTTTTACTTTTCCAGATGCCAAATCAAAACGAAGCTGTCTTAATTTGTCTTGATTATTCTGCAAAAGTTTTTGCAATTCTTTCTTTGGTTTTTGTTTTAATTCTGATGATTTCATAATTATCGTTTAAATTCAAGAATATATATTTAACCTTAGCGAATTAAGATCTTCTTATAAATTTTGTCTTTATCGGCAGCTTATCAGTTGCTTTTCTAAATGCCTCTTTGGCCTTTTCTTCAGGTATTCCTTCAAGTTCAAAGATAATCCTGCCAGGCCTTATAGGAAAAACATAATGGTCAACTGAACCCTTTCCTCCGCCCATAGGCACTTCAGTTCCTTTTTTAGTTACCGGCTTATCTGGAAAAATTCTAATCCAAAGCTTTCCTCCTTTTCTCAAATATCTAATAATAGCTCTTCGTGCTGCTTCAATCTGGCGCGATGTTATCCATTTCGTACCCATTGATTTTAATCCATAACTGCCAAAAGCCAGCTCAGTTGATCTGGTTTCAATACCTTTAGGACTTCTCTTTCTCCACTTCCTGTGTTTAACTTTTTTCGGCATTAATATAGCCATAATATTAGAATTTCTCTCCTTTATATATCCAGACCTTTACTCCGATTACGCCATAATTACAATGAGCTTCTGCTTTAGCATAGTCAATATCAGCTCTAATAGTTTGACGAGGAAGTTTTCCAGATCCCAGCCATTCTCTTCTGGCAATTTCTGCTCCATTAAGCCGGCCTGATACTTGTATTCTTGCTCCCTGAATTTCTTTATGACTATCAATCTTGCTTAATGCTCTTTTCAAAACTCTTCTATAAGCAACTCTCTTTTCAATTTGCTGGGCAACCCATTGAGCGCTCAGGCTGGCAGATGTCCAAGGATCTCTAATCTCCCTGATTTCAATTCTTAATTCTTCTTCCTTCTCTGTTTTTTTCTCTAAAATCTTCTGCTGAAGTTCTTTTCTTAATTGCTCAATTCCTTCTCCCCTTCTGCCAATAATAACACCTGGCCTAGCGCTGGAAATAATGATGTTTAATTTATTGGAAAATCTTTCAATCTCAATTTTTTCTATTCCAACTCTGCTTAATTTCTTTTTCAAAAATTCTCTAATTCTAAAATCTTCCTCCAAAAGTTCTGCAGGTTTTTTGTAAAATCCCCGTGAATCCCAATCAGCTATTCCTCTTATCCGGTATGCTTTTGGATGAACTCTATGTCCCATATTACTAAAACGCTTTTCTTCTAAAAAATCTCTTCAAACCTTTAGCACCTTTTGGCATTGGTTTTTCTAATTCTGTCTTTGGTCTTAATTTTGGTTTTTCTATCTTTGGAGCTTCTTCCTTGCCGGCCGCAGCTTTAACCAAGACAGGTTTTTTAACCTTTTTAATCTTCTTGACTTTTTTGCCTTCAGAACTAATCTCGCTTAAAACCAAAGTAATATGCGAGGTTTTTTTCTGAATCGGCGCAGCAATACCTCTTGACCTTGCTTTCCATCTTTTGTATTTTGGCCCTTCATCAACAGTAATCTTTGAAATGTATAAATTAGACGG
>JAUWYA010000004.1 GCA_030616085.1 Candidatus Nealsoniibacteriota bacterium | reverse complement strand
TTAAAACAGGCAATCCAAACATTAAAACAGGTGTAAGCCAAATCCAAACTCCTCCTTCTGGTTCTGCTTTAATTTCTATTGCTTTTAGTTTTTCTGAATCTACGCCAAGGGTTATCAATGATTCTGTAAGAGAACTTTCTGGTTCTTTTCTTGACTCTGCCTCTGTTCCATCTCTAAACAAGATTGAAATCTCTGAACCAGCAACCGTTATATTCTCAATCTTTTCCTGATTAATCTCTTCAACTAATTTGCTTAAAGAAATCTCTGTTTTTTCTTCAAAAGGGTTGAAGAATAAAGCAAAAATACCTGAAATTATCAGAAAGATAATTAGAACAAAGACAAAATTTTTAATCAGGAATTTCATTGTAATTTTATTATAACAAAAAAGGGCCTGCTTTTCAACATTAAGCAAAGCCCTATTCAAGTTAACCAGGTTCTTATTAAATTCTTAGGCCATGACTTTTTCTGTTTCAACACGATCCGTAACCTCTTTCTGGATATTAATCTTCCTTAACCATTCGGTTTCATCTTCCAGGACTCGGATTGTTTTCTTGAGCCATTCGATCCGTTCGTCGGTCCTTTCTAGACCAGCTTTCTTAAGTATCTCTTGGAGCCGTTTTTTAACGCAATCCATAAAGTCCTCTTTTTCTAGCCGAACGCCCCTGCACTCACTATGAATTTCTTCATGTGCAGTGTTAAAATACGGTCTCGTTTGCTTCATCAAAGAAGTCAATTCCTCTTTTAACAAGGTTAGGTTTTCTTTTGTTCTTCTCAGAGCATATTCTGTCTGGGTTTCAACCTGTTCGTGTTCGTGCAAGGCCTGCTTGACGTAATCTTTGTGTCTTTCATAACAGGCAGGACACATTAAACCTTTTTTCTTCTCGTTATCCACGCATACCGAACAAATGTATGTTTTTTTAGCGTCCATTTGGACACCTCCCTTCTATATTTCAAAGTTCCTTCCTGGTTAACTCTTGATGTTTACATTGTACACTCAAACTAATCTTTTGTCAAGTATTTTGATGCTGTCGGTATCCGATACCGACAACAGTCCATCTTTCAGGAATAAAAAAAGTCGATGGCTAATAGCACATCGACTTAGAGTGTCTGTCTATCTTATATCACGAACTGGCTTAATTGAATGGTATTGTCCGTAATATAAAGATAGTGGCTGGGCTTGATGGGGAACGGCTTATCACTTATGCGGCTGTTGCTATCATCTTTCTGCCAAACAACTACTGGTTGGCCGTTTGATTGGGTGAGGGGTTCTCGTGCTTCCATGTTAATACTCAATGCAGAATATTTAGGAACTGCTTGATTGTTCTGGAAGAAAGGATTGATAAATCCTCGAACTCGCCACATCGCTTGAACGCATATCTTTTGAAGTTCCTTAAAGATTTTATCCCGTAGCATCTCATCAAATGTTTTAGTTTCAGAGAAATCTATATATTCTCTGCGAACAAAAATGAAACGTACCATATGATAAACTCTTCTCTTCTGAGAATCTTTTGGGTCCAAACGTTTCTGATAAGAAGCGTCCATCAGATTATATCCAGCTTTTTTGAGATCACTAACAAATTTTTCCAAAGAACAGTTTTCGATTTCGCTAATGACCATTTTTCCTTTGCCTTCGCAGTTTTTACGTTCTTCTCGTTCTCCGCAATGCTCCGTTTCTAATTCACTAATCCACGGTGGAACAATCTTGATATTAGAAAAACTGAATTGCAACATTATCATTCGAACAGAATTATTTAGCGCGACCATCGCAGGTCTCCTTTCTACTATATAAAGTTTACAACGATCAATTTATTTATTCACTGCTTTCATTATATACTGTTACTGCGGATTTGTCAAGCCCAAAATCACCAATTTCATTGGTGTTAGGGTAAAAGCTTTAGGGTCATTCTGTGTTCAAGCGGCTCAATTAGTAAAATTTTAAAATCATGCTTTTCTCCAATTTTCAGGGTTTCCTCCATTTTTTTCTGAGAACCAAACTCAGAAACATGGCATAATCCCTGAATTTGAGGAGAAATTTTAATAAAAACACCGAAAGAATTAAATTTCGTTACTTCTCCTTTTGCGATATCGCCCTTTTTATATTTTTCTTCAATATCTTTCCAAGGATCTTTTTTCAAAGCTTTTAAGGATAGAGAAACTTTTCCATTTGAAATATCAATAATTTTTGCTTTAACTTTTTGGCCAGGTTTTACTATTTCTGAAGGGTTTTCAATTAGTTGCCAATCCAGTTCGGAAATATGGATGAGGCCTTCTAAAGTTTCTTCGGTTTTATCTACGTTAAATTTTACAAAAACTCCAAAATCCACAATGCCTGTGACTTCTGTTTCAACTACATCTCCTGTTTGATAATTTTTCAAAAGCTCTTTTATTTTTTTGGTTTCTTTTGCTTTTTCAGATAAGATAAGTTTTTCTTCTTTTTGATCAAAGTCAAATATCTTTACTTCTATTTCCTTGCCGATAAATTTCTGCAAAGATGTTAAGATTTTCTGGCTGTCTCCTCCTTCTACTTTTGGATAGTTTGCTTGAGATAGTTGAGAAACAGGCAGGAAAGCTGAAATTCCTGATACTTCTGCCAAAAGCCCTCCTTTGTTTGCTCCTGAAATCTTTACTTTAATGGTTTCATCGCTTTCTTTTTTTCGGGAGAGTTCTTCCCATGCAAGTTCTTTACCTGCTTTAGTTAAAGAAAGTTCAATAAAGCCTTCTTCATTCTCAAGGTCTACTATTTTGGTAAAAATCTTATCTCCGATTTTTAAGTCTTTTAGTTTGTTTCTTGCTTCGTAAAACTCTCTGCCATAAATTATGCCTGTTCCACAAATTCCCAAATCTAAAAAAATAGAGGCTTTACCTTTATTAACAATCTTTCCTTGGACAATCTCGCCAATTTTGGGCGGCTTCATTAAATTCTCTTTTTCCAAGATATTTTTCATAATGTATTGTTTATAACATAAATCCTCGATAGATGCAATAAAAAATTGAAATTTGGACTTGGATATGATAAAATAAAATAACATGAATATTAATTGGTACGGGCAATCTTGCTTTCAAATTTCTTCCTCTCAAGGGAAAAACAATCATGTTTCAATAGTGATTGATCCTTTTGATGAAAGTACTGGCTTAAAGCCTCCAAAGCTTCAGGCTGATATTGTTTTAGTCACGCATGACCATTCTGACCATAATAATGTTAAAGCAGTTTCTGGCCAGCCGTTTATTGTAAAAGGACCTGGCGAATATGATATAAAAGGGGTTTTCATTCAAGGGATTTCTGGCTATCATGATAATGTTCAAGGAGCGCAGAGAGGAAGTATAACGATTTATACTATTGAGACAGAAGGAATACGATTATGCCATTTATCAGATTTGGGCCAAAAAGAATTAACTTCTGACCAGCTTGATAAAATCGGTAATATTGATATATTAATGATTCCAGTTGGAGGAATTTATACTATTGATGCTGCAGAAGCAGTAAAGGTAATGGCTCAAATTGAACCCAGAATAATAATGCCAATGCATTATAAGATCCCGAAGTTAAAAATAAAGATAGATGATATCGATAAGTTTTTAAAGAATCTAGGAATAAAGAAACCAGAATCTTTGCCCAAGCTGTCTGTTAGAAAGAAAGATATTTCAACAGAGGAAGCAAAAATAATTATATTGCAATCATAACTTATAATCTTGAATTTTTTAAACAAATTACAAAATAAACCCATATATGTTAAAAAAACAATATTATGGTTAGTAATAGTTATTTTAGGTTTGATTTTAACAGTAATATGGATTAATGGTTCGTATAAAAAAATCCAAAAGCTTAAGTCACAAAACATTATTCAAGAATTAAATCTTCCTAACTTGGAAATGCCTGACTTGGAAATGCCTGTAATCAATGAATAAAGAACAAAAAGCAATAGATAAAATAGGGAATGTAAAAACTCGGGAAATAACTGAAGAGATGAAGGAGTCATATATTGACTATGCGATGTCAGTTATTATTGCCCGGGCTCTTCCTGATGTTCGCGACGGCCTAAAACCAGTCCATCGCAGGATTTTGTATGCAATGTTAGAAGATGGTTTGACTCATACTGCTAAGTTTAGAAAGTGTGCTTCAGTTATTGGCGCTACGCTTGCCAGATACCATCCGCATGGCGATACAGCTGTTTACGATGCTTTAGTAAGAATGGCTCAGGATTTTTCCTTAAGATATCCCCTTGTTCAAGGTCAGGGAAACTTCGGAAGCGTAGACGGAGACAATGCTGCGGCTTATAGATACACAGAATCTCGGCTTTCAAGAATCGGTGAAGATATGCTAAGGGATATTGGAAAGGATACGGTTAATTTCCGACCTAATTATGATGGCACAAGGAAAGAGCCAGTAGTTCTTCCTTCTCCTTTACCTCAGCTTCTTTTAAACGGCTCTTTAGGAATTGCGGTTGGCATGGCAACTAATATTCCTCCTCATAATCTTACTGAAGTTTCTGATGCTTTAATCCATTTAATTGATCATTCCAAAGCAACAATTGAAGATGTTTTTCAGTTTATCAAAGGACCTGATTTTCCAACTGCTGGAGCAATTTACAGCAAGAAAGATATAATTTTTGCTTATTCTCAAGGTAAAGGGCCAATTGTTGTCCGGGGAAAAGCAGATATAGTAGAAAAAGAAGAAAAAGGCAGGACCCAGATTATTATTACAGAAATTCCTTTTCAAACCCAGAAATCAAGCTTAATTGAACAGTTTGTCAAACTTGTTCAGGACAAGAGAATTCAAGGAATAAAAGATATTAGAGATGAATCAGACAAAGAAGGAATGAGAATTGTGATTGAGCTTCAAAAAGACGCTTATCCTAAAAAGGTTTTAAACCGGCTTTACAAGTTTACTGATTTGCAAAAGACCTTTCATTTAAATATGCTGGCCTTAATAGACGGAATCCAGCCAAGAGTATTATCACTTCTTGATATTTTGAATTATTTTATTGTGCATAGAAAAGAAGTGATTGTTAGAAGAACAAAATATAATTTAGAACGAACTAAAGAAAGAGCCCATATCTTAGAGGGTCTGCATAAGTGTCTTTCAAAGATTGATGCTGTAATAAAGACGATTAAAACGTCAAAAGACAGAGAAGATGCTAAGAAAAACTTGATAAAGAAGTTTAAATTAACTGAGATTCAAGCAAATGCAATTTTAGAAACAAAACTATCTGCTTTAGCAAAATTAGAAAGAGAGAAGATTGAGGATGAACTTAAAGAAATGAAAGCAAGAATCAAAGAATATATGGCAATCCTGAAAAGCCCTCAGAAGATAAAAGAACTTGTGAAAAAAGAATTAAAAGAGGTTAAAGAGAAATTTGGCGACGAAAGGAAAACAAAAGTTTTTGTCCAAAAAGTTGGAGAGATTGCTGAAGAGGACTTAATCCCGCAGGAAGAAACAATCATTACCTTAACCCAAGGCGGATATATTAAAAGAATAAATCCTGCTACTTACAAGATTCAGAAAAGAGGGGGAAAAGGAATCTTAGGAATGAAAACCCTGCAGGATGATGTGGTTGAGCATTTTCTTTCAGCTCAAACTCATGACTCACTGCTTTTCTTTACTGATTCAGGAAAAGTTTTCAGGACTTTGGTTTATGAAATTCCCGAAGGCACCAGAGTGGCTCGCGGCAGAGGCCTTTTGAACTTTATTGAGATTTCTCCTGAAGAGAAAGTTTTATCTCTAATGGCTATTGGCAAAGAGGATATTGCTCAAGGAATAAAGAATATAGTAATGATTACTAAAAATGGTATAATAAAGAAAACTGGTCTGGACGAGTTTAAAAACGTTAGAAGGTCTGGTTTGATTGCGATAAAGCTTAGAAAGGACGATCTGTTAAAAAAGGTTGCCAAGAGCTTTGGACAAAACAATATAATTATAGCGACAAAGAAAGGCCAGTCAATACGATTTAAGGAACAGAACATTAGAGAAATGGGCAGGCCAGCTTCTGGGGTAAAGGGAATTAGCTTGAAAAAAGGAGACAAAGTAGTTGGAATGGATATTATTCAAGAAACAAAAGAAAAACAGTATTTACTGGTTGTGATGGAAAACGGATATGGAAAGAGAACTGATTTGAAAGAATATAAGCTGCAGGGAAGAGGAGGAAGCGGTATTAAGACAGCTAACATCACTTCAAAAACTGGAGAGTTAGTTTTCTCAAAAGTTGTAACAGATCAAGAAGAAGATTTAATTGTTATTTCTCAAAAAGGCCAGGTAATTAGGGCAAAAATTTCTTCAATTGCTAAAATTAACCGAGCAACCCAGGGAGTGAAAATAATGAGATTAGGAGAAGGAGATAAGGTTGCTTCGGCAACGTGTATCTGAAGTAAATGACAAATGACTAATTTCAAATTTCTAATAAAAATCCAAATATCAAATAACAAATGTCAAAAATTTGATATTAGACATTTAAGAATTCGACATTTTATTTGACATTAGTAATTAGGATTTCGACATTTTTAGTATGAAATCTTTTCTAAATCCAGAAGAAATATTAAATGGCTTTAAGCTAAGTCCAAACATGGTTGCTGCTGAATTTGGATGCGGCTCAGGCGGTTTTGCCGTTCCTTTGGCTAAAAGATTAGATCAAGGTTTGGTTTACGCTATAGATATTCAAGAAAGCCCTCTTTCTGCATTAAAGAGCCGGGTATTATTGGAAAATATTGTTAATATAAAGATTATTCGCTCTGATTTAGAAAAGCCAAAAGGTTCAACCTTAACTGCAGATTCTTTGGGTTTGGTACTTATCCCCAATGTTCTTTTTCAAATAAAAGATAAAAGTGCTATAATATCTGAAGCAGAAAGAGTTTTAAAGAGTAAAGGAAAATTAGTAGTAATTGACTGGCTGGTTCAGGCAACTCAAGGGCCAGAAAAAGGAAGAGTTTCTCCAGAAAAAGTAAAAGATATAGCTGAAGATATAGGGTTTAAATTAGAAAAAGAATTTGAAGCAGGAAAATACCACTATGGATTGGTTTTTATAAAACCTTAATTGTGATATAATGAATATAATATGCGCAAATACTTAAGTTTAATTCTGTTAATTATTATCCTTGCCCCTTTGACAGTTGAAGGAGTTACAATTGATAATCCCTTAGAAGAAACTGATACTTTTGCCGAACTTATAGACGCTATTATTAATATTATTTTTACGCTTGCCTTAGCTATTGCTCCGATAATGTTTATTGTTGCTGGATTCTACTTTGTTACTGCAGCTGGCGAGCCGGAAAAGATTAATACAGCAAAAAAAATGATTCTTTGGACTTTAATCGGCTTGCTTGTGGTTATAAGCGCTAAGGGAATAATTGCTCTTTTCCGAGAAATCTTTGAAGTAAAAACACCTTAGAATAAATAAAACAAAGGTCGAGTAGATAACATTAAGTTATATAAAAAAATGAAAAAAGCTTTAGTAAGTTTAACTTTAATAGGCCTTTTAATTGTACCGGCATTAATTTTAGCACAAGTAGAAATAGCACCAGGAGTAGTAGAAGCAAAAGAGTATGAAGTATGTTGTGGTCCTAATAGCATAATTTACAGACTTATGAATTACTTGTTTTCAATTCTATTGATTGTAGCTGCTATTTTTATCATAATTGCTGCTTTCATGTTTGTTACGGCTTCTGGAGATCCTGATAAAACTAAAACAGCAAGAAATTTCGTACTTTATGCTTTAATTGGAGTATTGGTTGCTTTTGGCGCAAAAGGATTAGTATCTTTAGTAGGAACAATAGCTGGTACTCCGACTACTGGTGGCTGGTTCTAATATTTTGAAATTATCTTTGAATTAAGATAGAACAAGAGGTTTTTAACCCTTCACCTTTAGCTAAAGGTGAAGGGTTTGTTTTTTATAAAAACCATAAATAACCTATTAAAGCAAAGATACTTATTAAATAAACTATAAATATTGGTTTTTCGCTATAGCTCTTTTTGATTACAAGAAAGAATTGGATTATGCCAAAAATAGTTAATGGTATTAAGAGATAAGTTTGTTTTAATAAAAAGTAGACGCAAGGATATAATATTAAAAAAAACAAACCAATAAGTATTTTACTTCTCTTAAGTCCGAGAATAACAGGAAGGGTTTTTATATTCTCCTGTTTGTCTCCATAATAATCCTTTATATCAATAAAATTAAATACAGCAGTAAAGCCTATTAAGAAAAAGGCAATAATATTCCCAGGAATATTTAAGTTTCCTGCTATAAGGAAATATCCTATCATAACCAATATTAAGGAATCAAGTGAAACAAATATCTTTGAGAAAAAAGGAACTCTTTTTAATCTTAAAGGCGGCATTGAATATAGAAAGTAGTTGCCAATAAATAAAAGCATTAAGAACAAGGTTTCAAAATTAACATTTGATGAATATAAAACAGCTAATATTAAAAAAATCCAGGATAATTGTTTGTAATCTTTAATTGGAATTGCATTTGAAACAGTAGGTCTGTCTTTATTGCTTATTTTGTCTATATCATGGTCTGTTAAATTATTTGTAAAAATAGAGAACAGACCAGCAAATAAAATAGCAATCATAATAAAAGGTATCTGGAATAAAGTAGAAGAGTTTAATTCAACAGATCCTGAAGAATAAACTTTAGCTAAAACAATCCCTAAAATAAACATTAATTCAAAATGCAAGAATCTGAAAATTCTAATATCTTTAAGAACATTTATAAAATATCTTTTATTATAAAGATAAAATATCCAAATAGTAAAAATAAAAATTAATAATAAAAAAAAGTTACTGATTAATGTAGAAGATGGCTTATATTCTATATTAAGAACATTTAAAAAATTCTTAACAACATAAGGCGCGGCGCCAAAAATAAATATTACAGAGTAAGTTAAAAATGTTGAAATTATAGCCTTGATACCATCCCTTTTTTTAATAAAGAAATAAATAAAACAAGCTAAAAGAATTAAAACAATCTCAATTCTTATACCAGGCGTTATCCCTTTTCCATCAAAAGAGCCAAAAAATGTAATAAATCTTAATAATAAACTTCCATGATACTCTGGAAGCAAATAAGCCATATCATAACCCTTTCCCCAGCTGAGTATTAAATCAATAATAGGAGCAAGGGCTAAAACTAAAAAGCTGGGTAAAATAACTTGAGAGATCTTTTTGATATCTTCTCTTGTAATAAGATAGAATAATATAATAAGAGCTAAAGCCAAAGTAATATAAGCAATATAATAATGAAAGAAAAATTCAAAAAAAATAGGAGATTTGTCTGAAAATGTCTCTAAGAAATTTCTTAAAGTAATAACAAAAAAGAAAGTAAGAATAAAATAAAAAAAAGGAACTTCATTAGTTTCTAATTTTGTTATAATTCTCTCGCCTAATATTAAAATCTTCTTAATCATATTTTATTCTATCATAAATAAACCCCTATAACAAAAATCGGGGTTGATTTTTTGCAGAAAAAAGGTATAACCCCGTTAGAAGTGTTCGTTAATATTGTATTTTTCAATCAAATAAGATATAATGTTTTGCAAGTAAACTTCTAACGGGGTATAATAAAAAAAGCCGAGGTGGCGAAACTGGAAACCGCGACAGGTTTAGGACCTGTTGAGATTTTTCTCTTGCGGGTTCGACTCCCGCCCTCGGCACAATTTACTTTACAGATACTTTTCTTTTCTTTTTTCTTTCAATTTTTGGAATCCTTATACACAGAATTCCATTTTTCATTGAAGCGCTAATTTTAGAACTGTTAACTTCAGCAGGCAGGATAATTTTCCTTGAAAATCGTCCCCAATAACATTCTTGATAAAAGTAATTTTTCTCTTTTTCTTCAAATTGCTTTTCTCTTTTCCCCTTTATTGTTACCATATCTTTTTCAACGGAAATATCCAAATCTTCTGGTTCTATGCCGGCAATTGCAGATTGAATAACAATTTCTTTATCTGTTTGATAAACATCAACTGTTAATTCTCCTTCTGTATCAAGCCAGTTATCTTTTTGTTCTATAGGAACTTTTTCAAAATCAGAATCTTTTTCTGATTTAATTTCAATCTTTTTTTTGTCTGTCTTAGTCCCGTCTTTCCGGCGGGCAAGGGCGGGTTTTTTCTTTTTTTTAATCTTTGGTTTTTCTTCTATGTCCATGCCTTTTTTAAGTTTTTCAAAAAAGTCTGTCATAAAATTATTTACAAATACTTTTTATTTTTTTAAGTTTTCTAAATCCAGAAGAAATAAAGAACGTTAAGCCGCTTAAAAGAATAGCTAAGAAAATAACTGAGAAAGTTAATAAGAGATAATTTTTCTCTGCTAAGCTTCCTTCAATCATCATTATAGAAGTATTAAACAAACCATGCAAGAGAACAGCTATTATTGTTCCTTTGAAAATTAATCTTATTCGTTTTTTAGGTTCAAAAAAAGATAAAGCTAAGAAATAACCTAAGGTTCCAGAACACAAAGCGTGCAGCAAAGTGGCTCCTATAAAGCGGAAAGAAGTAATAGTTATAGCTTCTCTAATGAGCATTGGTTCATCTCCTAAAAACAAGACTAAGATATTTTCCAAAGCGGCAAATCCAAGAGCTGTAATAATCATATAAAGCATGGTATCTACTGGTTCGTCAAACTCTGGATTACTGATTACCTTTTCTTTAACAATCAAAAATTTAGAAAGTTCTTCTACTAAAGCTATCATAATAAATTGAGATGCAATGAAGAATAAAAAGGGGAATCTTTGCAGGAAATTTCCTGCAAAGAAAGACAAGCCAGCAGATATTTCTATTTCTATTAAGCCAGCTAATACAGCTGAAAGCATTCCATAAAGGAAAATTTTCAAAACCATTCTCTTTGATTCAGGATGAGCGTCTTTTCGAAGATAAAACAAAAGCCAGATAATGCTTGGAGCAAAGCCGAGAATGATATAAAAAAGATAAACCATAGTTTTTAAATCCAAAATCCAAATGACAAATGTCAAATCAAACCCAAAGTTCAAATATCAAAAAATAATAACTTTTTGGGTTTTGGATTTTGAACTTGATTTGAAATTTGGATTTTGACATTTGGATTTTTTTTAAATGGGCCATTTTTCAATCATTAAAGATTTCTTTTTATCTTTAATAGGCAATTTTTGATAGATTTCTTCAGTAATAAAAGGGATAAACGGATGTAAAAGCTTTAGAGAGTTTGATAAAACATAAAGTAGGATTTTCTTAGTTTTCTCACCTTCTTGTTTTTTAGATGCTTCAATGTATACATCGCAGAAATCATGCCAAAAGAAATTGTATAAAGTATGAGCTGCTTTCCCAAACTTAAAGTTTTCTAAATCTTTATTTACAGATTTTATTGTTTTGTCTAATGTTTTTAAAATTCTTTTATCTGCCGCAGTTAAGTTTTGAGCTTTGAGTTGTGGTTTTGAGTTTTGAGTTTTGAGCTTTGAGCTCTTGATTTGTCCTAAGACAAATCGGCTGGCATTCCAGAGTTTATTGCAGAATTTCTTTCCCATAACAATATTATCTTTAACAAATTTCATATCTTGATTTCCCATAATTTGATAAGCAATTCCAAAACGGGTAGCGTCTGCGCCAAACTCATTGATAAGATTTATTGGATCTATTCCAGTGCCAAGAGATTTTGACATTCTTTTTCCTTCTTTGGTTAAAATAGTGGCATTGATATACACATGTTTAAATGGAATTTCTTTCTTAAATTCCATTCCAGAGAAAATCATCCTTGCTACCCAAAGATTTATTATATCTCGAGCAGTGATTAAGACATCAGTAGGATAAAAATCCTTAGTTGTAAAAGGCCAAAGAGCAGAGCTGAACCAAGTATCAAGCACGTCGGCTGATTGTTTCATTTCACAATTTTTACAAAAAGGGCATTGTTTCGGTTTCTTAGCTGAGATTATGAATTTTTCAGCCGACGAATTTTCAATTTTCAATTTTGAATTTTCAAATTGTTTAGAAATTAGAAATTGGGAATTAGAAATTCTTCCTGTTTGGCAATGCCAAACAGGAAGCTGGTGTCCCCACCAGATTTGTCTTGAAATACACCAATCCCTTATATTCTTCAGCCAGTCAAAATATGGTTTTTCAAAGCTTTTGGGGTGGAATTTTATCTTTCCTTGTTTAACCGGCTTTTCAGCCATTTTAGCCAACTCATTCATTTTCAGAAACCATTGCTTGGAAAGAATCGGCTCTATTACAGTATCGCATCTGTAACAGCGGGCGCTGTTATGAGTATATGGTTCAACCTTTTCCAAGATTCCAATTTTATCCATATCTTTTACAATTTGTTTTCTTGCTTCTGTTACTGTCATTCCAGCATATTTATCAGCCAGTTTTGTCATTCGTCCATCAGGACCTATGACTTGTTTTCTTTCTAGGCCGTGTCTTTCTCCTATTTCAAAATCAAGGATATCATGAGCTGGTGTTATTTTCATAGCTCCAGTTCCGAACTCCATATCAACCATCTTGTCTTCAATAACTTTCATTTTTGCTGGTCCTAACACAGTTTTAATAGTAATTGTTTTGCCAGCATATTTTTTGTATCTTTCATCTTTAGGATTTACTGCAACAGCAGTATCTCCTAATTTTGTTTCCGGTCTTGTCGTAGCAATAGTAATTGGCCCATATTTGATGTAATACATTTCTGCTGGTTTTTCTTTGTACACAATTTCAAGATCTGATAAGCTTGTTGAACAGCGAGGACACCAATTAACTGTCCGTTCGCCCTGATAAATCCATCCCTTTTTATAGTAATGCAGAAAAGCTTGTTTAACTGTTTCAGCATATTCTTTATCCATAGTGAATCTTGTTCTTGACCAATCGCAGGAACAGCCGATTTTTTTAAACTGGTTCAAAATAATGTCTCCGTATTTTTCTTTCCATTTCCAAACTTCTTTGATGAATTTTTCTCTTCCCAAATCAAATCTAGTTAATCCCTGTTTTCTTAATTTTTTCTCTACTACATTCTGAGTAGCAATTCCAGCATGGTCTGTTCCTGGAAGCCAAAGAGTTTTAAATCCCTGCATTCTTTTCCAGCGAATAAGAATATCCTGAATAACTGCATTTAAAGCATGGCCCATGTGCAGCTCTCCTGTGACATTTGGAGGGGGAATGACAATTGTGTATGGCTTTTTGTGGGTTTTAGGAAGTTTATCTGGATTAAAAAAACCAGACTTTATCCAAAGTTGGTAAATTCTATCCTCAACTTCTTTTGGATCATATGCCTTAGATGGTTTCATGTATCCATTCTAACATATTCTTAGGTTAGCGTCAGCTTTGATTCTTTGCCAGTTTTTGGGTTTTCCAAAATAGCCAGCTATTCCTGTCATTACGGCATTATCAGTAGAAAATTCTTTTAAAGGAGCCAAAAGATTATGTTCCCATTTAGATTTGAATTGTTTTCTTAGTTCTTTGTTAGCAGAAACTCCGCCCCCTAAGATTATTGTTTTTACCCTATAATCTTTAGCTGCTTTAATTGTTTTTTTGATCAATACGTCAATTATTGCTTGTTGAACTTCTTTGCACATTTCTTTTACATATTTTTTCCCCTTATGCTTATACAAAACAGCAGTTTTTAAACCAGAGAAGCTAAAATCATAATTTTTCTGGCTTATCATCGGTCTTGGCAGTTTATCTATAGTTTGTAGTTTGTGATTTGTAGTCTTTGCTGCTTGTGCAGCAATTGCAGGTCCTCCAGGATATCCAATTCCTAAAATCCGCGCTACTTTGTCAAAGCATTCTCCAGCCGCATCATCTCTTGTTTCTCCTAAAATCTTGTATTTGCCAAAATCTCGCATTAGTATTAATTGCGTATGTCCTCCAGAAACAACTAAGGCAATCGCAGGAAAGTTTTGAACTTTGAACTTTGAACTTTGAACTTTGTCAACGAAGTTGACAACTATGTGTGCTTCAATATGATTAACTGGGACAATTGGCAAGTCCCACTTTTTAGCTAAATCTTTAGCAAAATTAATTCCAGTCCATAAACAAGGATCTAAACCTGGACCAATAGTTACCGCGATAAAATCAATATTAGGTTTTGGAATTTGGAATTTGGGATTTGAGATTTGTTTAGAAATTAGAAATTTGAAATTAGAAATTTTAAGCAATTTACTCTGTTTTAGTGCTTGAATTAAAACAGGAAGTAAATTGCGCTGGTGTTCCCGTTTTGCTAAGCTTGGGTATATTCCTCCCCATTTTTTATGAATTTCTGTTTGTGAAGAAACAATATTTGATAATACCTTAAAACAGGGACGTTTTTGTCCTTTAGCTTCTATAACAGCAATACAGGTATCATCGCAAGATGTTTCTATGGCTAAAATATTCACCCCGTTAGAAATTTTTGTTTTTTTAGTCATAATAACTTACTCTGTAAACCCCATTAATTTTGTATATTTCTAACAGGGTTCATATTCTATTATCTTATCTAAAAACTTGATTTTATTCAATTTTTATGCTAAAATTAAGCATACGACCCCATCATCTAGTGGACCAGGATACCAGGTTTTCATCCTGGAAACCGGGGTTCGATTCCCCGTGGGGTCGCAAAAAAAGAGCGGCTCGAATTATTGAGTCGCTCTTACAAAAAGCTCGAAAGTATTTCGTTAAACTTATTTGTTTTTTCTCGTGGAGGCCAATGTCCGCATTCTGAAAAAATATGCAACTTAGAGTCCTTAATTTTACTATGAGCTTTTTTTGCAGAAGAAACAGGTATTACTTTATCTTCTGCGCCGTGAAGAATCAAAGTCGGTATTGTAACTTCATGAAGCTTATCAAGAAAGTTAGTGCGAAGTTGATTCCAGCCAAGTTCGCTTCTTAACCAGGACTGAAAAGCTTCTACTTTTCTTTCTTTTGCCGCATGATAAACATCTTCTACTAATTCTTTAGTAACATTCTTGGAATTGCAGGACAGGTGACAAAGATTGAATTTCGCCATCCAACGGCTCCAGCCAGAACTGCTCCAAATTAGTCTGCTTATAACAGGTATTCTGGCAAGAAGATACAAGATCCTTCTTAAAATAATTTCCTTGTCTAACCCATAACTATCCACCAGAACAAGCTTATCAACTTTTTCAGGTGATTGAAGCGAAAAACCTAAAGCGATTGCTCCTCCCATGGAAAAACCTACTAAGCTGGTTTTTTTTAGACCCAGAGCATTCATGAATTGGCCTAAAAAATTAACATAATATTCATTGGTGCACTCTGTGTTCGGCCTATCACTTTCTCCACAGCCCGGTAAATCAAGGGCAAAAACTTTATGGTTCTGAGAAATAAAACCAATAGTGAGCTTCCACGAAAGGGAAGCTGAATCCCAGATTCCACCATGAAGCAAGATAACCGGAGAACCTGTTTCCCCAGCAGTCAAATAGTGAATAGATAAATCTTCTATCTTAATCCATCTTTTCTCAATCTTTTCTTTTCTATACATCTCTAAGCTCCTTTCAAGCAATGTTCATTTTTTAATTTACTGTTTATATTATACGCCTATTACCTAAATATGTCAATACTACTTGACAAATTCTACTGGTTTGCTATAATGTAGGTAGTTAGTACATTACAATATTATTTTAACCTTTTTTAAGGAGCAGAAAAATGAAACGTTTAATGATGACAATTGCAGTGGTAGTAGTTTTGGTAAGTAGTTCGGCTGAGGCTCAATTTGCATATCTCTATAATCCTGATCGTTATGTCCGTCATGGCTTTGGCCATAGACATATTGGCCGGATGTTTGGAGTCAGATGCGGCCATGGAAGTGACAGTACGTTCGGGAAAATAATGATTGGCGGCAGCTTACTAAACCAGATATTAGTAGGCAATAAACTGGTTGATCATCGGATATCGATGGACAATCAAGCTTTAGACATAATTAGAAGAGGACAGGCGCCCAGATACGGGCAGCATCGAATCATCAGAGGTCGAAGTAACACGGTTGTTCCGATACGACGAATAATCAAGACAAAGCCAAAGAAAACACAAATGACACAAATGACACAAACGCAGAAAAGCCAGGAACTTCAGCAACAGATACAAATCCTTGAGTTGGAGCTAGAAAAACTAAAACTCCAGCAAGAGCTTGAAAAAGCTAAGAAATAAATAATATTGCAATACCCAGCAGATAACAAAATCTGCAGGGTGGCGATAAGGGCGATTTCTTACAAGAAACCGCCCCTTTTTTTTCTTTAAAAAAGTGCTATTATATAAAAATATATGGAACCCCGTTAGAAATTATGAAATAATGGGGTTTTAGCTGATGTTAAAATTATGAATCAAGAAAATAGGAGTATTTCTAACGGGGTGGAACAAGATTATTATCTTAGAGTTGCCAGAGCAAAAGATTTGAAAAACCTGAAAGAGAGATTTCTTTTTAGATTATTTGAAGTTTTCCCAGGAGTTTTGTCTTGGGGACTTTTGTTTTCAGTTGTTTTTCTTTCCTGGTGGAAGCCTATTTGGATTGCTGTCTTTATTATAATCTTTGTGATTTTTTGGTTTCTCCGAACCATTTATTTTTCTTTACATCTCTGGTCAGGATATAAGAAGATGGCAGAACATGAAAAGACCGATTGGATGGAAAAACTTAATGAATTGTCGAGCTGGAAACACCTCTATCATTTAATTATTATTCCAATGACTAAAGAGTCATTAGAGATTGTTAGAGACGGTTTTAAGAGTTTAGAGAATACAGATTATCCAAATGATAAAATGATTGTTGTTTTGGCTTGTGAAGAGAAATTTAAGGATTCCACCCAGGTCATAGCAGAACAAATTAAAGAAGAATTCAGCTCAAAGTTTTTTAAATTCTTAATAACCTGGCATCCTGATAATTTGCCAGGCGAAATTCCAGGCAAGGGGTCTAATGAAACTTGGGCAGCCAAAAAAGCAAAAGAGAAAATTATTGATCCTTTGGGTATTGCTTATGAGAATATAGTTTTTTCTTCTTTTGATGTTGATACTTGCGTGTTCCCAAAATATTTTAGCTGTTTGACGTATCATTACCTTGTTTCAGAAAAACCAACAAGAACCAGTTTTCAGCCTGTTCCTCTTTTTATCAACAATATCTGGCAGGCTCCGGCAATTTCCAGGGTTTTTTCTTTTTCTTCAACTTTTTGGCATGCTATGAATCAGGAAAGAGCAGAGAAATTGGTAACTTTTTCCTCTCATTCAATGAGTTTTCAGGCGCTGAATGATGTTGGTTTTAAACAAACAAACGTTGTTTCAGATGATTCAAGAATCTTTTGGCAGTGCTTTTTGAAATATGATGGAGATTATCATGTTCAGCCTCTGTATTATCCAGTTTCTATGGATGCTAATGTAGCAAAAAGTTTTTTCAGAACTTTGATTAACATCTTTAAACAGCAAAGAAGATGGGCTTATGGAGTAGGAGATATTGCTTATTTCCTTTTTGGATTTTATAAGAATAAAAAAATCCCTTTTCTGAAAAAGCTCTCTTTAGGGATTGAGCTGGTTGAAGGACATTTTTCCTGGGCAACTGCCAGCATTATGATTTTCTTATTGGGCTGGCTTCCTTTAGCTTTAGGAGGACCCGATTTCTCTCAGACCATAATTTCATATAATCTGCCAAAGATAATCAGCCGAGTTATGACTTTAGCTATGATTGGCTTGGTAAGTTCTATTTATTTGAGTTTTCTTTTGCTTCCTCCCAAACCCCCAAAATACGGCAAATACAAACATTTAATCTTTATTTTCGGCTGGCTTTTATTTCCATTTATGATGATATTTTTTGGCGCTCTCCCTGCTCTTGATGCTCAGACCCGCTGGATGCTGGGAAAATATATGGGCTTTTGGGTTACTGAGAAGGTTAGAAAGTAAATCAGGTCTACTTTTATTTACTTGATCTTCATTCTAGAGATGTTAAAATAAGCAAAGAACTAAACTTCTTAAAATAAAAATGAGTGATAAAACTGAAGAAAAATATATTGAAATAATGCAAAAAAAAAGCGGTGAAGAACGGTTAAAGATTGCTATGGAACTAAGAGAATTTAGTTTAAAAATGGCCAAACAAGGAATAAAAAATCAAAGCCCTAATATTTCTTCTGAAGATTTAAAAGCACGTCTTCAGGAAAGAATATATGGATTTAGTTTCCCTTTTAAAAATAGTAATAAATAGATTAGAGAAAGGAGAAATTACCTATATGCTAACTGGAGGAATAGCTGTGAGCTATTGGGGTTTTCCAAGGACCACCCATGATATTGATATAGTCATAGAGGCTAAGAAAGAAGACAAAGAGAAAATAGTTAATCTTTTTAAAAAAGACTTTTATATCTCTTCAGAAGCAACAGAAGATGCAATTAAAACAAGATTTACCTTTAATGCCGTTCATCATAAAAGCGGTTTAAAAATAGATTTTTGGCTTCTTAAAAAAGACCTTTTCGGCGCTTCAGAGTTTAAAAGAAAATTAAAGGAAAAAATATTTGGTCAAGAAATTTTTATTATCTCACCCGAAGATCTAATTTTGACTAAACTCTTGGCATATAAAGAAACGCAGTCCCACCGTGGATTAGAAGATGCTAAATCAATTTTAAAAACTTCAAAAGTTGATTTAGAATATATTAAAAAATGGGCAGAAAAGCAATCAACTATTAAAATATTAGAAGAAATTCAGTAGTTTTATTATTTTACTCTGTCGGTATTCGATACCGACAATATTTATATCGTTGTTTATTCTAAGTGGATGCGTTCACGGAACTGGCTAAGCTTTGCTCTTAATTGAGGAAAGTTTTTTAATTGAGGGTCTTGAATTAAAATTTGTTTTGCTGATTCTCTGGTTTTTTCAACCAAAGATATGTTTTTTAAAGAATTCATCATTAGATCAGGGATTCCCCATTGCCTGGTTCCTTTAAAGTCGCCAGGTCCTCTGATTTCCAAATCTTTTTCAGCTAAAGCAAACCCATCTTCAGAACTGATTAAAGCTTTTAATCGCTGATGAGTTTTCTTAGCATGCGAATCAGTGAATAATAAGCAGTAAGACTGATAGTTTGCTCTGCCCACTCTTCCTCTGAATTGGTGAAGCTGAGCCAGGCCAAAACGTTCTGCTCCTTCAATCATCATTACTGTTGCATTAGGAATATCAATGCCTACCTCAATAACAGAAGTTGAGACTAAGATGTCAGTCTTTTTGCTTTTGAAGCCCTTCATTATATTCTCTTTTTCTTTTGTTGCCATCTTTCCATGGAGCATCCCTATATTTAAATCAGGAAAGATTTCTTTTGAAAGCTTTTCATATTCTTCTTCCACTGCTTTTACTTTAGCCCAGCTCATCTGGGCTTCTGATAATTGTTCATTGTCATTGGTTTTTTCTATTCTCGGGCAGATTACAAAAACCTGCCTTCCTTTTTTTACTTCTTTTCCAATAAAGTCATAGGTTTTCTTTCTTTCTTCAGGCTTAATTACTTGAGTAATTATTTTCTTTCTTCCTTTTGGAAGTTCGTCAATCAGAGAGAGATCCAGGTCGCCGTAAACAGTTAAAGCTAAGGTGCGAGGAATAGGAGTAGCAGTCATAGAGAGAAGATGGGGAACAATATCTTGTTTGCGGCAGAGCTTAGCGCGTTGCTCTACGCCGAAACGATGCTGTTCATCTAAAATAACTAAGCCAAGTTTTCCAAACTTTACTTTGTCTTGAATTAAGGCATGAGTTCCAATTAGAATGTCCATTTCACCATCTGCGATTTTTTCAAGAAGTTTTTTTCTTGAGATCTCTATTATTTGGTTTTTTAATTTCTTTGAACGGAACTGGTCCTGCTTTCCAGTTAATAATCCAATATTAACTTTAAAATCTTGAAGCAGTTTGGCCATTTCTTGAAAATGCTGCTTAGATAAAATTTCAGTAGGAACCATAAAAGCAGCTTGATATCCTTGTTTAACAGTATTTAAAACAGCCATTGCAGCGACAACAGTTTTCCCAGAGCCAACATCTCCTTCAAGAAGACGGTTCATTGGTCTTGGTCTTTCCAAATCCTTTAAAATCTGCCAGGCGGATTTTTTCTGCGCGTCAGTTAATTTAAATGATAATGATTTAACAAGATTCTGAATTGTTTCTAATTTGATTGGAAGAGAAACTGATTTTTCCTTGTTAAGGCGGTTTCTTTCTCTTAAAACAAAGAGCTGGATATAGAAGAGCTCTTCAAAAGAAAACCTGTGCTGGGCTTTTTGCGATAATTCCACAGAGCTTGGAAAATGAATCTCCCAAAGAGCTTTCTTAACAGGCATAAGCTTATATTCTTTTATTATTTCTTTAGGCAGGGTTTCATCAATTTGATCTTCAAGATCAGTTAATAAAGGTTTTAAAATATATCTAATCCATCTTGAAGACAAGCCGGCAGTTTCCGGGTAAACAGGAATGAGCCGGCCAGTGTGGGTTAAATCAGATGATAAATCTCCTCTTTCATAAATAGGGTTTGATAGATATATCCCGTTTTTTGATATCGTCACTTTTCCTGAAAGAAAAACATTGTCTTCTTTTCTCAAGGTTTTTGTCAGATATGGCTGATTAAACCAGGTTGCTTTTATTGCCCCTGTTTTATCTTCAATAACTGCTTCAGTCAGAAACATTTTTCTTTTCCAGGTTCTTTTAGTTTCAATTCCAAGAATCTTTCCGTAAACTGTACAAATTTCATTTATCTTTACTTTTGAAATAGGGATTAAATTAGAAAAATCCTCGTACCTGCGAGGAAAATGAAAAAACAAGTCCTGAACTGTTTTAATTCCCAACCTTTTTAATTTCTTTTGATAAACCGGCCCAATGCGGGGAATATCTTCAATTGGAGTAGAGAGATTCATTGCGCGCCTAGTAGGAGTCGAACCTACGACCTCTTGGTCCGCAACCAAGCGCTCTATCCACTGAGCTACAGGCGCATTTACTTTTTCAATTTATCACAAAATTCTTTAAAAATCAATTGGCTAGACTTAAAAATAATGGTAAAATGGAATAATGGCTGAATCGTTAAAGAGAAATTATAGCAAAAGAATTATTTTTCCTCCTACTAAGCAGCAACGTTTTTTATTTAAAGCAGTAAAAAATTTAAATCTTTCGTGGGCGTCATTTGCAAATAAATTAGAAGTACATAAAAGAACATTAAATGATTGGAGGAGAGAGGAATATTCAATGCCTCTTGATGCAGTAAAAAGAATATCAAAGGTTGCAAAAGTTAAAATACCAAAAGATATAAAGACTAAAGAACCTTTTTGGTATGCTTATAAGGGCTCGAAGAAAGGAGCTTTAGCTGTTTATAAAAAATACGGGAGATATTTTGGCGATCCAGAATATCGGAAGAAAAAATGGTATGAATGGTGGGAAAGAGAGGGCAAGTATAAATCAAATATCATCAGCGCTGTTAAGCCGATTAAGAAGCCTGATTTTTCAGAAAAGCTTGCTGAATTTGTAGGAATTATATTAGGTGATGGGAGTATTGGCAAGAAACAGATTTCAGTAACTCTTCATTCTGAAGATGATAAAGAATATGGTGATTTTGTGATTAAGTTGATAAAAAAATTATTTAATGTTTATATTGGCGTTCATTATAAAAAAGATTCTAAAGCAATTAGTTATAATGTTTCCAGAACCGAGTTAATTCGTTTCTGTACAGAAAAACTTGGTCTTAAGCAAGGCAACAAAGTCAAGCAACAGGTGGATATCCCTGACTGGGTTAAAAAAGATAGGCAATATTCTATTGCTTGTGTGCGTGGTCTTGTTGATACTGATGGATGTGTATTTACCCATCGTTATAAAGTAAATGGTAGGTTTTATGGTTATAAAAAACTTTCTTTTACAAGTCATTCTTATCCTTTGCGTAAATCCGTATTCGATATTTTAAAATATAACGGATTAAATCCTAGATTTGTAAAAACTAAAGAAGATATCCGTTTAGACAGTATAAGCGATATGCAGAAATATTTTAAAATTTTTAGCTCTCATAATTCTAAACACTTGAAAAGATTGAAAAATTAGGTTAGTATATAGACTAAGGAGAGGTGCCTGAGTGGTTGAAAGGGAAAGTTTGCTAAACTTTTATAGGGTATAATAGCCTTATCGAGGGTTCGAATCCCTCCCTCTCCGCATAAGGCGGGATGCCAGAGCGGACGAATGGGGCTGTCTTGAAAACAGTTGTACCGCAAGGTACCGTAGGTTCGAATCCTACTCCCGCCGCAAGCAAACGCAAACTTCTTTAGAAGTTTAAGATTGCTTTTGGGGAATATGTTGAGAACCTACTCCCCGAATTGCGACGACCCCGCCTTGGCGGGGGAGGAGGCAATGCCTTCGGGCAACTCTTCGAATCCTACTCCCGCCGCAGATGTTGTATATTTGCAACTTCAGATGTTGGATAATTCTAACTCCTAAACAATAACATGAAAATATATTTTGCAGGATCAATTCGCGCTGGCAGAGGAGATCAAAACGCCTATTTTAAAATAATTGAATATCTTAAGAAATACGGACAGGTTTTAACCGAACATATTGGAGATGGGAATTTAACTGATTTGGATGAGAAGAATATATCTGAAGAAGAAATTTATGAAAGGGATCTGTCTTGGCTTAGAGAAGCAGATGTTTTTATCGCAGAAATATCAACCCCTTCTCTTGGTGTTGGTTATGAAATAGCAAAAGCTGAAGAATGGGGGAAAAGAATTTTGTGTCTTTGCAGGAAACTAGAAGACGGAAAGAAAATATCTGCTATGATGAAAGGAGATAAGAACATAATATTTAAAGAGTATAATGATTTGGATGAAGCATTTAGCCTCATTGATGATTTTCTAAAACAATGAAAGAGAAATACGAAAAATTTCATATAGGGATAAACGTATTTGTTGTTCGAAATAAGAAGCTATTATTAGGAAAAAGAAAGAATGTATATGGCGCAGGAACCTGGGGTTTGCCAGGCGGTCATTTGGAATACGGAGAAGGCATGAAAGAAGCTGCTGCGCGTGAGTTAGGGGAGGAAACGGGATTGAAAGCAGATGAATTTAAATTCGCAGGACTTATAAACGATGTACGTGAAGATGAACATTATCTTCAAATAGGATTCTTAGCTAAAGATACTGGAGATAAAGAACCTATACTAAATGAGCCTGAAAGATGTTATGAGTGGAAATGGTTTGATTTAGATAATCTGCCTCAGGATATTTTCCCTGGCCACATTAGAGAGATTCAGGTTTTCAAAAAGGGCGATTATTTTTCAGACAAGTGATTTTGTAAACATAAAACAACTATATGGTTTTCCACATAGTTGTTTTTTTTAATTATGGTAGAATTAAATAATGCCCCGTAGAGAAATTTCAACTGGATTTTCTGAAAGAAAATCCAAATAAACGGGGTAAAAAGAAAATAATTTTAATTAAAGAAGAATTTTAATTTAATTAAAAATAATTATTATAATTATTAATTGTTGAAATTCTTCTACGGGGATGCTAGACAAGATTAGTAGTTTATTTAGATTTAGGCCCAAGAAATTCTTAGGAATAGATATTGGCACCTCTTTTGTAAGAATTGTTGAACTTAGCCGCAAGGGCCAAGCATACAAGCTTGAGAATTACGGAGGATCAGATACTTCATCTTTTAAAAGGAGATCTTTTAGGGTTTTTCAAAAAAACATTCTTTCTCTTTCTAATAAAGAAATAGCTAAAAGTATTCAAGTCATTTCTAAAGAAGCAGGAATTCAAGCCAAAGAAGTCAATTTTTCTATTCCTGATTTTTGCAGTTTCTTCACCAGTATAAAGCTTCCAGCAATGGCTAAAGATGAAATTTCTCAAGCAGTTCAATATGAAATCAGGCCCTATATCCCTCTTCCTTTAGATGAAGTTACTTTAGATTGGTCTATAATTGAAGGAGAGCCGTCTGGGACTGCTCTTAAAGTTTTGGTAGTAGCTATTCCCAATGATATTGTTAATCAGTATAGAGAGATTGCTCGTCTTGCTGATTTAAACTTAAGAATCTTAGAATCAGAAGTGTTTGCTTTAACTAGAGCTTTAATTAAACCCTCACACCAAAAATTTGGTAAAGGAGGTGAAAATGAGAAAGAAAAGAAAGTAATTGGTTTGATAGACATTGGAGCCAGAAGCACTACCTGCAGTGTTGTTGAACAAGGAGTTTTAAAAATAAGTCATAGTTTTAATACTGCCGGCAATCAATTAACAGAGATTATAGCCAGATCTTTAAATATTGATTATAATGAAGCTGAGGAGATTAAAAAAAAGCATGGACTGATTATCAATGATGATCTTGAAGAATCAAAGAATATTAGAAAGATTTTAATTCCTTTAATTGATTCAATTTTAGAAGAGATCAAGAAGGCGTTTAGGAATTTTTATCTAAAAGAAGGAAAAGAAGTAGAAAAGATTATTTTGGCCGGAGGCTTAGTGTTAATGCCTGGTTTAAAAGAATACTTTTCTACAGAGTTAAAAAAAGAATTAGATATTGCTGATCCTTTTTCTAATATTGCCTGTTCGGCAATTCTTACCAATACTTTAAAAGAAATAGGGCCGATTTATGCTGTTGCCATGGGTTCGGCAATGAAAGGATTAGAATAACTTTTGCTTTGCAAAAGTAAATGACAAATTTCTAATTTCTAATATCTAACAAAATCCCAATAACCAAAACCCAATTAACAAATATATAATATTTTAGACATTGATTATTAGACATTAGAAATTAGTAATTAGTAATTAGTAATTAGAAATTAAGTTCTTATGGCTATAGAAATTTCTCCAAGAGCAAGAATTAAACTACCTAGTTGGACAATTATTATTGGAATTATCCTGCTGATTTTGCTTATCGGCCTTATTGCTGTTTATTCTTATTTTGAATTTTCTTTAAAGAAAATGTCTAAGGAGCTTGAAGAAAGGAATATAGCAGATGCTCCTTTGGAAAAAGCCATAGCAGAGAAAGAGGCGGAACTTGAGCCAATTAATCAAAAAATAGATGATTTTAATACATTGCTTGCAGGACATAAAAAAACATTAGATATATTCATTTTTTTAGAGAAAATCTGTCTTTCTACTGTTTGGTTTTCTGATTTTAGTTTTGAAAATGGAGAAATAAATCTTTCTGCAGAGGCAGATAATTTTACAACCCTTGAACAGCAAATCGATATTTTAGAAAAAGAGCCTCTTTTAACAAGTTCAAATATCACCGGGGTTTCATTAGGTGAAGAAGGAAAGATTATTTTTAATCTTTCACTTATTTTTAAATGATGATTACTTCTAAACATACCACCTTAATTATTCTTATTTGTCTTTTAATCCTTTTGGCCTTAGGAGGATATTTTCTTTGCTGGCCTAAATATCAGGAATTTAAATGGAAAAAAGTAGAAATTGAGACAAAAGATGAAGAGATTAGAAAAAAAGAGGAATATATTTTAAACTTAGGAATTCTTTCAGAGAAGTTGTCAGCATATGAAGAGCAGTTTTCTAAGATTGATTCTGCTCTTCCTAAGGATTCTTCAATAGCTGATCTTCTTAATTTTTTTGAGAAAACAAGTTCAGAAAATGGTTTAATCCTAACAGACATTGACGTAAGCGGACTTTTTTCTTCAGAGACTTCAGTTCAACAAAGTTCAACCCAAGAGGATTCAGGAGGGAAAATTCAAAAAATGTCTTTCTCTATTTCAGTTAGCGGCTCTTATTCCGCTTTTAAGAACTTTCTTTCCGCAGTTTATAGAAGCAGCAGATTAATTGAAGTTAAGTCCATTGGTTTTTCTTCTTCCGAAGAAAAAAAGGACCTGTTTGATTTTAATCTAAATCTGGAGGCCCAATCTTATGCCCCGTAGAGAAATTTCGAATTGATTATGTTCTATAATTATATTTTACAAAGTGAAAAAAATAGAAATCTCTACGTGGGCTACGCATTAGATTTAAGAAAAAGATTAAAAGAACATAATCAAGGATTAGTTAAATCTACTAAACCATATAGACCTTGGATATTGATATATTATGAAGCATGTTTAAATGAAAAAGATGTCAGGAGAAGAGAACATTATTTAAAAACAACACAGGGTCAAAGATTATTAAAAAGAAGATTAAAGGAGTATTTTTTCAATTTAAAAAATTGAAGAATATTTCGAAATTCTTCTACGGGGTATGCCCATTGATTTTATCCAAGAAAGAAAAAAGCAAAAGTATTTAACACTAATTCTAATGGCAGTGTTTGTAATTACTGCTGTCATTTTATGGTTTGGATATTTTAGAAAACCAAAACCTGTTTCAGAAAATGCTCCAGTTGGCTCTATAAAAGAAATAAAAATAGATTTTGATGTGTTAGATAACCAATTTTTGCAAGAATCACAGGTCTTTGAGAAGGCCCCTTCTTTTGAAGGAGAAATAGGACGGGACAATCCATTTTTACCTTATTAAGATGATCTTAGTTCAACAATTAGTTAAAAAAAGAATATTGGAGAAGCAAAAGGCAACTGCTTTGGAATATGAAATTAAGACCTCTGGCCAAAGAGAGGAAGAGGTAATTTTAGAGAAAAGAATCGTTTCTGAAGATTTTTTGTTTGGGATGAAAAGCGAAATCTTGAAAATACCTCTTAAAGTAGTTTCTTCTCAAGATGTTCTTTTAAAAGTTTTGGAAACAATTCCTGAAGAATCAGCCAGGTATTATCAGATGATACCTTTGGTTAAAGAAGGGAATCGTTTAGAAATAGGCATGGTTTATCCTAAGGATTTAAAAGCAAGAGAGGCTTTAGAGTTTTTAGCCCGTCAGAATAAATTTAGTTATCGGATTTTCTTAATTACTTTATCAAACTTCAATGAACTTTTAAGAAAATACCGAACTTTAAGAAAAGAAGTAACAAGAGCTTTGGAAGAGTTGGAAACCGAGCTTAAAAAAGAAAAAGAGGTTGGCAAGAAAAAAATTAAACCAACTGAGCTTGAAAGGGTAGTAGAAGAAGCTCCAATTTCAAAAGTAGTAGCAGTTATATTAAGACATGCTGTTGACGGCAATGCTTCAGATATTCATATTGAACCAGGCAGAGAAAAATTAAGAGTTCGTTTTAGATTAGACGGGATATTGCATTCTAGTATTTTTTTACCTTTGAGGATTTTGCCAGCCGTAGTAGCTAGGATTAAGATTCTTTCTAATTTAAAAATAGATGAGACCAGGATTCCCCAGGACGGCAGATTTAGCACTAAAATCGAGGATAGGAATATTGACTTTAGAGTTTCTAGCTTCCCGACTACTTTAGGAGAAAAAATAGCAATAAGAATTTTAGATCCTGGTGAAAGAAAAGCTGATTTTAAAGGGATGGGTATAATTGGAATAAATCTTAAAAAAATAGAAAGAGCATTAAAAAAACCATATGGAATGATTTTAGCTACCGGGCCCACCGGTTCAGGTAAAACTACCACTCTTTATTCTATTTTGAGTCTGTTTAACAAAGAGGAGGTGAACATAATGACATTGGAAGACCCAGTAGAGTATTTTATTGAAGGAGTTAATCAGTCCCAAGTAAAACCGGAAATTGGTTATAGTTTTGCCAGTGGTCTCCGTTATACTTTAAGACAAGATCCGGATATCTTAATGGTAGGGGAGATTAGAGATGAAGAGACTGCTTCCTTGGCTATTCACGCAGCTTTAACCGGTCATATCTTGCTTTCTACCTTGCATACATCAAATACCCTCGGAGTAATTCCAAGATTAATTGATATGGGAATTCAGCCGTTTCTTCTTCCTCCTACTTTAAGTTTGGCTATTGCCCAAAGATTAGTAAGAAAACTTTGCCCTCATTGCAAAAAGAAAATAAAAGCAAATAAAGAAATAAAAAGAATACTTTTAAAGGAAATAGAGAATTTTCCTCCGGCTGTCAAGGCGGATGTCAAATTAGGTAAGATCGTTTATATTTATGAACCAGTTGGCTGTAAAAGATGTAATAATGTAGGTTATTCTGGCCGGATTGGGATTTATGAAATTTTGGAAATGACTGATCAACTTAGCCAATTGATTCTAACAAAGCCCTCGGAAGCCCAGATTGGAGAAGAAGCTAAGCGCCAAGGAATGCTTAAAATGAAGCAAGACGGGATATTGAAAGTTTTAGAAGGCATTACTTCTTTAGAAGAGATATTAAGAGCAGCAGAGGAGAAGTAATGTAAAAAACTTATGAGAACTAAATTGATAACACTTATTTTAATGAATGTAGTAGTGCTGTTAATAGCACTGCCTGTATTAGCTTATGATGAGCCAACAGAATTAGAATTATCAATACCAGGAAAAACAGAAGGAACTGGCACCTATTTTGAAATAAAAGATAGCGAATATCTTGATATTACTTTGGGAAGCGCTGAAGAGATAAAAGTGGTTTTAGAGTCAATTCCTAGGATGATTAGTTTGGATATTGAAACTGCTACTGAGAACATCAATTCCACGGAATTAACCATTCAAGGTTTAGAGTCCAATAAGACCTATTATAAATACCAAGACAGCTACAAAAACGAAGCTGTTTTTATTTCGTCTGAAAACGGAGCTTATAGCTGGGTCCAAGATTTATCTCAGCCCCACCATGTTTGGTTCCAAGAAATAAAAGGAACAACTTTTATTTCTGAAGATACAGTTTTGGACTATGACATAACAGGTTCAGTAGAAATTACCACAGATAACATTACTTTGGATTGTGACGGTCATAGTATAACTGGTAGTGGTGGTGGATACGGAATTTATTTGAAAGATAAATCAGGTGTTACAATCAAGAACTGTAGTGCGAATAATTTTCATCATGATATTTATCTATATAATTCCTCTAATAATGTATTTTTTAACAATATCGTGACCAATAAATATAATAAATACGCGTCTGGAATTTATTTCTATAATTCTTCCAATAATACTCTAATTGATAATACAGCTATTTCTAACGGAGGCTTTGGGATTTATCTTTATAGATCTGGTGATACCACTTTAATCAATAATACGATGACCGATAATCAGCATAATTTTGACATAAGTGGTACCTCTGACGAGCATTTTATGAACGATATAGATACCACTAACACGGTTGATAATAAGCCCATTTATTATATTCAAAATGCAACCGATCAAATTTATGATAACACTACAAATGTTGGCACGATTTACTGTATATTCTGTAATAATGTAACGGTGGAGAATTTAGTGCTCACGAAAAATAGTTGCGTCTTCTTTTGGAGAACACAAAATTCAAAGATAGAGAGAGTAAGCGCCCCAGACAATAATTATGGAATTTCTCTCTATTATTCCAACAGCAACACTATTTCAAACAACCGGCATCAAGAAGTTTACCTTAAATATTCAGATCAAAATACCCTTTCCCACAATGAAGGTAAAATCTCGCTCTCTTTTTCCAATAATAATATTCTTATCAATAACATTGCTAACGTTGGTAGTTGGGCTGGAATTTACCTTGATTCTTCAAGCAATAACATTCTAGATAGCAACACCACTAATTTGAATAAACATTATGGAGTCTACCTTGAATCTTCTTCAAAAAATAGCCTAATTAATAATAATATTTCGAATAATCCTTGGGGGATTGCCCTTTACTCTTCTGAGAACAACACTTTGGATGGGAATACTGTTTCTTTCAATGATTCATGGGGAATTATACTTAGTCATTCTCCTAGTACAACTTTAATCAGTAATAGTATATTTAATAATCTTTGGAATTTCTCTGTCTATGGTGATGTTCTTTCCGAATTCATCCACAATATAGACACAAGCAATAAAGTAAACGATAAACCCATACAGTATCTTATTAGTCAGGAAAATGTGATCATAGATTCAAGTTGGGATATTGGCTATCTTGGAGTAATAAATTCTACCAATGTAACTATAAAAGATTTAACTTTAAGTAATAATGGGCAGGGAATACTTTTTGCTTTTTCAAACGATTCGAAAATCGACAATGTAAATGTTTCAAATACGCGGGATGGAATTCTCCTTATCAATAAATCTTCCAATAATATTTTAACCAGCAATAAAGTTTCAAATAATGTATACGGAATCCCTATTATTTATTCTTCCAATAATAACACTCTTATAAATAACAATATTTCGAATAACTATTATGGAATTGATCTAACTTCTTCTTCTGAAAATATTCTCACCAATAACGTTGTCAATTCAAATAGTAGTGGTGGAATTTTTCTTTATTCTTCTAACAGCAACAAGATTATTAGTAATGTTGTTATGAATTCAAATGGCTATGGAATTCGTGCTGTTTCTTCTAACAGTAACAATTTAGTCGGGAATGATATCACCTCAAATGAATATATTGGAATCTATCTTGGTTCTTGTTCGAGCAACAGGATATATCACAATAATTTTATAGATAACAATTATGCCCAAGCGTATGTCTCCGGCGGAAGTGATAATCTTTTTGACGATGGCTATCCAGATGGAGGAAATTACTGGTCAGATTATATTGGAGTTGATTTTTATAATGGACCTGAGCAAGACCAATCCGGAAGTGACAGAATAGGCGATACACCTTATACTTTTACTGGCGGAGAAGATGGATACCCTTTTATGGAAGAAAGTGGCTGGGAAGTGCCACCGATTCCAACTTATAATGTGGCTGTGATTTTAGCTGAATCTGCCGATGTTCTTCATGAATCTGATCCAGAAGAATATCAACCCTGTAAACTTCTTCCTGAGAAAACTTATCCAAATGGTCGTAGTAAAGAGTATTACCAAGACTTAACTTATTGCGTTGTTGATTATCATAAAGAAAACTCTTTTGAAACAATTAATTTAGATTTTGAAATTTTTGATGATAATGGTAATTGGTTTAAAACAGATAAAAATGAAGAAGACTATTTAGGTAAAAAAGATGAGTTTGTTATAGATGCCATAACTTTAGCTCGAAATAAAGGAATTGAATTAGCGAATTATGATATGGTTATTGTTGTTCATTCAGGGACTTCTTATCAAAAAGATTATATCCCTATATTAAACCCCCATCCTAAAAAGCTTTTTACCTCTACATGGACACCTGATAATCAGCCCTTAGGTTATCCGCCTTACAAAATTTTAGTTGCTGAAGACGACTTTATTGGTGGGCAAGCACATGAGATAGGACATATTATTGGAGCAATAATAACATCAGAAAATACTATAACACCTGATTTATATAAGATGGGAAATGTGGGGAAATGGGATTTAATGGCAGGCGGAGCTTGGAATAACGGATTATTATTCAATAAAGGTACCAACCCGCCTTTTATGAGTTCCTATACAAAAGAATTTCTCCAATGGTTAAATTATGATATTCATCCAAAATCTGCTTACGGCGAACATTGGATTAACTCTTTAGAAACAAGTGAATTTGGAGATAAGGTTTTTAGATATAATTTAACCGATGATGTAAATGATGAATCTTCAAAATATTATATTTTAGAAACAAGAAATAGAGATTTGAAAACCTGGGATTCATCTTTACCAGAATTGACTAGCAAACATTTGATTTTGTATTATGTTGATACAAAAGGATTGCCTGAATATGGCTATGTTCCAGAAGGCGTTATCGAATATCAAGAAGGCATGATGTGGAATCAATACAGAACAGTAACTATTCCCGGTGAGGGATCGATTAACGATGGCATATTAAATCCTTTATTTAATGAAACCTACAGGGATTTAGATAATTTAGTTAAATTCTCAGCAATAACCGATAGGACTGTTAATGATAAATATGAAATTCAAACAAAAATTGAAGAAATAACCTACGATTCTTTCAACGATAAATTTTGGGGAATTGTTTTAAGACCAAAGTCGACTTTTAAGAAATGGCTAGAAAAGATATTTGTTCCAAATTCTATAAAAACTTCAGAATTTTATAAAATCAAAAATAATTTTGAAGGAATACAATTAACAGCAACTTCTTTTAACCCACAAGAAAGAGAAGGAGAAATCGGAACGCCTGTAAAATACTCAAAAGGAGAGACAATTAGAATAATTAAAATAATTTCTTTTGAGGTTCTAATTTCTATTATTTTGTTAAATCTTTTGTTAATTTTATTGAATAAAAAAGTTTTTCCACGATGGAGATTAGAAAAAACTCAAAGAGCGATAAAAATAACAATAAAAATATTATGGATTATTTCTATAATTATTGTTATTGTTTCGATCTCTTTATTAGTAGTTCTTTATACAACACCAGAACCGTCCCCAAAACCACCTGGAGTTGTGAGAACTGTTCCAAATAATAGTTTAAGCCCAATTTTATTTCCACCCTTAGAACCAACCACCTCTCCTGACCTTGATCTTCATCTTTATTGTGAGGGTGGCAGACACATCGGAATGGATTACGAAACCGGAGAGTACGAGATTCAAATTGAAGAAGCAATTGTTTCTGGTGATAATCAAAACGCACCAGAGTGGATATTTATCCCTCCCGATATTACTAATTGTCATTTTGTAGTTTCCTCTTATGATAACCAAAAATTCTTAGAAGAAAACCCAGAGATTGCCCAAGAAATAGAAGATACTACTGATAGTTATGATGTTTACGCTCGTTACATTGATCCTGAAGCCGATATTTATATCTCAACCATTATTTCGGAAGACATAAAACCAGGCATAGAATTAGAACATCAAATTAGTGGTACTCACGATATTGCTATAGGGCCAGGAATTTTACTTGCTCGTGTTGATTTTAATCCTGATACTTTAAATCTTAAAAACAAAGGCAAATGGGTTACAGTATATATAGAACTTCCGAAAGATTACGACCCTAATTTAATTGATCTCAACACCGTATTATTAAACGGACAAATTCCAGCTGAAAACAATCCCAAATATGAATTTGTTACTGATTCAAATTCATATCTAGTAGATATCGACAATAATGATATATTGGAGCGAATGGTAAAGTTTGACCAATCAGCTGTTCAAGATATTCTTGAAACAGGAGAAGAAGTAGAAATAATAATTACTGGTAAGTTGATTGATGGAAGCCCATTTCAAGGTAGCGATATTATTAAAGTAATTTCAAAAGGTAAATGGAAAAATATTTTGAGCCTAGGATTTTTAACTTGCTTTATGGTAAGAGGGTTATTAATTTATAGACGAAGAGTTAGAAAAAGAAACGGAGTTCTTAATAAAAAATCGAAATAACAAACATATGAAAACAATTTTATTAGTTGAAGATGATCCATTTTTAGTGGATATCTATAGCACCAAATTAAAAGAGGCGGGATTTTCTGTACAGGTAGCTACTGATGGAAAAGAAGCATTAAAAAAAATAAAAGAAGATTTGCCCGACCTTTTGCTTTTAGATATTGTTTTGCCTAATTTTAATGGTTGGGAGATTCTTAGAAGGATTGAAAGAGATGATAAATTAAAAGCTTTAAAAGTAGTTGTTCTTTCGAATCTTGGTGAAAAAGAAGAGATAGAAAAAGGATTAAAATTAGGCGCAGCGAAATATTTAGTAAAAGCGCATTATACGCCAAGCGAGGTGATTGAAGAAGTAAAAAAGATATTAAACAAATTATGAATTATTCTCCCATTTTAAAAGATCTATTAGAAATCACATTATCCCAGAAGGCCTCTGATCTTCATATTTCAATAGGCCATCCTCCAGTTTTACGGATAGGGGGAAGATTAGTCCCTTTAGTTAGAAGGAAAGAACTTTCTTCAGAAGATTGCAAAGGATTGGCTTTTGCATTATTGAACGAGAAGCAGCAGGAGAAATTTCTTATAGAAAAAGAAATTGATTTTTCTTATAGCTTTAATAACGAGGCAAGATTTAGAGTTAATATTTTCTTTCAGAGAGGAAATATTTCTTCTGCTCTTCGTTTAATTCCAAGTAAAATCTCCACTATTGAAGAATTAAATCTTGCTCCGATTTTGCATGAATTTATCCGGTCCTCTCAGGGATTTGTTTTAATCACCGGTCCTTCCAGCCAGGGCAAATCCACAACTTTAGCTGCTTTGATTGATGAAATAAATCATACTAGGGCTGTTCATATAATTACAATTGAAGACCCTATTGAATATATTTTTGAAGATGATAGGTCAATTATTGACCAAAGAGAGCTTAATTCAGATACTTTAAGTTTTGCCAAAGCTCTAAAATCTACTTTTCGCCAAGATCCAGATGTAATTATGGTGGGAGAGATGAGAGATCCTGAAACAATAGGCACTGCTATTACTGCAGCTGAGACAGGGCATTTGGTTTTAGCTACTTTGCATACTAATTCAGCTGCTCAGACCATCCATAGGATTGTGGATACTTTTCCTGGCTCTCAGCAGGCACAGATTCGGGCTCAGCTTTCAGGCTCTTTGCTTGGTGTGCTTTCTCAAAGATTAGTGCCAAGAATTAAAGGAGGACTAATACCTGCTTGCGAGATAATGCTTAATACTCCGGCTGTTGCTAATTTGATTAGGGAGAATAAAATTCACGAAATACCTATGGTTATTGAGACATCAGCTGAAATAGGAATGATTTCTTTAAATAGATACTTGGCTAATTTAGTTAGGTCAAAAGAGATTGCTTTGGAGGTTGCTCAGAATTATTCCTTGAATCCTGCAGAATTAAGGAATTTAGTGAGGAGGTAAGGGTATTGTCGGTATCCGATACCGACAACGATATTGCATTGCTATGAAGTTTAATTATCAAGCTAGAAGCAAAACAGGAGAAATTCAGTCGGGCGTGGTTGAGGCTTCTAACAGAGAAGCTGCTTTTAATGTTTTAAAAACTCATGGGTTTTATGTAACTGCTTTGGAGGAGACAACGCGTGCTCCTTTTTATGCTAAAAAATTGAAATTTATTGAAAGAGTTAGCAAAAAAGATATTGTGCTTTTTTCTAGGCAAATATCAATTATGTTCAAATCTAATGTGCCAATAGTTGAGAGTTTTCGAGCCATTGCCAAACAGACAAGAAAATCTATTTTCAGAGAAAAAATCTTAAAACTTGCTGGAGAAATAGAAGGTGGAACATCTCTTTCTAAATCTCTTTCTATTTATCCAAAACTTTTCACTCCTTTTTATATCAGCATGGTTAGATCTGGAGAGGCCTCTGGCAAGCTTAGCGATATTTTTTTGTATTTAGCTGATTATTTAGAAAAAGAATATGCTTTCCGTTCAAAGATAAGAGGAGCAATGGTCTATCCAATTTTTATTTTAGTTGTTTTTATAGGAGTAGTTGTTTTAATAATGGTTTATGTTATTCCTCAACTTTCTGAGGTTTTAAAGGGAACTGGCCAGGAGTTTCCTTTGGCTACTCGCATAGTGATGGCAGTTTCAGAATTTTTGAAAAAACGATGGTGGGCTGCACTTATAGTTTTAATTGGATTAGTGGCCGGGCTTTATCAGTTTGTAAAAAGTGAAACAGGAAAAAAGTTTTTTGACAGAAATTTATTAAAATTGCCCATATTGGGAAACTTTTTAAAAAAACTTTATCTTGGCCGATGCGCTTTAAACCTTTCTACTTTAATTTCAGGAGGTGTTTCTATATCCCAGGCATTGCAAATTACTGGCGAGATTGTAAACAACGACCTTTATAAAGAACTTCTTTTTGAAACCCGGGATCAAGTTAAAAAAGGAGAAACAATAAGTTCTGTCTTGGAAAAATATCCTTCTCTTGTTTTTCCTCTTTTTTATCAAATGATAACAGTGGGCGAAAAAACAGGTAGTTTAGACAGCTCTTTAATGAATGTAGTGGACTTTTATCAAAAAGACGTAGATAGAAGCTTAGATAATTTTGTCCGACTTCTTGAACCAATTTTTATTATTATTTTAGGAGGAGTAGTGGCTGGTTTGATGGGAGCAGTTTTATTGCCTCTTTACTCAATGGGAGGGATATAAGAACCTCATCTTTGGTGAGAACCTTGATTCGCTATTGTATAGATATATATAATCTTAAATTAAATATATAATCTTGAATTAGGGTTTTCCACAGGTTGCTTCTTTTTAAGTATGGTATAATTATACAAAGGTTGTTAAAAAAACCAAAAGGTCGAGTGTTCTAATTTAAAAATAAATCGTAAATATTTATGAAAAAGAAAGGTTTTACATTGATTGAATTATTAGTAGTAATTGCTATTATTGGAATTCTTGCTTCAATTGTTTTGGTTTCATTAGGTTCAGCCAGGAACAAGGCAAGGGATGTAGCAATCAAAGCGGATTTGTCAGGCTTAAGGTCATCAGCTGAATTGTGGGCTATGGATCATCAGAGTAATTATGACAATACTGCCGGGACTCCTGCTGAGAGTTTTTGTGCTGGTCCTAATAACGATGATTGGGTAAGAGCTGAAGCTGGGATTGCTGATAATGGACAAACCGCTATCTGCAATGATAGTGCTACTGAATGGGCAGCTTGTTCTCCTATAAATGATGCTGCTGATCAACAGTGGTGTGTTGACTCACAAGGAACTTCACAAAATATGCTAACGGCGACCGACGTTTGTGATGCTACTTTTCTTCTAACTGCTTGTCCATAATAACTAATATTTAGTTAAGTTTTTCAGACCTTTAATGTCTCAGTTTATTTGTATTGGAAAAAAGAATAAGAAAGATATACCCCCTACTTTTAGTAAAAGTGGGGGGTTTACCCCGTTAGAGGTTAACAAAGCACAAAAGAACCACAAAATCAGCAAACCTCTAACAGGGTTTACTATAATTGAATTATTAGCAGTAATTGCTATAGTTGCTGTTTTAGTTGCTATTGTTTTAGTCCGTACAGGTTCCGCTAAAAAAGAGGGAGAAGATGCAGTGGTTAAAACAGCTTTAAGAGAAGTTAGGAACGCAGCAGAATTGTATTATAATAACAGAGAAACCTATGAAGGAGTTTGCGATCCAGGCGATATTACTTTATCTGATGATAACGATTTTGGCCGGATTAAAGATTATATTACAGAACATAACGGTTCTGAAGGAATTATCGGGTGTAAGGATGATGAGGCAGGTTATGCAGTTATTTCCAGTTTGAATTTGGGAAATTGCTGGTGCGTTGATTCAGAAGGAGCTGGCCGGGAGATTGAATTAACAGCTAGCGATTGCAGAGAAGAATTAACAGCCATCACTTGCCCCTGATTTTTTGGAATTTTTATGAATTTATTTGTTTTCCTTTTTGGTTTGATAATTGGGAGTTTTTTGAATTGCGTGATTTATAGGATGGAAATGAGAAACAAGGGAGGAATAACTTCATTCTCACAAGGACGACCCCAAAGGAAAGCTTTCGGCTTCCTACGGGGTAAATCTTATTGTCCTTATTGCAAACATACTTTATCTTGGCAGGATTTAATTCCTGTTTTTAGTTTTTTGTTTTTAAGAGGAAAATGCCGCTACTGTCAGAAAAGAATCTCCTGGCAGTATCCTTTAGTAGAATTAGCTACGGCTATTTTATTTGTCTTAATATTTTGGCATTTGGATTTTGGATTTGATTTGGCATTTGGATTTTGGATTTTGATTTCTTCTTTCTTGATTGTAATTTTCGTCTATGATTTAAAACACTTCATTATCCCAGACAAAGTAGTTTTCCCAGCAATTATTATAGCTCTAATTTTCAATTTTCAATTTCTAATTTTCAATCAATTTTCAATTTTCAATTCTTTAATTTTAAGCGCTATTGGCGCATCAGCATTTTTTTTATTTATTGTTCTGGTATCTCAAGGCAAATGGATGGGAATAGGAGATATAAAGTTGGCTTTTCTTATGGGTCTTTTGCTTGGCTTTCCATATATTTTAGTTGCCTTGTTTCTTAGTTTTCTAATTGGTGCTATAATAGGAATAGGATTGATTTTGGCAAAAAGAAAGACAATGAAAAGCGAAGTTCCATTCGGACCATTTTTAGTTATTGGCACATTTACTGCCTTGTTTCTGGGAGAAGCAATTATTAATTGGTATTGGAACTTATTCATATGACAAAAGCTTTCACTTTAGTTGAATCTTTAGTAACAATATTGATTATTGTTGTTTTATCATTAATAATTCTTCCTAATTATTATTCTGCCAAGCAGCAACTTGCTCTTCAGCGTTCAGCTTTTAAATTAGCTCAGGACATAAGGACAGTTCGGGAAATGGCAATGTCGGCAGAAGAGTTTGAAGGAGAAATTCCGGGGGGAGGTTATGGAATTAGTTTGTCGCCTGGCACCTCTTATACTATATTTGTTGATCTGGATTCAGACGGTATATATGATAATCCTTCAGAAAAAGTCGGAGAAGATATTTTTTTAGAGAATGGAATAGAAATTAATAGTATAAGTCCTGCAAGCTTAATATCTATATTTTTTTTTCCACCAGACCTAGAGGTTTTTTTTATGAATCCAGGGGGTAGTAGCATAAGTACTAATAGTATTACAATCAATATCGCCATTTTAAACGATTTAAGCAAAAACATAAATCTTATTGTAAATAAAGCAGGCCTAATTTATGTTGAGTAAAATGTTTAAATATAACAAAACAAAAAATGGATTTACCCGGTTAAATAGTTGCAAAGCAAATTTAACTGGGTTTACCATTCTTGAAGTTTTAGTTACTATATTGGTTATTACAATTGGAGGATTGGCTACTTATGCTATGGTTCAGCAAATTATCTTTTCTACTCTTTCTTCCAGTTATCGTTTTAGTGCTGCATATCTTGCCAAAGAAGGAATTGAGAATGTCAGAAATATCAGAGACACAAATTGGCTGCAAGAAGCGCCTAATTGGTACGATGGTTTAATAGGCGATAGTGGTCTGCAAGCAGTTCCGGGCTTTCCGAATTATGAAAGAAGAACAATTGTTACTTTTAATGACCCTAAATTAGAAGTTAAAGTTGAGGTTCAATGGGATATAAGGGGAAATGATGGCACAATAACTGTTGAAGAAAATCTGTATGATTGGTATTAATATGAAGATTCTAAACAAAAATAAAGGGCTTACTTTAATAGAAATATTAGTCACCGTCCTTATCTTTTCTATAATTATTGGAGCTGCTATTGGAGTTTTTGTTTCAGCTATTAAGTTGCAAAGATATAATTTAACTCACCAGCAGCTTTTAAGCCAAGTTAGCTTTGCAGTAGAATATATGGATCGGACAATAAGAATGGCTCAGAAAGATGACGACACCTGTTTTGGTACCTCAAATTACAATCCCAATACGGGAATTAATGATAATATACAATTTAAAACTTATCACGACCAATGTTGGAGATTTTTTCTAGAAAATGGACAACTAAAAATAGATAGAGATGGAGAAGAGTATGATTTAACTTCAGATAATTTTGAAGTAAGTAATTTTAATGTTGTAGTTTCTGGGGATATATCTGGAGAGAGTCCTAATCTTCAGCCAAAGGTAACAATTTTTATAGAAATAGAAGCAAAGGACTCGGGTCAGCAGCCAAGAATAAAAATTCAAACCACTATTTCTCAAAGAAACCTTGATTTATAATAGTTCAAAGTGCAAAACTCAAAGTGCAAAACCACAACTCAAAGCTAAAAACTGAACTTAAATATAGATGTTATTGTTTTTCAATTCAAATAATTAAGTTTTTAGGAAATTTACCCGAAAAGAAAGTTTATTGGGTAATTTCAGACCAGCTTTTGAGGTCAGCTACTTCTATTGGAGCTAATGTAGTTGAGGCTAAATCTGCAAGCTCTAAGAGAGACTTTATTAAATTTTACGAAATAGCATTAAAATCAGCCAATGAAACTAAGTATTGGTTAGGATTATTGAGAGATTCTACTGAAACAGATAAAAATAAAACTAATCAACTTTTAAAAGAAACAGAAGAAATATCAAATATGTTAGGTTCAAGTTTATTAACTTTAAAGAACAAGAATAAGTTTTGAGTTTTAAGGCTGTGGCTTTGAGTTTTGAACTTTGAACTTTGAGCTGATATTATCTTTCCTGTGGAAAACTTATTTGCTAATAAATTTTAAAAGTATTAAAATTAACTAAGTTAGATTAATCAATATGATAGAAAAATTAGATAAAAAATCTCTTCAGTGTTTAGGCATAATTATTATAATAGCCATTGTTGTTTGCATTGGCCTTTTTTATTATTTAAAATGGACAGAATTAAAGGAGGCGCCAGAACAGGAGAAACCACTTGAATCAAAGAAAGAAGAAACTATCAAACAACAACTACAAGAATTGGAAGAAGAAGCCGGGTCTTTGTCTGAAGAGGAAATTAAAAAACAACTTGAAGAATTAGAGCAACCTCGTTAATTTTTATTATCAATTATTAACTAAATTAAATAAAAATATATGAAAAAACAAATTTCATACAAAGTGGTTTCATTAGTTTTTAGTATTTTGGTCGTTTGTTTTGCAATAGCTTTTTATGCTGTTGCCTGGGATGAACCGCTTCAAAATCCGCCTGGATGTACTAGCAGGGATCCAGGTTGTGATGCTCCAATTAATGTTGGTAATGTGGGTCAACATAAGACTGGAACCCTGCGGGTTGCTGGACTTACTGCTGATGGTGAAACCCATCTTGCTTGGGATAGCGGCAATGTCGGTATCGGGACGAGGAGTCCTGGGGACAAGCTTCACATAGCTAATCCTGGTGGAGGTAATCAAGTGGGGATTTACTTTGAAGACCCCACCGACTCTGCTTATGGTGGCAGAATATATTTTGATGACACCAGCAACACTTTTAGATTTGGGACAGTAAACAATAATGTCGAAACATTAGGTATCGTAGTCAATGGAAGCACCGGCAATGTCGGCATCGGGTCGACAGGCTCTACTATACATGCAGAAGCAAATTTGCATGTATATCAGATTATTGATGATTCAGCAAGAATGTATTTAGAGGCTAGTGGTGACCGTAATTCCTATACTGCTCTTTATTCAAATGGAGTCAGAAAAGTCGTCTATGGTTATAGATATAGTGATGATGCCCTTAAATTATCTCATCGTGAATCTGGTACTGGTGCAGAATTAGACAATAATGATTTTGTTCTAAAAGAAGGCTTCGTCGGCATCGGGAGAGTAAACGCCGGTCCTTACAAACTAGAGGTTGCCGGTGGAACCCATGCGATAATAGGCAGGGGAACACAAAATGGCGTGGAAGGACAAGGGGGAGCTGGCTTCTATGATTTTTGGGCTTCAGGCGATGGGATAAATTATGGCGGCTCTTCTTCAATTAGGTGGAAAAAGAATATCAAGCAAATAGATAGCGCGCTTGATAAAGTCATGAAGCTTCGAGGTGTTTACTTTGACTGGGATGAGGAACACGGGGGTCAACATGACATTGGGATGATTGGTGAAGAGGTGGGCGAGATTCTGCCGGAGATAGTTGCCTGGGATGAAGATAACCCCGAATTTACGACCGGCATGGATTATAGTAAATTAACCCCGTTATTGGTTGAGGCGATAAAAGAACAGCAAAAAGAGATTGAAGCATTAAAGGCACAACTCAACCTCAGGCAATAATTTTCAACGTCGGCATTGGGACGCAAATCCCGTCAGAAGTCCTTGATGTTGTTAGGAAATGCCACGAATGCTACAAGAAATATATCTTGGTTCGCAAGGGGTTATTAAATAAAAAAACTTGAAGTGGTCAGTGGTTGAATTAAAGCAACAGGAGGCTTAATTATTGAAACAAGAACTTCATATCCATCCAGTCCTGAAACAGGCAGAATGTGGTTGAGAACTGATATTTAATTATATGTATATATGTAATAAAATATATATAATAAAATAACAAAAATATGAAAAAGAAAATTTTAGTATTTTTAATAATAACTATTTTATCTGTTAGTTTTTTTGCTATAAGAGAAACAAAAGCTGGACCTGGAGATAATGTTTGGGGTTGGGCTTGGTCTGAAAACATCGGCTGGATTAGTTTTAATAACATAAGCGGTGGAGGAGCTATAGATTACGGAGTTAATATTGATGGAGCTGGTCTATTTTCCGGTTACGCCTGGTCAGAAAATATTGGTTGGATTAGTTTTGAACCAGCAGACGTGAATGTAGCTGGCTGTCCTGATTCGCCCGCTGATTGTCAAGCAGATCTTGATTTAAGCACTGGAGAGGTTTCTGGCTGGGCAAGAGCTTTGTCTTATGGAGGTGGATGGGATGGCTGGATAAAACTAAGTGGAAGTTGGACAGATGGAGTTTCTGTTATTTCCAATTCAAGTCCGCCTCCGGCATCTGTGTTTGAAGGTTGGGCTTGGGGAGATGTTGTAGTTGGCTGGATTAGTTTTAATTGTTCCAATACAGCAGGAGCTTGCGTAACTTCAGATTACAAAGTAATGACTAGCGTTGTTATAAATAACCCTCCAACGGCTATTAATCTTAATAGAACCGAAGGCAATTATTGTGGCTGTGCAATAAGTCAAGTTACTCAATGCAGCGGCTCTAAAAGTAGCCCTCCGATTTATCTAAACTGGACATTTGACGACCCAGGAGATACACAATCTGTCTATCAAGTTGAAATACACAGAAATAGCAGTTATACTTCTTTAGCAATGGATTCTGGAGAGGTGAATACTTCTGGTCCGGGACCGGATTACTCTTATGCTCCGTCTGGTCTTAACTTTAACACTCCATATTGGTGGAGATTAAAAGTCTGGGATGGTGGGACTCCGTCTCTTGAATCTGATTGGATTTATCCAGCGGTTAGTCCGTTTACTACTGATATTAGATGGCCAAATACTGCTTTTGTCCCTGATTTATTAAATCCTCCGGCTCAAGTAGAAGTTACTTTCATTGATGAGTCAAAATGTTATACATCTGTTGGAGTAGAATATGATTGCAAAGATGGAGCAGGTGTTAGTTATAGCTGGGATTTTGATTATGATGGTTCATTTGACCCGACTGATTGGACCAAAGGAGATACTGTTTATACTTATCTTTTAACAGGAGATTATATTGTTCGGTTGGAGGTAACTGGTAGTATGTGTCCGTGTGTATTTCCTTTAACAGCAACTCTGCCTCTTCCTACATGGAAAGAAATAACCCCATTTTAACTAATAATTAAAAATTATGCTTATTATATATATCATTTTAGGCATTATTCTTGTGATAGTTTTCTGGGCGATTTTTATTTACAATCGTTTAGTTTCTTTACGTAATCGGGCAAAAGAGGCCTGGTCAGATATAGATGTTCAATTGAAAAGAAGATATAATTTAATTCCCAATTTAGTTCAAACAGTAAAGGGCTATGCTGGCCATGAAAGAGAGCTTTTTGAAAAGGTTACTGAGGCCAGAACCAGAGCAATGGGAGCTCAAACAATGGAAGAACATTCTAAAAGCGAGAATATGCTCTCGTCTACTTTAAAGAGCTTATTTGCTGTTGCGGAAAATTATCCCCAGTTAAAAGCTGCAGGAAACTTTTTAGAACTTCAACGGGAACTTCGCGATACTGAAGATAAGGTTCAGGCATCCAGAAGATTCTATAATGGAAATGTTAGAGACTTGAATATTAAGATTGAAAAATTCCCAGAGAAAATTATTGCTTCATTTTTTAATTTTAAAAAGATGGATTTCTTTGAAATTGAAGAGGCAGCAGCCAGAGAACCAGTGAAAGTAAGCTTTTAAATCCAAAACCCAAATGACAAATGTCAAATCAAGCTCAAAATCCAAAACATTATTTATTATTTTTTGACATTTGGATTTTAGTCATTGATTTGAATCTTTGGATTTTGACATTTGGATTTATATGACTTTATATACTCAAGCTGAAAGCAATACTCGTAAAACCTGGCTTTATCTCGCTGGTTTTTTAATTTTAATTATTTTTCTTGGCTGGATCATCTCTTATTTCCTTGGAACATATATTATCTTGTGGTTTGCAGTGATTTACAGCGTTTTAATGAGCTTTTTAAGTTATTGGTATTCAGATAAAATTGTTTTGGCAATGAGTCAGGCAAAACCTATTGAGAAAAAAGATAATCCTGAGCTTTATCGTCTTGTAGAGAATCTTTGCATTACTGCTGGTCTTTCTTTGCCAAAGATCTATATTATTAAAGGAGCGCAGCCAAATGCTTTTGCTACCGGCCGTAATCCAGAACATGCAGTAATAGCAGTAACTCAGGGATTGTTAGATCAGCTGGAGAGAGTTGAATTAGAAGGAGTAATTGCTCATGAATTATCGCATATTGGAAACAGAGATGCTCTTTTGCAGACAATTGTTGTTGTTTTAGTCGGAGTAGTGGTAATGATGACTGATTTTTTCTTCCGGATTAGTTTTTATGGAAGTCGTGGAAACGATAGAAACAACAAGGCAGGCGCAGTTATGCTCTTAATCGCTTTGGCTTTAGCTATTTCAGCCCCTTTATTTGCTACTTTGATAAGGTTAGCAATTTCTAGGAAAAGAGAATTTTTAGCCGATGCTGCAGGAGCTCTTTTAACAAGATACCCAGAGGGTTTAGCCAGGGCTCTTGAGAAAATTTCTCAAAGCCCTTATTCTTTAAAAACAGCAAACAATTCTTCCGCCCATCTTTATTTTGCTTCTCCATTCAGAGGCAAACAATCCAAGAATTTTCTCACCAAGTTATTTATGACGCATCCACCAGTACAAGAACGTTTAAACGCATTAAGGGGTATGAGGGTGTAATTTTAAATGACTGAATTTTAAAACATTAAAAATTCGAATTTGATTCAAAATTAAAAATTAGAAATTATGCAATGTTCTATCTGCAAAAAAACAAAACTTTTAAAATCAATTCTTTACAATGTAGAAGTAGATTATTGTCCTGTTTGTTTTGGTCTTTGGTTTGAACAGGAAGAATTAAGATGGGCAAAAGATGAAAAAGACAAGGATTTAAAATGGTTGGATATTGATTTGTGGAAGAAAAAGAAAGACTTTAAGATTTCTTATGGAATACGAGCTTGTCCCTCTTGCAGACTTCCTCTTTATGAGGTATATTATGGAGATTCAGGTATAGTTATTGATATTTGCAATCTTTGTCATGGAGTTTGGCTGGATAGAGCAGAGTTTAAGAAAATAATTGAGTGGCTTAAAGAAAAAGCAGATTATGAAGTTATGAATAATTATGCTAAGAATTTATTGCAGGAATTTGGAGAAATATTTACTGGCCCCGAAGAGTTAAGAGAAGAAATTCTGGATTTTCTGACAATTCTAAAGCTTTTTAATTATAAGTTTGCAACTGAACACCCAGTAGTTTCCAAATTAATCTTAGAGTTGCCAAAATAGGGTGGGGTGACCGAGTGGTTTAAGGAGCACGCTTGGAAAGCGTGTGTGGGGAAACTCACCGTGGGTTCGAATCCCACTCCCACCGCATATGAATTATCAGGATTTATTAAAAGCAGAAGTAGTATTAGGTATACCAGAGACAATAATGTCTTGGCTTATTTCTCATGGAATAAAAATACTTGTTATTTTATTGCTGGCTTTAATTTTAAACAAGATTGCCAAGGTTTTTGTTTTAAAAGTAATAAAGACTATTGTTGAAAAAGGCAATGGAATAATTGGAAATGGACAGATTCAAAAAGAAAGAGCTAAGACCCTTAGTAAGGTTTTTAGCTCTACTTTAAAGATAGTAATTTGGGTAATAGCAATTTTAATGCTTTTACCAGAACTTGGAATTAATCCCACACCGCTTTTAGCTGGAGCCGGATTAATTGGTTTGGCAATAGGTATGGGTTCCCGAAGTTTAGTTCAGGATTATTTAGCAGGACTTTTTATATTACTTGAAGACCAATATCGGGTTGGAGAGAAAGTAGACATAGGGGGAAAACAAGGTAAGGTTACAGATTTAAATTTAAGAAAAACGGTTATAAAAGACGAGGATGGAATAATTCATTATATTCCCAATGGCCAGATAAAAAGTGCTTCCAATCTTTCAAGAAAGTAAAAACAAAGAAACTTGAAGAAACAAAAACTCAGCCCGAAGGGCTGATTTTTTGTATCTAAGAAACTTCTTTTCTATTTTTTTCTTTTTAAAACTT
>JAUWYA010000030.1 GCA_030616085.1 Candidatus Nealsoniibacteriota bacterium | reverse complement strand
AACAAGTCGCATTTTTCCAGTATAGAAGAATTTTGCCAGAGCAATGACTGGAAAATGTCTCTTTCCAAAGCCTGCGAAGAACAAGAACCTATTAAGGGTTCTCCAATATGTGAATTATGCGCTTTTTAAAGAAATAGTGAGCAGTAAGGTGGGGTAGAGCTAAGGTTGGGCCAAAACCGGTATCTCAAAATACTCTTTTACGTTCATAAAATAGGTTCGAACGTCGTCTATTCCCCGGAGCCAGTTCGATGTTTAATCTAGCCCGAGGTTATTCCCTCGGGTTTTTGTTTTGCAAAAGTTAAGGTAAAATAGAAGAATGTCAGTTTTAAAAAAAATAATAAAAATACTTTTATTAATCAGTGTCACTCTGTTTGTTTATTCCTATTTCAGAAAAGATAATCTGCCTAACAGAGAAGATGTTCTCAATCAACTGCATCAAGCCCCTGTCCAAACAGAAACAGATATAGCGCCGTTTACAAAGGAAGAGGGAGGAATCATTTATAACATCACTCCTCTCTACAATTACGAACTTTATGGATTGGTTGTTTCCTATCACCACACCAAAGATTGGTGGGACTATTATCATAAAGAATGGAAGGATTTTATAAACATTAAAGATATTTGTGTTCTTTGGGGAGATAACATTAAGACCGAGGTCTATAAACAGATGAAATTTAAAAGTGGGTCTTGGACTTGTTACCATGAATTTAAACCTAATACCAACCAGGAAATCTGGTCAAAATTCAAAAACAATTCTGGATCAAATAATCATCTTTTATCTGATGATGAAACAATAAATGAAACTATAATGGATGCGAAAAGAGGAGATCAAATCTATTTGAAAGGTTATTTAGTTGAGTATTCCCATAGTGAAGGGTTTCAGCGGGGAACAAGCACAACTAGAGACGATACAGGAAACGGGGCTTGTGAAACAATTTATGTCACAGATTTTCAAATTCTTAAAAAAGCAAATCCACTTTGGCAGTCTATATACCTTTTCTCAAAGTATTCAATAATCGCCTGTTTCGTTACTTTATTGATACTTCTTTTCTTGCCTTTTAGACGGTCAAACAGGTTCTAACATTGTCTGTCCTTCGGAGCAAATTTCCCGAGATATCTTTCTTTTCTCGGGTTTTTATTTTAGATATGGTAAAATAATAGAAAGACCGAAATTAAAAAAATATTCAAAAACATGAAAAAGAAAACCAAAACCAGAAAATGGACAGTCTATAGAAGCTCAATAACTGGTAGATTTGTTACGAAAAAACATGCCAAACAGAAACCAAGAACTACCGAGAAAGAAAGAGTAGAAATACGCAAATAGAAAGGTCGTAATAAATATAAGTTTAATTAAAAAATAATATGTCTAAAAAAATCATTTTAATCATTATTGCAATAATCGTTATTGCGGGAATAGGTTACTGGGTTTATCAATCAATGGTAGCGTCTAAAGAACTAACTGAAAAAGAACAAGCATGTACAGATTCTGGAGGAACGGCAACAACATCATTGTGTTGTAGAGCAACTAGTGATTATCCAAATCTTTGTCTTGTTGGTCCTTGCGGCTGTTCGTCAGAAAATAGTCATCAAGTAAAAATTTGCGATTGCGGACCTGATAAATGCTTTAATGGAAGCGAATGCGTGTCTGAATAAAAATAACGATACTCCATTTTATAAAAATTAAGACGTTTTGAATAAAGCAAAAATCCCGCTATAGCGGGATTTTTATCTTATCTGTCAAATCTTTGAGGCCTATTTTTACTCCAGCATTCTTTGCAATGAAGCGGCCTGTCGCCTGATGGCTCAAAAGGAAGTTCTGTTATTTCTTTTCCGCAGTCACTGCATTTCCAATCTCCCTTAAACATTTTTCTGGGAGGAAAATCTTTGTTTGATTCCATGAGTTTGAATTAAATTAAGAAAAAAAAGCGACCTTTTATTGTGGTGAATTTTTTAAAACTTAATCTTATTATATACAGTATAAAAAATAAATCAACCCTTCACCTTTCGCTAAAGGTGAAGGGTCAAGATATAGCTTTATTTAATTATATGATAACGGTATAATGAAAATATGAAACCTATGGAAGTTATAGAACCAAATCCCAAGTTTGTTCGGTTATTTTTCTTTTGGGCTGGAATAATTGCTACAGTCGCATATAGGATAATTATTGTATTAAACTGGTATAGCCCTTTATGGGTAAAAGTTTCATGGTATATTGGTACTGTTGGTTTTGTTCTTTATTTCTGGCATCGCTTTAATGTTGCTAAAAAAAGAGCAAGATTGATAAAGGATTATGAATTGATTGAAGCCGTAGATGAGATTGATCGTATTGACCCGCAAAGGAAATTAGCTCTTCGTTATTTGGTTAAGACCAGCTTGACCTCAAAATCAAGGTGGAATTCGGCAATTATCTTTATTCTTTCCCTTTTAGCCCTTTTTGCAGGTATTTTTATAGATGTTTTAAAGATTAAATAGATACATTTTTTAAAGGTCGGATTTATTGTTAAATAATAGATCAAGTTTGCTAATATTATGATAAAGAAAGACATACAAATGATTCTTATAGTAGTTGCAGTAGCTGTGTGCTTGGGCGCTCTTTGCGTTTATTATCTCATTTTCTCAGATGGTGGATTGTCAATACCCCAGGCAAGCGGGGAGGTAGAGGAGGAAAGAGAAGAAGAAATTACCCCTCCTTCGGCGAGCAGCAATGTTGGTGATATTGTAAACGCTTTAATGAAAGAACTGCTTGATGAGAAAATGCTTCTTTTAGAGGAAGAAGAGGACATAAATTTGATAATTAGCGACGACGAAGAAATTAAAGAATTTGATCAGTCTATTAATGAAGATGAATTATAAAAAGATATTTACAATTGGGCTTGCTTTACTGCTTTTAACTGTTATTTTAGTGCCTGCTTTGATTCTTGCCCAGAGAAAAGGCAATGGCAGTGGTAATGGAGCAAGAGGTTTTTGCAATCGGGTTTCAAAAATTTCTTCAGATACTGGACAAAAATTCGGAAATCAGAATGCAAAGTTAGAACAGAAACGTGAACGAATAAGAGAAAGAATTGAGGAGCGTCGACAGGAGCGTGATCAAAAATATGAGCAGAAGCGGGAAAAGTGGGATGCTAATCGCGCTGAACACTTCGCTAAGTTAGATGAGAGAGCAGGGACTGATGAACAAAAACGGATAGCATTAGAGTTTCAACAAGCAGTTGTGGCAGCTATAAGAATTCGTCGGGACGCAGTTAATGATGCTATCCAGCAGTTTAGGCAGGGCATTGAAGACGCAAAAATTGCGCGAAAGGAATCTATTGATGATGCAATTATAGCTTTTAGAGCTTCATTTGAAGCATTTATTGAAAATGCTAAAGCTGATTGCGAAGAAGGCGTTATTGATGCAAAAACTATTCAAGAAACATTGCGAAATAAATTAAAAACAGCTAAGCAGGAATATATTACTGCTAGGCAGGAAGTTGAGGGAATAGATATGGAAGCGCTTATTACTGCTAAGAGAGAAGCAATAGAAAAAGCGCAAGATGATTTCAAGCAGGCCTTAGAGCAAGCAAAGAATGATTTTAAAGCTGATTTTCCTGAAGACGAAGATGATGAAGAAGAAGACGAAGAGCCTGAAGATTAATTTTAATTATTTTAAACAAAGATTATAATCTTTTTGTACTCCGGGAGATTTATGTTGGTTTAAAACTTGGCTTAGCCAGGTTTTTGTTTTTCTATTTGTTCTTTTTTTAATCTATGCTAAGATAAATACATTCGTAGCTGTGCGGGGAAGAAAATACGGCATGGTAAGGTCCCGCTTATTATTGATCTGTTTTCCTTCCTGTCTTATTGTTCTTTATAAAAGGCCCACATTAAAGGCCTTTTTTGTTTTAATTTAGCTTCAAGGAGCTAAGCTTCTTGTTTTTAGATCATAAAAAGATTAGAGTGAAATAATGGAACCATTAGCTTCAAGAATTAGACCTAAGTCATTAGAAGAGTTTGTTGGGCAAGAACACTTGGCTGGAGAAGGAAAACCCTTGAATGTTGCTGTAAAGCAGAAACATCTGTTTTCTTTTATTTTCTGGGGTCCCCCAGGAACCGGGAAAACTACTTTAGCAAAGATATATGCTAAAAGCTTAAATGCTAAGCTATATGAGTTATCAGCTGTTTCAGCAGGGAAGAAAGATATTAGGAATATACTTGATGAAGAGGTTAATGGATTTTCTAAAGTGTTGTTTTTAGATGAAATTCATCGTTTTAATAAGGTTCAACAGGACTTTCTTCTTCCTTATGTTGAAAGGGGAGAAATAACTTTAATTGGAGCAACAACGGAAAATCCGAGCTTTGAAGTAATACCGCCTTTGCTTTCTAGGTGCAGGATTTTTGTTTTAAATGAGCTTTCAGATAAAAATATGAAAGCCATAATTAAAAGGACTAATTTAAAAATAGATAAAGAATCAGAAGATTGGTTAATAAATATGGCTAATGGAGATGCTAGGCAAGCAATTACAATGTTAGAGAATACTAATCAGCTTTATAACAAGATTACGTTGGAAAGCTTAAAGAATGCTCTTCAATCTAAGTTCCTGAGATATGATAAAGCAGGGGAGGATCATTATAATACAATATCGGCATTTATTAAAAGCATGAGAGCTAGTCAGCCAGATGCTGCTCTGTATTATTTAGCTCGGATGATTGTTTCTGGAGAAGATCCCAAGTTTATAGCCCGCAGAATGGTTATTTTTGCTTCAGAAGATATAGGAGTGGCGCAAGCAGCAG
>JAUWYA010000005.1 GCA_030616085.1 Candidatus Nealsoniibacteriota bacterium | reverse complement strand
CTCTTTATTGTAGATAGGCAATACCCATCTTAATCTTTCTTCTTTTACATTTTTAGGCATAGGTATACACATATACCAGGATTATACTAATCCTGGTAAAAACCGCCATATGTGTGTGAACATTACCAATACCTCTTGACAGATTATATCAGTATACTATAATATGGGAAGAAAGTGGAAATCGTTTTCTGCTTTAAAAAATGAAAGATTATAGAAAATACTGAAACGAAAGATACTCATAGAAAGGAGTAAAACAATGAAATCGCTAAAGAAAAAGGAAAATTGCGAAACGGAAGAAGTCAAACCTGACAAAATGGAAGAAAAGAAGAATCTTTGTACATTACTCGAACTCTCTTACGCACAGAAATTGGTCATAACAGGATACCTTTTTTTGGTCGGGATGCTTGTGATGTTGATAGGAGTGATTTCGTTCATTACTGACAGGGTTCTACAGCACTTTAGTGTCCATCAGAGCGTGATAGCTTTCTTGGCGGGTTTGCTTATTATAGGCATGAGTGGTGGTCTTCTTTGTCAGAAAGTTGGGGAGTGAGGAAAGGACGATCTTAACGGTTGTTTTCTAACTAAGACGTCGCTATCTTCGTCAAAAAGGACAAGATCAAATAAAGACTGTTCTTTCATTCTGCCCTTTAGGCCCTGTGAACTCTCGCAGGGCTTTTTTATTTTAATTTGATTTTGTTTGGTTGTGTAAAGTGTACAAAACTCGGTTTTGCACACTTTTGTTAAAACAAAAAATCCGTCAAAAGACGGACTTTTCGGAATCCCGAAATGATTCGATTAACTCTAGCTTGACATCTATCTTAATTATAGCAAATCAAAGACCTTTGTCAATAGTTGAAGCCGTGGACCCGTGGGGAATCGAACCCCAGAGACTCTGATGTCAAGCCAGAGCTCGAACCATTCCGGGCCCACGGCAATTTTATTATAGCATGATGTTTGCTTTTATGGGATTCTTATGGTAAATTATAAATAATAAGAAAGAAAATGCTTAATAAAATTTTCTCATATATCTCAAATAATATAGCTATTGACTTAGGAACTGCCAATTCTTTGGTTTATGTTCAGGACAAAGGAATAGTTATTAATGAGCCGTCAGTTGTTGCAATAAATAAGAAAACAGGCCAGATTTTGGCAATTGGTGAAGAAGCTAAAAAAATGGTTGGCCGGACTCCAGCTCATATTGTGGCTACCAGGCCTTTGGTTGACGGAGTGGTTTCTGATTTTGAGGTTACAGAGCAGATGCTGAAGTATTTTATTGAAAAGGTTCATAAAAGGAAATTCATTTTAGGACCAAGGCCTCGAATTATTGTTGGTATTCCTTACGGAGTTACTGAAGTTGAGAAGAAGGCAGTTCGTGATGCTACTAGGAATGCTGGGGCAAGAGATGTCTTTTTAATAGAAGAGCCAATGGCAGCAGCTATTGGAGCAAGATTAGCAGTTCAGGAAGCTGGCGGTAATTTTATTGTTGATATTGGAGGAGGAACAACTGAAGTAGCAGTAATTTCTCTTGGAGGGGTAGTTATTGCCAAGAGCTTGCGTATTGCCGGAGATAAGCTTAATGAAGACATAGTTCAATTTGCTCAAGAAGAGTATAAGTTGTTAATAGGAGAAAGGGGAGCTGAAGAGGTTAAAATTGGAATTGGATCTGCTTATCCTTTAAAAGAAAAAAGAGAGCTTCCTTTAAGAGGAAGAAATTTAATTACTGGGCTGCCAGAAGAAATTTTGGTTAATGATGAAGATATCAGAAGGGCTTTAGCGAAATCAGTAAAGCAGATTGTTACAGCTATAAAGACAACAGTAGAAGAAACCCCTCCCGAGCTTTTAGCTGATATTATGGCAAAAGGGATTTATTTAGCAGGTGGAGGCAGTTTACTTAAAGGATTAGCTTTTTTAATTCAAGAAGAGGTAAAGATTCCTGTTAAAATCATTGAAGACCCAATGACCGTAATGGTTAGGGGAGCAGGGATGGTTTTAGAAGATCTTGAGCAATTACATGAGATATTAGCTGAGAACGAAGAATTAGAACCACCAAGGTGAAAATTTTTAAATTCAAGAATATATATTTATACAATAACGAATCAAGGTTCTGACGAAGTCAGGTTCTTATTTCTAATTTCTAATTTTTATGATATCTAAACAAGATGTTCAACATATTGCCAAGCTTGCAAGATTAGGTTTGAAAGAAACCGAGATTAAGAAGTTTCAGAAAGATCTTTCTTCAATTTTGGATTATTTTAACTCTTTAAAAAAGGTTGACGTTTCAAATGTTGAGCCAACCTTTCATCCAGTTGAACATTATTTCAAACAGAGATTAGACGTAATGAGACAGGATAGGGCAGAAAGCCAGCCGGAACAAGTGGTTGATAAACTAATTGCAGCTGCGCCTGATAAAAAGGAAAGACACATTAAAGTAAAGGCAGTGTTTAAATGAACAATTTGACCATAACCCAGGCTCATAAAGGATTTTTAGAAAAGAAATTTTCAGCATTAGAATTAACTAAGTTATTTTTAAATAAAATTAAAAAACAAGATAGAAAGATTTCTGCTTTTATAACAGTTACTGACGATTTAGCTCTTTCTCAAGCAAAAGAAGTTGATAAGTTAATTTCAGAAGGCAAGAAAATTCCAATTTTGGCAGGAGTTCCTGTAGCTGTTAAAGATAATATTTTAGTTGAAGGAATAAAAGCAACTTGCTCTTCTAAAATTCTTGGAAAATATGCTGCTCCTTATAATGCAACCTGTATTAAGAAGCTTAAAGAACTTGGAGCAGTAATTTTAGGAAAAACCAATCTGGATGAGTTTGCCATGGGTTCTTCAACCGAACATTCTGCCTTTTCTCCAACTAAAAACCCTCATGACTTAACTAGAGTGCCTGGTGGGAGCTCTGGGGGGTCAGCAGCTGCAGTTGCTGCTGATTTATGCTGTTATGCTCTTGGTTCTGATACCGGCGGTTCTATTAGGCAGCCAGCTTCTTTTTGCGGAGTAGTTGGACTAAAACCGACTTATGGAGCAGTTTCCCGTTATGGTTTAATTGCTTTTGCTTCTTCTTTAGATCAAATTGGTCCTATTACAAAGACAGCTGAAGACGCTCAGATTGTATTTAATGCCATTTCCGGCAAAGACCCAAAAGATTCGACTTCTGTCGAATCTAAAATTTCAAATTTCAAATTTCAAATTTCAAATTTAAAAATTGGGATTCCTAAAGAATATTTTATTAAAGGCATGGATCCAGAAGTGGAGAAGATAGTTAAGCAGGCAATTGAGAAAATAGAGAAAATGGGCGCTAAGATTGAGGAAATCAGCTTGCCTCATACAGAATACGCTTTGCCTATCTATTATATTATTATGCCTTCTGAGGCCTCAGCTAATTTAGCTAGATACGATGGAATTAAATATGGTTTATCAAAATCTAACAAAGATTTATTGAGCGTTTATCTAAAAAGTAGAGCAGATGGGTTTGGAGATGAGGTAAAGAGAAGGATTATGCTGGGCACATATGCATTATCTGCAGGATACTATGACGCATATTATTTAAAAGCCCAAAAAGTTAGAACTTTGATTAGACATGATTTTGATAAGGCCTTTAACAAAGTTGATGCTATTTTTACTCCCACTTCTCCATTTACAGCTTTCAAGCTTGGAGAAAAGATTAAAGATCCTCTTTCAATGTATCTTTCTGATATTTTTACTGCTTCTGTAAATTTAGTGGGCCTGCCTGCTGTTTCCGTGCCGATTGGCTTTAAAGGAAAACCTGCCTCGCAGCAAGGCGGGCTTCCTGTTGGTTTGCAAATTATTGGCAAGCCGTTTGAAGAAAATAAAATATTAGAAATTAGCAAAATCTATGCCCCGTAGAGAAATTTCGAACTCTTACGAGGCAATAATAAAAAATTTCGAAGAAATTTTTAATTCGAAATTCTTCTACAGGGTATGAATAATATATTTTCTATTATAACATCTGCAACATTTTTATTTTATCTAAAGATTGCTTTCATAATTATTGGCGCGCTTTTCTTACTCGGCATTATTTTCCTCCTTTTAAAGAATTCTTGGCTTAAGCGACGTTTTTTTGAAGATTGGACAGAGTTTTTTATCTATCGGCCGTTTGGAGTGAAGAAAACTTTTAAACAATGGAGCAAGGTTTTAAAAAGATTAGATACTGGCAAAGAAGCAGATTATAAATTAGCAGTAATTGAGGCAGACGGCCTGCTTAATGATGTTTTAAAGAAAATGGGATATAAGGGGGAAACAATGGCAAAGATATTAGAGCAATTAGATGCAACTATCTTGCCTAATATAGAGCAGGTTTGGAAAGTTCATAAAATCCGCAATAACGTTGTCCATGATCCTGATTATGAATTGAGATTGGAACAAGCAAGAGAAGTGCTGGGAATTTACGAAAAAACTTTCAGGGACTTAGAGATGTTTTAGGGGCTTGACCCCGTTAGAGACCACGCCCGCGCTTTGCGCGCCCGAAGGGCCTTTGGGCGGGCTGTTTCTAACGGGGTTGATTTTTTTATAAAAATGTAATATAATGGGCCTGCGGGGTGGAGAAGTAGTATCTTGCGAGGCCCATAACCTCGAGACACAGGTGCAATTCCTGTCCCCGCGACCAGCCGGTGTAGCTCAGTGGTTAGAGCGAGGTCTTCATAAGGCCAAGGTCGTAGGTTCGATCCCTGCCATCGGCACCCTTCGTTGTTTCACTCCTCAGGGTAAACAAGAATGATTGACTAAAGTAGTTTACACTGAGCAAGCGAAGCTTGCGAAGTGGGGGCGTAGATCAATTGGTTAGATCGTTTCCCTGTCACGGAAAAGGTTGCCGGTTCGAGTCCGGTCGCTCCCGCAAACAAACAGAAGCCCTTTCGGGCTTTTTGCTTGCTTGCGAGGATTATTAAACCAAATCCGAACCTATTTTCTTGAAAAAAAGTTCGGATTTTGTTTAATAGTCCCCGCATAGGAAAGTCCTTTTTGGGCTTTTTTTGTTGACAAGAGAATAGAATATTGCTAAAAATAGTATTACAATTTGTTCATTGAAAACTTAACCCAGTTAAATTGCCTTTGGCACTATTTAACGGGTAAATAAAAGATTGAAATAAACTGAAAGGAGAAAAAGTGTATATAAGAATTGATCCACATGTGCATTCTAGAGGCGATATAGCCCGCGTTTTCAAACTTGCAAAAACACAAGGCGTGACAAAGATTTTTGATATGCCGAATACAGATCCACCTATTTTGACAGAAGCAGATGTTCTGGAAAGATTAAGCTTAGTTCCAAGAGAACACGAAGACAATTATTTCTTGTATCTTGGTTTAACAACTGATGAAGATCAGCTCGTAGAAGCTGTATCGATTTATAACAAATATAAACAGGTTATCGGTTTTAAGCTTTATGCTGGCAGATCAGTAGGAAGTTTGGCAGTTATTGATGAAGAACAACAGAAAAGAATATATAAGGTTCTTACAGATTTAGGATATGAAGGTGTAATTGCTGTTCACTGCGAGAAAGAAAGTTTTTTAAAGCCAGAGCTTTGGGATCCCTCAAATCCAATTTCTCATTCATTTGCAAGGCCTAAGCAAGCTGAAACGGAGTCCCTAAAAGACCAAATAAGGTTTGTTAGAAACACAGGCTTTCCAGGCACTTTGCATATTGTTCATGTTTCCTGCTTGGGATCAGTAGAATGGATAGATAGCGCGAGAAGGGATATTAAGATTACCTGCGGAGTAACCCCGCATCATATTATGTGGGATAATAGACAATTAAGTACATCAGATGGTTTGCTTTATAAAATGAATCCTCCATTAAGGAGCAGGCCAGATGTATTGGATCTAATAGAGTGTTTGAAAGCAGGCCAAATAGACTGGATTGAAACAGATCATGCCCCACATCCCTATGGAGAAAAACTTCATTCAAGCGATCCGCCGTCAGGATATCCTTCTTTATACCTTTACAAAGATTTTGTAGGAAACTTTTTACCAAGTATAGGTATAAGCGAAGAACAGATAAAAAAATTAACACATGACAATATTTGTAAAACCTTTGGTTTGAAAATATGAAAGGAGGAGAAAAATGGAATCTGAATCTAATTTTTCAGTAGAGATAGCAGGTATAAAGATGAAAAATCCAATTATGCCAGCTTCAGGAACAGCTGCTTATGGTGAAGAAATATCTGATTTTATTGATGTTTCCAAACTTGGTGCTTTTGTAATGAAGACAACAACTCTTAAACCACGACAAGGAAATCCTACTCCTCGGATGTGTGAAACTGATGCAGGAATAATTAATTTTATTGGTTTACAAAATCCTGGAATAGATGTGGTTATCCGTGAGAAAATTCCCTTTTTGTTGAAATTTGAAGTACCTATTATTGTCAGTATCGGCGGTGCAACAATAAAAGAATATGTTTGGTTAACTGAGAAGATTAATAATAAGGCAGAGCTAGTAAACGGAATAGAAGTAAATATCTCTTGTCCAAATACAGAAGAGGGAGGTATAGCTTTTGGTCAAGATCCTGAAATTGCTTCTGATGTAATAGCTAAAGTAAAAAGAGCAGCTTCTTTGGATACTGTAGTTATAGCTAAGCTTACTCCAAATGTGACAAACATTGTAACAATAGCTAGAGCAGTAGTTTTAGCTGGAGCAGATGCTATAGCTCTTATCAATACAGTTAGAGCAAGAGCCAAGGTGAGAGGCAAAGATGAAACATCATGGCTTAATGGAGGTCTTTCTGGCTCAGCTATCAAACCAATAGCTCTAAAACTGGTTCATGAAGTAGCTCAAGCTAAGTTAGGAGTACCGATTATTGGAATTGGGGGGATCAGTACTGTAACAGATGTTTTAGATTTTCTTGAATGTGGAGCTGATGCTGTTCAAATTGGCACAGCTAATTTTATTAACCCAAACGTTATGATGGAGGTGATTAATGGATTGAAAAAGTATATGGAAGAGAAAAATTACTCAAATATTGAACAATTAAAGAAAGGAAAAATGCTATGAAGAAAGAATTAAAACCAGAAGAGCGGTTGATAGTGGCTGCGGATTATTCTCCAATAGAACATGGAGGCATCCAAGGCGTCAAACAAAAGGTTATAACCTTAGCAGAAAGTCTGAAAGGACTTGGAGTTTATATCAAAGTAAACTCAATTTTGCGAGCAGTTGGTTATGACCTGATTACAATATTGCATGACCTCGGACTTAAGGTTCTTGCTGATCTTAAGCTTATCGACATTCCGAACACTATGAAAACTGACGGAGAATTGTTGGCTGAAGTAAAGCCAGAACTTCTTACAGTAATGTGTTGTGCTGGTATTGACGGCATGAATGCTGTTCAAAAGGCTATAGGGCCAGCAACCGAAATTCTCGGAGTAACGATTCTTACCAGTCTTAACGAAGAAGAATGCCAGGCAATTTTTACTTGTTCAACAAGGGCTGGAGTTCTCAGATTTGCCCGGATGGCACAATTGGCTGGACTCGGCGGTCTTATTCTTTCGCCAAAGGAAGTTGAAGTTGTTAAAGATAGATTTGAGCTAATGCTTAGCTTAAATACGCCGGGCGTAAGGCCTGAATGGGCAATTGTTAAAGGTGACGATCAAGCCAGGATTTTAACCCCCAAAAAAGCTATTCAGAATGGAGCAGAAAGAATCGTAATGGGGCGACCAATCACGCAAGCTAAAGCTAATGATGAAGGTCTTCCTCAAAATCCAAGAGAAGCAGTAAAGCGAACCTTGCGAGAAATCGAACAGGCATTGGAAGAGAAGGGAGGTGAGTAATATGTCGTCGACGAAGGTTATTGTTGATCCAAGATATTACGATGATAAGATTTTAAACGCAGAAGATATTCTTCGATGGTTTGAACTTTGCGATGCAGCCTGGGTATACGATGCTAATAACCCGCAAGCTCCTCATGCTGAATTACATTCTGGTAAGTGCAGCAATGGTTTTTTTGACTGCATGAGAGTTCTTTGCAATCCAAAACTCTGTGAGATTTTGGCTCGTCAGCTTGTTAGAAAATTAAAAGAAGCTGGAATAGAAAAAGTTGACTGGGTTATTGGTTCTCCTTATGCTGCTATTACCTTTTCTCATGAAGTAGCTAAAGGGTTTAATGCAGTTCACGCATTTACTGAGAAAGATCCTTCTGATCGTAAAGGTAAAAAGATGATTTGGCGCAGGATGCAAATTCCAAAAGACGCAGTTGTTCTTCAAGCAGAAGAGCTTATCACTACCAGCGATACGTTTAGAGAGATTCGTCGGGCGGTAGAACAAGGAAATTATGAGCCAGTCAATTGGCTTTCAACCGTTGGCACGCTCATTCATCGTCCACCGAAACTGCCAGCAGATTATGGCGATATAAGTGTTATAGCTTTAGTCCATAAAGAAATTTGGGCAGTAGAGCCAGAAGATTGCCCTTTGTGCGCTAAAGGCTCTAAACCTCTTCGTCCAAAAACTCATTGGAAAGAGCTAACTGGAAAAGCTTAAAAATACACAAACATAGCCGTTGGATATAACATGTCAACGGCTTTTTTTATTGAGTTGACTATTCTTTTAAAAATATTAAACTATAAGATAAGATTATTAAGATTCGTCCCTTAACAATTAAATAAAAGTTTAAAGATAAAAGAAAGGAGAAGAAGATATGATTATCGCTGATTTTATTGATTTGCTCAACAAAACAGAGATTATCAAAGGTCAGATTTGGCTTGAAGAATGGCAGGATGAGCCCGAGAACAAATATCAAGAGATAAAAGATTCACAACTCACCCGGGAATTTGTTCTTGAATTTGCCGAAACTATAAGAGATCAGATCTACTCAAGATTATCATCTGTTTGTACTGATGCTCTTTATGAATCTATGTTGAATCGTGGCCATGATTTTCTTAGAGAAATTTGTGAAAAAGCAAATGAATGCAAAATAGAGGTCAGTTTAAACGAGATTGATAGTTGTTTAACTCCGACCGAAGTTATGCAATCCGAAGGCCTTATTAGCGTTGACGAAAAAGGAGGAGTTAAGCTAACAGATAAAGGAAAAAAACTGGCTCAGCAAGTTCAATCTCAGATAGAAGAATAGAAGAGAATTGAGAAACATAGCCGTTGGATATAATATCTCAGCGGCTTTTTTTATTGCTTTTTAATCCACAGTTTTCAGTTGATTTTAAGATGATTTTAGGGTAAAATGAAGGAATGCTAAAGCCTCTTAAAATTGAAACAAAAAAGGATACATTTGATGTAACAGTGCCTGGAGAAAAGCATGAAATTGGGCATTTGCATCCTTTGACTTTGGTTAAGAGAGAAGTTGAAGAGATTTTTCAGGCAATGGGTTTTTCAGTGATTGATGGTCCTGAGATTGAAAACGAATGGTATAACTTTGATGCTTTAAATATTCCAAAAGATCATCCTGCAAGAGATATGTGGGACACATTCTGGTTGAAAAACAACCAGAAATTCCAAATAACAAATAACAAATTACAAACAAATTCAAAATTCAAAAGCAATCCTCCGGGGAGTCCGCTTCGCGTCCAGCAAAATTCAAAATTGTTATTAAGGACTCATACTTCGCCTGTTCAAATTCGTTATATGGAAAAACATCAGCCGCCGTTTAGAATTATTGTTCCAGGCAGGATTTTTAGGCATGAAGCGACTGATGCCAGCCACGAGATTAATTTTTATCAGGTAGAAGGATTAATGGTTGGAAAAGATATTTCAGCAGCTAATTTTAAAGCAATTATTGAAGAGTTTCTTTCAAGGTTTTTTGGAAAGAAAGTTAAGGCCCGTTTAAGGCCAAGCTTTTTTCCATTTACTGAACCAAGTTTTGAAGTAGATATGACTTGTTTAGTTTGTAATGAAAAAGGATGCAGTGTTTGTTCAAAAAGATGTTGGGTAGAGATAATTGGAGCAGGAATGGTTCACCCGAATGTTTTAAAAGCAGGAGGTATTAATCCTAAGAATTGGCAGGGGTTTGCTTTTGGAGTAGGACTAGATAGATTAGCTATGATGAAGTATAAGGTAGATGATATTAGATTGTTTTATTCAGGAGATTCAAGGTTTCTTAAGCAATTTTAACTTTCAGAAAACGAAATTTTTAAAATCGTTTCCCCCTTTGATTCCCTTCGGGAATCACCGCGCCCAAACCCCACGATTTAAAAATTTGTTTTCTTACAGTTATGTTATTTTCATATAATTGGCTAAAAGAATATGTTAAATTGCCTAAGCCAGAAAACCTGGCAGAGGTTTTGACTATGCATAGCTTTGAAGTAGAGCAAGTTAAAAAAGTTGGCAGGGATCATACTTTAGATATTGATGTATTGTCAAATAGGGGTCATGATTGTTTGTCTCATTGGGGAGTGGCTAGAGAAATATCAGCTATATTGGATAAAGATTTAGAGCCATTGAAAAGAAAAAGATTAAAAAAAGAAAAAGGCGAAATCGGGTTAATTAACTTGAAAATTAAATGCCGTAAGCTGGTTCCTCGTTATTCAGCAATAGTAGTAGAGGGAGTAAAGGTAGGTTCGTCTCCAAAATGGTTAAAAGAAAAGATAAAATCAGTGGGTCTTCGTTCTATAAATAATATTGTTGATTTGACTAACTATGTAATGTTGGAAATAGGCCAACCTTTACATGCTTTTGATTATGATAAAATTCAAGGCCATCAGATGAATTTACGAGAGTCAAAAAAAGGAGAGAGAATAGTTACTTTGGATGACAGCAGCCATACTTTAGATAGGGGAATGCTTGTTATTGAAGACAAAAACAGGTTGATTGATTTAGTTGGTATTATGGGTGGAAAGTTAACTGAAATAGATTCAAAGACAAAAAACATTGTGTTGCAAGCAGGGAATTTCGATAGGCAGACAATTTATAAAGCTGTAAAAAAATTAAATCATCGAACCGAAGCATCAAATGTATATTCTCAGGGAATAGATCCAAATTTAACAATCTCTACGCTAGAAAGAACATATTTTCTTTTAACCAAGCTTGGTGGAGGTAAAATAGTTCAGATAATTGATCTTTATCCTAAAAAAGTTCAACCTAAAAAGATTAAATTAGATTTAAGCTATGTTGAAAAATTATTAGGAATAAAGATTTCTACAAAAGAAATAAAAAATATCTTTGAGAGATTAGAATTTAAATATAAAGGGAATATCGTAGAAGTTCCTACCTTCAGATTAGATGTTTCTTCACAAGAAGATTTGATTGAAGAGATTGGCAGGATTTATGGATATGAGAAAATACCTTCTACTTTTCCAGTTGTTTCTTTGATTCCTCCGAAAAGAAACCTTGAGATTTTCTGGGAGAATTGTGTCAAAGATATTTTAAAAGAAGCTGGGTTTACAGAAGTATATAATTACTCTTTTATTGGTGAGAAAGAAGTTGAGACTTTTAAGGAAGCTATTGAAATGGAGAATCCAATGAGCTCGGAGCAAAAATATTTAAGACCAAGTTTGATTCCCAATATGTTAAAGAATCTAAAAGATAATTTTAGATATTTTGATGAAATTAAGATCTTTGAGACAGGGAAAACATTTATTAAGAAACAAGCTGGAGAAGCTGAAGAGAAAAAGATGCTTACTGGGTTAATTGCTCAGAAAAAAGGAAAGGATGAATTCTATAGATTAAAAGGAATAGTTGATTTATTGATGAATAAGCTTGGAATAAGCAATGTTTGGTATGATGAGCATAAGCCAACTCCTGAACAGAGTAAGATTTCTATTTGGCAAAAAGGGAAAAGCGCTGAGATTAAGGTTGATTCACAAGAGGTTGGTTTTTTAGGAGAGATTTCTTCAAAAGTATTAAAAGAAATTAATGTGGTTGTATTTGATATTGATTTTGAGAAATTAACAAAGATTTGTTCAGAAGAGCATGAGTATCAGCCAATTTCTCAATATCCGGCAGCTGTTCGTGATCTGGCAATTTTAGTGCCATTAAATATTAAAGTTGTAGATGTATTGAATGAAATTAATACTGCTGGAGGTGTTTTAGTCAGAGATGTTGACCTTTTTGATATTTATGAGGGAGAGGGTATTCCTCAAGGAAAGAAGAATTTAGCATTTCACATAGTTTATCAGGCAGAGGATAAAACTTTAAAGTCAGAGGAAATTGATAAAATTCAGAATAAAATAATTAAAACTTTGGAAAGGAGCCCAGATTGGGAAGTAAGGCGTTAAAATTATGCCTAAGGAAAAAATAATTAAAAAACCAAAAAATAAAGAAACAAGTTACACAGCAAAGGACATCTATGTTTTAGAGGGTCTTGATCCTGTTAGGAAAAGGCCTGGAATGTATATTGGTTCAACTGGTCCTGACGGTTTGCATCATTTGATCTGGGAAGTGGTTGACAATGGACTTGATGAAGCAATGGCAGGTTATGCTAAAAACATTGAAGTTATTTTATTGCCAGAGAATAGAGTAGAAACAAGCGATGATGGAAGAGGAATTCCAGTAGAGAAACATGCTCAGACAAAAAAATCAGCCTTAGAAACAGTTATGACAACTTTGCATGCCGGAGGCAAGTTTGGAGGAGAGGCGTATAAGGTGTCTGGAGGTCTTCATGGCGTAGGAGTTTCTGTTGTCTGCGCTTTGTCCAGCTTTTTAAAAGCTGAAGTATGCAGAGGAGGCAGTAAGTATAGCCAGGAATATTCTAAAGGAAAAGTTAAGACGAAATTAAAGAAAGTAGGAGCCTGTAGAAAAACCGGCACAACCGTTATTTTTGAGCCAGATTTAGAGATTTTCAAAGAAATTAAGTTTGATAAAAAGAGAATTTTAAACCATTTGCGTCAGCAAGCGTATTTAACTAGAGGCGTAAGGATAACTGTTAGAGACGAAAGGGAAAAAGAAAAAACAAGCTATAGTTTTTGCTTTGAAGGAGGACTTGCTTCTTATGTTAAGTATCTGATTCATGGTTCTGCTTCTCGCAATATAAATGTCTTTTATTGTTCTGGCGAGAAAAAAGATATATTGGTTGAGGCAGCATTTCAATATACTGAAGAATATGAGTGCCATGAAGAAAGTTTTGCTAATAACATCTATACTGGAGAAGGAGGGACTCATTTAACTGGATTTAGGACTGCTTTGACAAGGACTTTAAATGATTGGGCTAGAAAGAATGATTTTCTTAAAGAAACAGACGGCAATTTATCAGGCGAAGATATAAGGGAAGGATTAACTGGAGTTGTTTCTATTAAAATAAAGGAACCGCAGTTTGAAGGACAAACAAAGGCAAAATTAGGGAATGTTGAAGCTAAGACAATTGTTGATCAAGTGATTTCTGAACACCTGACTGATTTTTTGGAAAGGAACCCGCAGGATGCTAAAGTCATTATTGAAAAATGTCTTTTATCTTCTCGGGCCAGAAAAGCAGCCAGAGCAGCCAGGGAAACTGTCTTAAGGAAAGGAGTTTTAGAAGGGCTTGCTTTGCCAGGCAAATTAGCTGATTGTTCTTCAAGAAATCCTGAAGAATCAGAGCTGTTTATAGTCGAAGGCGAGAGTGCCGGAGGTTGTTTTTCTGAAGACACGAAAGTTGCTTTAGTGGATGGCAGAAATTTAACTTTCAAAGATCTAATTAAAGAAGATAGAAAAGGAAAGAAAAATTATTGCTACACGATTAAAGAAGATAATTCTATAGGTGTTGAGTTAATTAAAAATCCTAGAAAAACAAAACAAAACGTTGAAGTAATTAAGGTTATTTTGGATAATAATGAAGAAGTAGTTTGCACGCCGGATCACTTATTTATGACGAGAGACAGGAATTATAAAAAAGCTAAGGATTTAACGATTTCTGATTCCTTGATGCCTATCAGACGTCAATTTTCAAGAATTGGAAAGAGAATAACCATCAGTGGCTACGAACTAGTTTACGACAATAAAGATAATAGATGGATATTTACACATCTTTTAGCTGACGAATATAATCTCAAAAATAATATTTACTTGGAAGAAGATGGTTCGCACAGACACCATATTGATTTTAACAAATTAAATAATAATCCAGATAATATAGAAAGAATGTCAAAAGATGATCATATGCAATATCATCGTGAAATGATAAAGTATAGTTTGCATACAGAAAAAGTAAAAGAAAGATGTAAAAAAATTCATCAATCTAAAGAATATAGAGAAAAAATTAGACAAATTATGACTACTCATAAAATGAGAAAGATGTTAAGCGATAGGGCCAAGAAGCAATGGGAAAATGAAGAATATAAGGGATATATGACTAAAAAGTTTTTAGAGTTTTATCATAACAACCCAGATTATAGAGAAAAAAATAACAAGTTATTATTTAATAATCAAAAAAGATATTGGAGAAATAAAAAGAATAGAGAAAAATGTGCAGAAAGAGTAAAGATATATTTCGAGAAACATCCTAAAAAAAGAAGAGAGCTTTCTCAAAAAGCTAAATTGCAATGGCAAGATAAAGAACTTTTGGATTGGAGAAGAATGAAAACATCGGAACAATGGACACAAGAATTTAGATTAAAACGGAAGAAAGCATATAATCAAACATATCTTAATAAAGCTTTAAAATTATTAAAAGAGATTTATAATCAATACGATAAGATAGACGTAGAAAGATTTACAAAAGAGAGAATCAGAAAAAACGATAAAAATATTTTAAGATATGATACAATTTGTTCTAGATTTTTTAATAGTGATGAAGAGAAGCTAAAGGAAGCTGTATTGAATTATAATCACAGAATTAAGAAAATAGTTAAATTATCTCAAAAAATAGATGTTTATGATTTAGAAGTAGAAGATAGTCATAATTTTGCTTTATCTAGTGGTATTTTTGTTCATAATAGCGGAAAGCAAGGAAGAGATAGAAGATTTCAGGCAATTTTGCCATTGCGAGGGAAAATCTTAAATGTTGAAAGAGCTAGAATAGATAAAATCTTGTCTTCAAAAGAGATTAGAGCTTTAATTATTGCTCTAGGAACTGCTATTGGCGAGGACTTTGATATTGAGAAAGCAAGATATCACCGGATTATCCTAACTTTAGATGCTGATTCGGATGGTTCGCATATTCGAACTCTGCTTTTAACGTTTTTTTTCCGTCACTTCAAACCTATTATTGAAAAAGGTTATCTCTATATCGCTCAACCCCCACTTTATAAGATTCAGTCAGGGAAAAGAGTAGAATATGTCTATACCGATGATGGAAAAGAGAAAATTTTAGCGTCTTTTAAAAAAGAGAAAATAACAAATCCTTCTATTCAAAGATATAAAGGTCTTGGAGAAATGAATCCAATGGAATTATGGGAAACAACAATGGACCCAAAAAACAGGACTTTATTGCAGGTTACTATTGAAGATGCTAAAGAAGCAGACAGGATTTTTGATACTTTAATGGGAGAAGAAGTTCCTCCAAGAAAGAAATTCATCCAAACTTACGCCAAAAAGGTAAAGAATCTTGACATTTAGATTTTTCTTGGCTAATATGAAAATGAGGCCGAGAAGGCCTTATTAAGATTATGAAAATTAGTAATTTCCCTAAAAAAATTGTTAGTTTCCTGAAAGAGGTAAAACTTGAGATGAAGAAAGTTAACTGGCCCACCAGAAAGGAAACTATAAAATATACTTTAATTATTATTGCGGTTTCAATTGCTGTAGCTGCATTTTTAGGCGGACTCGATTATATATTTACAACAATGTTAAATAAGTTCATACTGTAATGCCTAAACAGAAATTACCACAACAAAAAAATTGGTATGTGATTCATACTTATTCTGGTTATGAAGATGCAGTTGCTAAAAACCTGAAACAAAGGGTTGAGTCTTTGGGCATGGAGGATAAGATTTTTAATGTTTTAGTGCCAAAAGAAAAAAAGATTAAGATTAAAAGCGGCAAAAGGAAAACAGTTGAAGAAAAAATTTATCCAGGTTATGTTTTGGTTGAAATGATTGTTACTGATGATTCTTGGTATGTTGTCAGAAACACCCCAAATGTAACTGGTTTTGTGGGAGTAGGAACTACTCCGGTGCCAGTTTCGTCGAAAGAAGTGGAAACCTTAAAGCAAAGAATGGGCGTAGAAACTCCTCAGCATAAGATTGAGGTCAAACCAGGGGATTCAGTCAAGATTGTTGACGGCCCTTTTAAGGACTTTGATGGCAAAGTTTCAGAAATTGATGAGGCAAGAGGAAAAGTTAAGGTAATGGTTAATATGTTTGGAAGAGATACTCCCGTTGAATTAGATTCTCTTCAAATAAAAAAGATTTAATTATGGCAAAGAAAGTAATAGCTGTTATAAAGCTTCAAATTCCAGCCGGACAGGCAACTCCTGCTCCTCCAGTAGGGCCTGCTTTGGCTCAGCACGGATTAAATATTGCAGAATTCTGCCAGAAATTTAATGATGCAACAAAAAACCAGACAGGTTTTACTGTTCCTGTAGATATTACAGTTTACGGAGATAGAACTTATGATTTCAAGACAAAACAGCCTCCAGCTGCAGAACTTTTGAAAAAAGCAGCTGCGATTGAGAAAGGTTCTGGCACGCCGAATAAAAATAAGGTCGCTAAAATTACCAAAGCGCAATTAAAAGAAATCGCGCAAAAGAAAATGCCCGATTTAAACACTACTGACATTGAGCAGGCAATGAAAATTATTGAAGGCACTGCCCGCAATATGGGCATTGAAGTAGAGTAATATTTTATTATGGACAAAAGAATATCTCCAGATGAATACTTTCTTAAAATAGCTTTAGTGGTAGCAGAACGTTCAACTTGTCGTCGTCATCATATGGGCGCTATAGCTGTTCGAGATAAGCATATTTTAGCAACTGGCTATAATGGCGCAGCCTCTGGATTAAAAGATTGTCTTGAGTTAGGTTGCTTGAGGGATCAGCAAAAGATTGATTCTGGCACTCATCAAGAAATATGTCGGGCAATCCATGCTGAACAAAATATTATTATTCAATCTTCTTTGCATGGTGTGAGCATTGAAGGAGCTATTGTTTATTGCACTCATACTCCTTGTATCATATGCGCTAAAATGTTAGTTAATGCCAAAATTAAACGATATGTTACTTTTGCTGAATATAGCGACGACGCTTTTATAGAACTTTTTAAAGAAGCAGGAATAAAAGTAGACGTACTCAAAAAACCTTCTTCTAAAATTTCTTTTTTAGATATAAAAAGAAAATATGAGTAAAAATACAGCCAGCAGTAAAAAATAAATAAAAACAGCCTCCTTGTATATAAAAACTACGAGGAGGCTTTTTAGTTTAGGCGATGTAATATCGCCTATTTCGCCGGTGTTGCCTTTTCACCGGCGGGTCGCCGCAACCCGGTCAGGTTACTTCGTAGGTCGTCCGGGCAATTGTCGTCGAATTACTTAATAGGGTTCTTTTTGTTGGATGATTTTGCGCTCGCATATAGCACGCTTCCTTTCTGCCGGTTTCAGCGGCGGGTTGTGGGCGAATAAACGCCCTGGTTAAAAGAGCAAAATACACTTTTTTCTGATATCTCCATATTAGCATATTATAAAAACCTTGTCAACCCTTTTTGACCATTTTACTATTTTCGGTAATTCTTCTTTTATTTTTGAATTGGTTGTGATATATTAAAGTATTATGATGAAGAATTTTTATCCGGGCCCCGTTAGAAATAACGAGGCTAAAAAAGAAATTTCTAAAAGCAACAAAATTTCTAACGGGGCGGGAAAATTTATAGTTCTTGAAGGACTTGATGGGTCAGGCAAGTCAACTCAGTCTAAGTTATTAATCAAACGTTTAAGACGCGAAGGATATAAAGTAGAAATAATTGATTTTCCCCGACATGGCGAAAAACCAGCCTGGCTGGTTGATGAGTATTTGAGAGGGAAATACGGCACTGCAGAAGAAGTGGGACCTTATAGGGGTTCTATTTTTTATGCTTGCGATAGATACGATGCTGGTTTTAAGATAAGGAAATGGCTAAAGGATGGAAAAATAGTTATTGCTGATAGATATCTTGCTTCAAATATTGGTCATCAAGGAGGTAAGATAAAAAATAGAAAAGAAAGAAAAAAATATTTTGACTGGCTTTATCATTTAGAATACAAAATCTTAAAAATTCCTAAGCCCAATTATAATCTTATTCTTAAAACATCGCCTGCTTTTTCTTTAAAATTAGCTCACAAAATAACTGATAAAGAAAAAAAAGCAAGAAGAAAAGCTTATTTGGGAAGAAGCGAGAAAAAAGATATCCACGAAAAGGACAAAAAGCACTTGGAAGATACTTTGAAATCGTATTTGCATGCAGCTGAGTTATTTCCCAAAGAGTTTAAGATTATAGAATGCATAAAGAATGAAAAATTATTGCCTCCAGAAGTAATTCATGAGAAAGTTTGGAAATTAGTGGAAGGAATATTATGAAACAATATATTGATGCATTAAAACTTATAATGGAGAAGGGGATTGACAGGCCGGATAGAACAGGCATTGGCTCCAGAGCTTATTTTGGAATTCAAATGAGATTTAATATGGCTGATGGTTTTCCAGCAGTTACTACTAAAAAGTTGGCTTTTAAATCAATGAAAGCAGAACTTTTATGGTTTTTAAGCGGAAGCAACGATGTTAAAAAACTTCAGGAGCTAGGCTCTCATATTTGGGATGGTAATGCTTATTCTGATTATTGGAAGCCAAAAGCTAAATTTGATGGAGATGTAGGTCGTATTTATGGAGTTCAATGGAGGAAATGGAAATCTCCTTATTCTGAAGAACCAATTGATCAAATTGCTAATGTGATTAAAAAATTAAAAGAAAATCCTCATGATAGAAGAATAATAGTTTCTGCTTGGAACCCAGGAGAAATAGATATGATGGCTTTACCTCCTTGTCATCTTCTTTTTCATTTTTTCTCTGTTAAAGGAAAGCTTTCTTTATATATGTACCAGCGCAGTTGTGATACTTTCTTAGGCGTGCCATTTAACATTGCTTCTTATTCTCTGCTTTTACATATGATAGCTCAAGTTGTGGGTTTGGAGCCCTGGGAATTCGTCCATACTTTAGGAGACGCTCATATTTATTTAAATCATTTTGATCAAGTAAAAGAACAATTAACCAGAGAGCCAATGACTTTGCCTAAATTATGGCTTAATCCAGAGATAAAAAATATAGATGACTTTAAAATGGAAGATATTAAATTAATTGATTATAATTGCCATCCATCTATTAAGGCCGAACTGGCAGTGTAATATTATGATTATTTCAATAATAGTCGCAATGGCAGATAATATGGTGATTGGAGATAAGAATTCTTTGCCCTGGAATTTACCGGCTGATATGAAATATTTTAGAAAAACTACTCTTGGAAAGCCGATTATTATGGGAGCTAAAACTTTTGAATCAATTGGAAAAGCTTTACCAAATAGAAAGAATATTATTTTAAGCCATGACAAAGATTATAAGGCAAAGGGATGCGTGGTAGTAACTTCAATAGAAAAGGCTTTAGAAGAGGCAGGGAAAGATGAAGAGGTAATGATAGCGGGCGGAGCGTCTGTTTATAAGCAGTTTTTGCCGCTAGCAGATAGATTGTATTTAACATTTGTTCACCATAATTTTAAAGGAGATACATATTTTCCAAAGTTTGATATTAATCAATGGAAAGAAATAAAAAGAATAGATAATAAACCAGATAAAAAAAACATCTATCCTTATTCTTTTGTCGTTTTAGAGAGAAAAAAATAAGTTTAATTTTCTATGGAATATAAGCTAATAGTAGGCCTGGAAATTCATGTTGAATTAAAAACCAAGAGCAAAATGTTTTGTTCTTGTAAGAATGATCCTGATGAGAAAAGGCCTAATTATAATATTTGTCCTGTTTGCACTGCACAACCAGGAACGCTCCCTGTCATTAATAAAGAAGCAGTAAGAAAAACGATAAAAACTGGTTTAGCTTTAAATTGTAATATTCCCGAGACTTCTAAATTTGATAGGAAGAATTATTTTTATCCTGATTTACCAAAAGGATACCAAATATCTCAATATGATAAGCCGTTTTGCAAACAGGCCTATTTAGAGATTGATACTTCAACAGGCTCAGCACAAGTTAAAAAAGTCCGTATAACAAGAGTTCATCTTGAGGAAGATACTGGGCGATTAATTCACCAAGAAAAGAGCTCTTTAGTTGATTTTAATAGGGCTGGGATTCCTTTGATGGAAATGGTTACTGAGCCGGATTTAACTTCAGGAAAACAGGCAAGGAAATTTGCCCAAGAACTAAGATTAATTCTAAAATATCTTGGAGTTTCTGACGCAGACATGGAAAAAGGGCAGATGAGAGTAGAAGTGAATATTAGTTTAGGCAAGGGTAAGAATATGGGGACAAAAGTAGAGATTAAGAATTTGAATTCATTTAGAAGCGTTGAACAATCAATTGATTATGAAATTAAAAGACAAACAGAGCTTTTAGATGAAGGGAAAAAGATTGTTCAGGAAACTCGCGGTTGGGATGAGAAAAAAGGAATAACAATCAGTCAGCGAGAAAAAGAAGAAGCCCATGATTATAGATATCTCCCAGAGCCGGATTTGCCAACACTTCATTTAGATAAAAAGTTTATTCAAAATATTCAAGGAGAAATTCCAGAACTTCTTCAGGCGAAGAGAATAAGGTTAGCTTACGAATATAATTTAGATGAAAAGGCAATTGAGATTTTTATTTCTAACAAAGATTTAGGTAAATATTTTGAAAAAGTAATGTCAGAATTGAGCAATTGGCTTAAACAGGCTGATTATCAAAAATTAGTTAAGCTTGCTGTAAGCTATATTATTACTGATTTCTGGTCATTATTTGGAAAGGCCTCAATTTCCGAATTAGAAAGCAAAATTACTCCAGAAAACTTTGCTGAATTGATAACTTTAATTTATAAAGGGGAAATATCAAGCAAGACTGCTAAGCAGGTTTTGAAAGAGATGTTTGAGACCAAAGCTGATCCTTCTCATATTATTGAAGAAAAAGGCTTAACTCAACTAACTGATACAGGTGAGATTGAGGATATTATTAAACAGGTAATTTCCAAAAATCCCAAAGCAGTTGAAGATTATAGAAAAGGAAAAGAAAATGCCCTGCAGTTTTTGGCAGGACAGGTAATGGCAGCCACTCGCGGCCGCGCAAAACCAGACACTGTTCAGAAGTTATTAAAGAAACTTCTTTAATAAATTTTCAGCTTCTTTATAATCTTTAACCCATTTGATTCGTTTGTCGCGCTTGAACCAGGTCATTTGGCGTTTGGCAAAATGTTCGCTTTCTTTTTGGATTCTATCCATCATTTCTTTTTTAGTGATTTTGTTTTGAAGATATAAAGCGATATATCTATATTCCAAACCAAATTCTTCTAAACGTTTCCAAGAAACACCTGATTTTTTCAATCCTTTAACTTCAGCTATCATTCCTTGCTTTAGTCGTTTTAATAATCTTTTCTTAATTCGCTCTTTAAGTTCTTTAGGGCTTTTTTTAATTCCTAATATTAAAACTTCAAATTGAGGCTGTTTCTTTTTGAGCAGGGGAACTGGTTTTTTAGTTTTAATAACAATTTCTAATGCTCTTATCAATCTTCTTTTATTTTTACCTTCAATGGTTTTAGCTCGACGAGGATCAAGCTTTTTTAACATTTTAAAGAGTTCTTGAGTATGTTTTTTCTCAAGTTCTTTTCTTAGTTTCCAATCAGGTTTTACTTCTGGAATATCAATCCCATCAACTACTGCCTGGATATAAAAGGCGGTTCCTCCTGTTAAAATAGGCAGATTATTTTTCTTCTGGGTCTTTTCAATAGCTTTTAGAGCCAGATTTTTATATTGGACAACAGTGAATTTTCTTTTTGGAGAAACAACATCTAAAAGATAATGGGGGATACCTTCCATTTCTTTTTTAGTTACTTTGCCGCTTCCAATATTCATTCCTTTATATACTTGCCTTGAATCAGCAGAAACAATTTCGCCATTGAATTTCTTGGCAAGTTTAATTGATAGGTCTGTTTTTCCTGAAGCTGTTAGTCCTAAAATAACGATTAGTTTCTTTTTTTGAGATTTCTGTTTTAAGGTTTTTTCTAAGATCTTCTCCCGGCGTTTTTTTTCTTGGGGAGAAACATTATCTTTTAGTTCGGCCGCTGCTGTGCCTGATCGGGGAGAATATTTGTTTATATAAGCTATATCGTATTTAATTTCTTTAAATAATTTTACAGTATTCTCAAACTGCTTTTTTGTTTCTCCGGGAAAGCCAACAATTACATCTGTTGATAAATTAATATCTGGGATCTTTTTTCTAATCCTTTTAACTAAGTTCTTATATTGTTTAACAGTATATGGCCGATTCATTTTTCTTAGAATTTTATCGTCTCCTGATTGAACCGGCAAATTTAAGTATTTTGCTACTTTTTTGCATTCAGCCATTGCTTCAATCAAATCATCTGAAAAATCCTTAGGATGAGAAGAAGTAAATCTGATACAGAATTTTCCTGGAATTTTATTGACTGCTCTGAGCAGTTTAGAAAAACCATATTTATAGCTGTTTACATTTTGGCCTAAGAGCCAGATTTCTTTAATTCCTCTTTTAACTAAACCTTCTACTTCGCAAGTAATTTCTTTTAATGGTCTGGAGGTTTCTTTGCCTCTAGTATAGGGAACAACGCAATAAGAGCAGAAATTATTACACCCGGTCATTATTGGAATTGATGCAGAGGAATTGTTAGAATATTTTGATTTTATGTTTTTAATTAAATCCTTTACATCAATGATTTCATCAAATAGTTTTGCGAATTTCTTTTTGTCTTTTTTTAATATACAGCCAGTCAGTAGAATTTTGAATTTTGAATTTTGAATTTTGAATTTTTTAAATTTCGGCAGCAAACCATAAACCCTATCAACAGCTGATTGTCTTACAGAACACATATTCACTACAATCAAATCAGCCTCATTAATTTTTGAGGCTGCTTTATATCCTTTATTCTCTAAAACCGCTGTAATCTTCTCTGAATCTGCCTTATTCATCTGGCAGCCAAATGTAATTATGTGGTATTTCATTAGTGAATCTTTTCCTTCTTTTCTTTAAGAAAATAGCGCCATTGTTCAATGAATTCTACAAATATAGTAAAGGGCATATCAATTAGAGCAGAGAAGAAGACGGCTATAACATTGTATCTTTTCCATTTATTAGTTAGCCATTTTCCTAATTGAATAACCGGAACAGCAAAAGGGTCAATAAAGAGATGAAATAGAGTTTCTTTCTCTTCAATTACTTGCAGTTCTTTTGCTCTTTGTCTGATTTTTGCTCCAGCAAAAGCAATTAACGACAAGAAAACAACAAATATTACGTAAGAAAGAGGAGGGAAGTTTACTTGATAAAGACCCCATACTATTAAAGCAAGAATAGCAATAAATCCTAAAAGATAGAAGAGATTAATAACGACTTCAAATATAATGTTTCTTTTTCTAAATCTCTTTATTTCATAAACATCTTTCTTGTCTTTTCCATAAACACTTTTCATAACTTCCATTAACACCTTTGGAAGGTTTTCTTTTTTTGGCGGTTTAATGGTTATAACCAATAAAAACATTAAAAAAGTAGGGCCTATAATATCTATTGTAATAGCCCAGTAATTAAAGAAATATCCAGTAATCCATTTATTAAAGGGCATCTCTATAAGCAAAAGAGAAACAATATTAGTAAGAAAGATTGATAAGGTTGCGTAAAAAGCAGCTCGTCCCAATCTTTTCTTTAATGTTTTAACCCTTTGGTTGTAATGAGCTGTAATTAATGCTTCTAGTAATTCTGGATCTGAAAGCTTTTCTTTAGCCTCTGTTGGATTTTTAGAAAGAAGATCTCCTAAAAGCAGAAAGGGTGTGTCATATTTTTCGCATATTCGGTAAAATTTATCGCCAAAAGGATGATCTAAATCTTTTTCCAAGTTTTCTTTAATAGAATGAATATTCTCGGCAAATTCATTAAATTGATCTTCAGAAAGATTATTCCATTCTGGATATCTATATTTTAAAATATGATAACTTATCACCGGAGCATCTAAATTAAAAAGAGCTTTTTGTACAGCAATATATGTTTGAGTATTCTTTTCATTTTCATCAAGCTTCATTTTTTCGCTTAATTTAATTCTTTGATTTATTATTTCAAACATATAGATGATAAGAGCTCTTTCTTTAATAGCAGGACTAAGGATTTCTTCTATTTCACAGGCAGCAATTTCGGAAATCCAACTGTAAAGCCGAAGCTTTGATTTTTTAGGACCCGATTTGGCTTGATTAAGAATGAAAACGTATTTATTAATTGCTTTTTGAACTTGTTGGATTTTTGATTCTTCAATCTTGTCGTTTGGGAAATGGCCGCCTCTTATCAATTCTAAAACTAATGGTTCTGCAATATCCGGATCTTGAAAGATATTTCCGTTGCTTAAATCCAACTTGGAAAATAAACGTCTTTTTAATATTCTTTCAATAGCTCTTCTCTTTAAAAGATGTTCTTCTTTCCAATCAATGACCCCTCTTATTTTTTCATAAAAAGCAGCCACTTTTGAAGCGACTTCATCAACATGAATGGTAGTTGTTCCTTCTTTGGGTTGAAGGGACTGGTGCCATTGTTGATATCTGGCTATTAGTTTTTGCGTAGGTTCGGATAATTGCGCCATATTTTATCAATAAATTTATCTATCTTCATTTCTCCGATGTCGCCCTTGCTTCTTTCTCTGACTCTAACTGATTTTGTTTTCATTTCTTTATCGCCAACAACTAAGAGATAAGGGATTTTCTGAATTTCTCCTTGCCTGATTTTCTTAGAAACTGTTTCATTTTCATTTTTAAGTTTTGTCCTAAAAGAGCCAAGTTTTTTGCTTATTTCCTCGGCATATTTTTCATGACGTGAAGTAATTGGAATTATCCAAGCTTGAACAGGGGAGAGCCAAACAGGCAAAGCTCCTTCATAGTGTTCAAGCAAAACGCCAATAAATCTTTCCAAAGAACCAAGCAAAGCGCGGTGAATCATAATTGGTTCTTTCTTTTTGCCTTTTTCGTCAATATATGAAATGTTAAATGCTTTTGGTAAATTAAAGTCAATCTGGAAGGTGCTGCACTGCCAAGGTCTTCCTATAGAATCTTTGATTTTTATATCAATTTTAGGACAATAGAAAACTCCTCCTTCTGGATCAAGTTCATATTTTAGTTTTAATTTTTCACAGGCATGTTTTAAAGAGTCAGTAGCTTTCTGCCACATTTTTTTAGTACCCATAAATTTCTTAGGCCGGGTGGATAGATAGATCTCATAATCTTTAAACCCAAATGTTTTGAGAATTTCAAGTCCATATTTTAATATTGAGAATAATTCTTTTTCCATCTGATCAGGGGTACAAAAGATATGAGCATCATCTTGAGTAAAGCCGCGAACTCTTGTTAATCCATGCAAAACTCCTGATTTTTCATATCTATAAACAGTTCCTAATTCAGCAAACTTTATAGGCAAATCCTTATAACTTCTGATTTTTGATTGGTAAACTTTAACATGGAAAGGACAGTTCATTGGTTTTAGCAGATATTCTTCTTTATCAATTTTAATAGGGGAGTAGATGTTTTCTTTATAGAAATCCCAGTGTCCAGAAGTTTTCCAAAGAGAAAGCTTGCCAATGTGAGGAGTAGTCAGCCATTCATAACCTTGAGAGGTTAACTCTTCATATAAATAGTTTTCAATAATATGACGAAGTATAGCTCCCTTGCCATGCCAAAGAGGAAGACCAGCTCCAATGTCTTCATTAATACTAAATAAATCTAATTTTTGGCCTAATTTTCTATGGTCTCTTTTTTCTGCTTCTTCCTGCATTTTAAGATATTGGTCTAGTTCTTTTTTTGTATTGAAAGCTATTCCGTAAATTCTTGTAAGCATTTTGTTTTTCTCGTCTCCTTTCAAATAAGCTCCAGCCAGTTTAGTTAATTTAAATGTATCTGGCTTTATCTCTTTTTTAATTAATTCTTTCATCTTTTTTTCAATTTTTAATAAATCTTTATCTGAAATTTTGAGATTATCAAAATCACAATAAAAGCCGTTTTCAATGACAGAGCCTGTGCCAAGCTTAACTCTTGGAAAGAGCTCTTTAACGGCAGCTGCTAATATATGGGTTAATGAGTGACGAATGGTATCAAGTTTCATATATTATTTCTTCAACTTCATTTGCTATTACTTTTGGTATATTATCTCTATTATCAATTCTTCCTGTGATAAAGACAATTTTATTTTCCTGGAAAACAGTAGGATTTCTTTCAATGACTCCTGGGAAAACAACAACCTCGGCTTTATCAGTTAAATCTTCTAATTTTACAAAAAGCATTGGCTTTCCATTTCTGGTAATGATTTTTTTAATTCCAGATATAATGCCTCCGACCCTAACACTGGTATTTTTCAAGCCATCTTCAATATTAACAAGAGATAAGGTTTTTTTCTCTAAAATTTCTCTGAAATCTTCTAATGGATGAGATGTAACGTAAAGGCCTAAGAGTTCTTTTTCCCAGCTTAATTTTTCAAAGTTTGTAGCTGGAACAGCTTGCTCCAACTTTATATCATTGCTAAAGCTGTCTCCATCAAAAAGACCTTTTTGGCCGCTCATTCTGCTTTTTTGCGTCTCTTTTGACCATTCTAGCAATCTTTCTAAATTATGCAACAATTTGTTCCTCTCGGCAAATTCATCAAGGGCGCCGGCTTTAATCAAACTCTCTAACGACTTTCTATTTAAATCTTTAGAATTAATCCTTTCAACAAAATCTTCAACACTTTTAAAACTGCCATTATTTTTTACTTCTTCAACAATTACATCAATTATATTTTCACCAACATTTTTAATAGCCAGGAGCCCAAATCTTATCTTACTCTCTTCAGACACTACTGTAAAGTTTTTTAAGCTTTCATTAATATCTGGAGGCAAAACTTCAATTTTCATTTTCTTGCATTCGTCAATTAAAGCAGCAATTCTTTCAACATCTGTTTTTTCAGAAGTTAAAGCAGCAGCCATAAATTCAACTGGATAAAGAGTTTTTAAATAAGCTGTCTGATAAGCAATTGTTGCATAAGATGCAGAGTGACTGCGGTTAAAGCCATATTGGGCAAAAGGAAGAATCCATTGCCATAATTTTATAGCAATCTTCTTGTCAATTCCATTATTAATCACTCCTTTGATGAATTTTTCTTCCTGTTGATGAAGAAGCTTAATGATTTTTTTCCCAACAGCCTTTCTTAAAACATCAGCTTCAGCTAAACTGAATCCGGCTAAATCTTTGGCAATTTGCATTAATTGTTCCTGATATATGCAAATACCCTGGGTTTTTTCTAATATTGGTTTTAGTTTTGGATGCAGGTATTCTATTCTTTGCTTTTTATGTTTTCTGGCAATATAGTCAGGGATGAATTGCATAGGGCCTGGTCTATGAAGAGCAACCATAGCTACGATGTCTTCAAATTCAGTGGGCTTTAATTGTTTTAGATATCTTGTCATGCTATCGCCTTCCAGTTGAAATATAGCTTTTGTATTGCCTTTTTGCAAAGTTTTAAATACTTCTTTGTTATCTAAAGGAATGTTGTCAATATCCACTTTAAGTCCGTTCCTAAGAACATATATTCGTGACAAGGTATCTTCTATAATAGTTAGGTTCTTCAGGCCTAGAAGATCCATTTTTAAAAGTCCTAAATCTTCAATTGAATGCATTTCGTATTGGGTAACAACGCTTTCCTCGTTTTGCGTAGGACGCTGGAGAGGTATTAAATCAGAAAGCGGCTGATCAGATATTACTACTCCGCAAGCATGAGTTGAAGCGTGGCGGGCTACTCCTTCCAGTTTTTTCGCTAAATTAATTAATCTTTCAGCTTGTTCGTCAGTTTGATAAATGTTTTTGAATTCATCAATTTTTTTTAAGGTTTCATCTAAGTTGAAGCCAAGAGGAATCATTTTTGCAATCTGGTCGCAATAAGGATAAGCATAGCCTAAAGCGCGGCCAACATCTCTAATTACAGCCCTGGCAGCCATTGTTCCAAAAGTAATTATTTGAGCAACCTTGTCTTTTCCGTATTTTTGAGCAACGTAGTTTATAACTTCATCCCTTCTTCTGTCAGTAAAATCAAGATCAATATCAGGCATTGATATTCTTTCAGGATTTAAGAATCTTTCAAACAAAAGATTGTTTTTAATAGGGTCAACATTAGTGATGTTTAATAAATAGGAAACTAAAGAACCTGGCGCTGAGCCTCTTCCTGGACCAACAACAATTCTTTGCTGTTTAGCCCAGTTAACAAAGTCCTGAACAATTAAAAAGTAGGATGCAAAACCGGTTTGTTTAATAATAGAAATCTCATAATTTAATCTATCTGTAATTTCTTTATTCAGGTTATCTTTAAAGCGTCTTTTTAATCCTTGTTTGCAGAGTTCTTCAAGATATTCGTCAGGGGTTTTACCATTAGGCACTTCAAAACAAGGCAGTTTTGTTTCTCCAAGCTTAAGTTCAAAATTACATGCCTGTGTAATTTTCTGAGTATTTTCAATGGCTTCTGGAACACGTTTAAACACTTGTTCCATTTCTTCAGAGCTTCTCAAGGAGAAATCATCTGATTTAATAGTTATCCGTTCCGGGTCATTAGGATTAGCGCCAGTGTTAATTAACATTAGAATGTCTTGGGCTTCAGCATCTTCTGGTTTTAGATAATGAGTATCGTTAGTTGCTACCAAAGGAATACCGTATTTCTCGGAAATATTAATTAGTTGATTATTAGTAGTTTCTTGTTGTGGAATCTTTGGATGATGTTGTATTTCTAAATAAAAATTATCTTTGCCAAAGATATCCTGATATTTTTGTGCTAACATTTCAGCTTGTTCAAAGTTCTTTGACTGGATTAATCGCGGGATTCTTCCAGCCAGACAGCCGCTTAGAGCAATCAGGCCTTTTGAATGTTTTGCTAAGAGCTTGTCATCTACCCTTGGCTTATAATAAAAGCCCTCTAAGTGGGCTTTAGTAACAAGTTGAACTAAGTTTTTATAACCTTCTTCGTTTTTGGCCAGCAGGATCAGATGGTATCTTTTATCATCTACATTTGGTCTTTTCTGGTTCATTCTTTCAAAAGCAGTATAGACCTCGCAGCCAATAATCGGCTTGATTCCTCTTTGCTTTGCTTTTTTATAGAATTCTACTGCTCCATACAAAACTCCATGGTCAGTCAAAGCAACAGAATCCATTCCTAATTCTTTAACCCGATCTAAGAGTTGATCAATCTTGGGCAGACCGTCAAGCAAGGAGTAATGACTATGGACGTGAAGATGTGTGAATTTTGGCATAATGGGCTTGCCCTCACACCAAATTTATTTGGTAGTGAGGGTGAACTTCATAATTATATTATTTTACCTTGTTAGAAATTATGATGCAAGTAAAAAGCCCTATAGTTAAACTACAGGGCAAGATTTTTTTTGGATGTTTGTTTTTTCCTGTTATGGTCGTCCTAAGTGACAGGCAAGATTGGATACGGTTTCTATAAGTGTTTCTTCCCTTTCGACTTTTTTTTCCAGTTGGCTGTCTTTGTTTTGTACTTCTCTCGCCAGCGCTATTATTTCCTCTTGTTGAGTTCTATTATTTTGTTTTAGTTCTTCTTTTTGAGTGAAAAGATGATCTCGATCTCTCTGGAGTACTCCTCTGTTTGATTTCAATGCTTCGTAACAGTTTGTTAAGGCCTGATTTTTACTAGTAAGATCAGCAAGAGTTGTTCTTAGCTTTTCTTCTGTTTCCTCCAGTTTTTGGTTTTGCTTCGATAAATTTTTGTTTTCTTTTTCAAGAACTGCTTTAGTTTTCTTTTTTGTCATTTCTTTCTCCCTTCTGATTTAATTAAAATTTTAAGGTTCTGTTTTTACGTACGATAGATGTAGTTTAGCACGTTCATTTTAAATGTCAAGTTTTTGGTGCTGGCGGTATCGGATACCGCCAGCACTTTACATCTCAAAATAAAAAAGCCCACGATGAGAATATCGTGGGCTGTGCTTTTCTTTTATTCATTTGGATCTGGAAAAATAATTTCTTTGGTTGTTTCATAATCCTTAAAGGCATGATCAAAAAATAAGAAAATATTATCAGTGTTGTTCTTATATTTATCCTTTTCTTGTGTTGGTGTCCAAGATACCGGACGTCCAGCCAGTTTCAATTTATACCAGTTCGGGAGTGGTAATTTTACCTTGTGCCAGTATTTATCTCCTTCTCGGCATGGGATTACTATATCTTCCCACATTTCTTTTGTGTCGTTCGTCAAACCAAGAGAAAAAACTTTTTTCAAGTAAGAACTTTCTGAAGCATGTTCATTTGGTAAGAGAACCTCTATGTAGTCTTCTAAGACCGTTATCTCTAATACCTCTACGATCTTTTTATCTCTTTCCAGTTGGTTATAATTGTGATATTTAGAAAGAGGGGTTATCCCAATAAGAGGAGGTAGTAAAAAAATACACCATAGAATGGTCAGGGGAGTTAAAAGAAAACTTCTTTGATTTTTATCCCAGGCCGCAAAGCGAGCTATTAGAAGAGAAGATAGACCACCGACAAGAGTATTAACCACGATAAAGCCAATAAAGGAAAAATTTTCTGTTAAATCGTTACGAGTGCCAGATATCCATAAAAAGAGCAGTGAAAACAATAGCAATATTACTGCTCCCAGAGCGGTTTTTGTTTCAGTTTTTATTCCTTTTTCTTTTATAGCTACTTTAAGAAGAACTTTATTCGATTGTTCTGTTTTAGGTTCTTCTTTAGTAAGCGCTTCTTCTATCATAGCATCTTCATGTGTTGTTTCTTTTGTGTCCTTTGTTTTGTTTTTTTCTTCTGGTTTGGTTTTTTCTTCTTTTTCTGTCATTTTTGTTTTCCTTTCCGATTAAGATTTTAAGGTTCTGTTTTTACGATTACGATAAATGTAATTTAGCATGTTCATTTTAAATGTCAAGTTTTTGGTGCTGGCGGTATCCGATACCGCCAGCACTTTACATCTCAAAATAAAAAAGCCCATGATGAGAATATCGTGGGCTGTGCTTTTCTTTTATTCATTTGGATCTGGAAAAGAGATTTTTTTGGTTGTTTCATAGTTCTCCCAAACATGCTTGAAGACCAGAAAAAGATCAACAGTGTTAGTTTTCTTTTCCGGGGATGGTAATTTTATCTTATACCAATATTTATTTCCTTCTCGGCAAGGAATTACTATATCTTTCCATGCTTTTTCTTCAACCATATCCCAACTATAATTAACAAAAAGAGTCTTTTCCAAATAAGAATTATCTGAATCATACTCGCTTGGCAAGAGAATTTCTATTTCATCTTCCAAAATTTTTATTTGAAGGTGTGCTTCTGAGATTATTGTATCTCTCTTTATCTGATTTTGGTTGTGATACTTAGAAAGAGGAACTAATATGGTAACAAAAGGTAAGAGAAAAACAATACTTAGAAGAGCTATCAATTCAGGATGAATTTCTTTTTTGATGTCATGCATAGTATTCCGAATGATGCAATCGGTGATGACACTAAAGATGCCACCAATGATGAAACCAGTGATAGCACCATTGGTGCCACCAAGGATGCCGCCAATGACGCTACCAATGACGCCACCAGAGAAGATGCTACCAACGGCGCCAGCATTAAAGATCATAACACCAATCATGCCACCAAGGATGCCACCAATGATGCTGCCAAGGATGATACAAGCGATGTCATTAAAGTTGGTTATCACATTGTTGTAAGCAATCAGATAGAGACAGACTATTGAAAGCAAAGATAGTCCCATCGCTATAAGAGCTATTTTTATCTTAGATCTTGTTTGTCTTTTCCTTTCTTCTTCTTCAGCAAGCGTTTTTTCTACCAGCGCATCTGCTTTATCTTTGGATGTTGCTTCTGTTGTTGTATCTTTTGTTTCATCTGTTTTTTCTGTCTTTTTTTCTTCTTGATTATTCATCTTTGTTTTCCTTCCAATTAAAATGTTGTTAAGGTTCTATTTCTACGATAGATGTAATTTAGCATAGAGTTGAGGATTTGTCAATAATTTGGTAAAATAGAGGAATGAAATACCCTAATTTTAGAGAAGAGAAGAGATTATGGAAAAAGGGATATAAAATAGTTGTGGGAATTGATGAGGTTGGAAGAGGACCATTAGCGGCTTCTGTAGTTGCTGCCGCAGTTTGTTTTAAGAATGGAAGAGGACAGTTCTCTTCCATTTTAATTAAAGATTCCAAAAAGCTTACACCAAAGAGACGAGAAGAGATTTATGAAATATTGAAAGAAAATCCAAACGTAGAGTGGGGGATAGGACGAGCTTCAGAAAAGGTTATTGACAGAATTAACATTCTTGAAGCAACAAAGTTGGCAATGAGGAGGGCGGTAAGGAATTTAGAGAGAAAGTGTTCAAATGCTGATTTTCTTCTTATTGATGGGAATTTTAGCATAAATTTAGATGTTTCTCAGAAATCAATAATAAAAGCAGATGAAAAAGTTTCTTCTTGCGCTGCAGCTTCAATTGTGGCTAAGGTTACCAGGGATAGAATGATGCTAAGATATCATAAGAAATATCCCAAGTATGCTTTTGACAGACATAAAGGATATCCAACTAAACTTCATAGGCAAATAATAAAACAATGTGGTTTTTGTAAAATTCATAGAAAGAGCTTTAAAGTGAGTTAAGCTCCGAAAACGAAATTTTTCAAATCGTTTCCCCCTTTGAACTCCTTTGGAGTTCACCGCGCCCAAACCCCACGATTTGAAAAACTTGTTTTTTTCGCTTTTTATTCTATCTCAATATTGCATAATCTTGATTATTCTGCTATGATAATTTATTATGGCTGTTCCAAAACAGAGAAAGACAAAATCAAGAAGGAATCAGAGAAGAATGCATATTTTTCTTGAGACTCCTAAATTAACGCTTTGCGCAAAATGCGGCAAGCCGGTTTTACCTCATAACGTTTGTCAGAGCTGCGGTTTCTACAAAGGAGAAGAAGTTATTGATGTTATGAAAAAGCTGACTAAGAAAGAAAAGAAGAAGAAACAAAAAGAAATTGATGCCAAAGGCGGAGAAGAGAAAAAAGATAAGTCATTAAGTATGGAAGAACTTTCTCGAAAATGACAAATAACAAATTTCTAATTTCTAATAAAATTCTTAATAACAAATGTCAAATACCAAAATTGAACATTGGGGATTTGAGTTTTGAAATTTTATTTGACATTAATTATTAGGATTTAGATATTTACTTTTTATGGCATCAAGACATCTATCACGTTCAATAGCAATGCAAAGTTTATATGAATGGGACTTTTCTGGCAAAAAGTCAGATATCTTAGAAAAGATTGTTGAAAAAAACATCAAAGAATTTGGTCCTGGGCTTCAAGACAAAGATTTTGTCTGGCAGCTTATCAAGGGAGTTGTTTCTAATATTTCTAATATTGATAAAATTATTGAAAAAGCAGCTCCAGAATGGCCTATTGACCAAATAACCATTATTGACAGGAATGTTTTGAGAATTGGGCTTTATGAGCTTTTATACGGAAATAAAGAAGAAGTTCCGCCAAAAGTTGCAATAAACGAAGCGATTGAATTAGCCAAGTCATTTGGCGGAGAAAGTTCTGGAAAATTTATTAATGGCGTGCTCGGCACTGTTTATAAAGAAATTGAGGAAAAATGATTACAAAAGATTTTTCAAAATTAGAGAAACAATTAAATATAGAATTTAAAGATAAAGACTTGCTTGCTCAGGCATTTGTTCATCGGTCTTTTTTAAATGAAAATCCTAAGCTTGAACTTTCCAATAATGAAAGATTGGAATTTTTAGGAGATGCTATATTAGAGCAGGTGGTAACGGAATATTTATTTCAAAAATATCCAAAGAAATCAGAAGGCGATTTAACCAGTTTGCGCGCATCTTTAGTAAATGCTAAGATGTTGGCGAAAACTGCTCAAGATTTAGGTTTGAATGATTTCCTTTTGCTTTCTCAGGGAGAGATAAAGGAAACTGGTAAAGCCCGTCAATATATTTTAGCTAATACTCATGAGGCCTTTATCGGCGCTCTATATCTTGACCAGGGATTAAAGGCTTGCAAAAACTTTATTGAAAAACACTTAATAAAAGAATTGCCTCATATTATTAAAGAAGGTCTTTTCAGAGATGCTAAATCTGTTTTTCAAGAAGAAGCCCAGGAAAGAGTAGGAACTACACCGAATTATAAGGTTTTGAAAGAATGGGGTCCAGATCATGCTAAGCACTTTGTAATTGGTGTTTTTCTTGATAAAGATTTAGTGGCAGAAGGAGAGGGTTCTTCTAAGCAAGAAGCAGAGGAAGGCGCAGCAAAAAAGGGCTTAAAAGTTAAAAATTGGTAATTAATGTAATTTTATGCTTTGTATTCGTTTTCTAAGAATTGGTAAAAAACATCAGCCTTGTTACAAGATTGTAGTTACTGACAAAAGAAGGCCTCCAAGGGGTGGCCGTTTTGTGGAAGAAGTAGGATTTTGGAATCCTTTAACTAAAGAAAAAGTATTAAAGGCAGAACGAATTAAGTATTGGATATCAAAAGGGGCCAAGCCGTCAGATTCCGTTTATAATCTATTAATTGAAGAAAAAGTTTGTCAAGGCAAAAAGACCCCAGTCCATAAAAAGAAAAAAGAAAAGAAGGGAGAGACATCCGAGGCTCCAAAAGTAAAAGCCGAGGAAAAGAAAGAAGTTAAAGAAGAGAAAAAAGAAGAAACCAAACCCAAGGAGACGAAAACCGAGGAGGCTAAGAACGAAAAAATCAAAGAGGAGAAGTCAGAAGAAGAATCCAAAGACGCCACGGTTCTTGACAAATCTACAGATTTATGATAATATGTGGGTATTATAGGAGAAGTTCTATAGTCTGTTAGCGTTTTAGTAAGAACGCACCTTAAAATTTGAATTGAAAAAGCAGAGAAAGGGTATTGATATGAAAGAGAAGATAAATCAGGGAAATATTAATAAGTGGGGCACCGAAGGATTTCATGAAGTCGTCATAGATCTCTACAATGGTTTTTTAACTTTTTGTTGTTTATGGGGTTGGATTTTTGGGGGACACGATGGTGACCAAGGAGCTGAAGAAAAAGCTTTACAATTTACAAGAGAAAATTTCCCCGTCCGTCACCCAGGATTTAATTTTGAGATGATCTTTAGGATATTGTTGCATGCAGCTATAGTTAGAGAGGATGGTGTTTTGATAGTTAGGCCGGAGATAAATACAATTTACGATGGAGATAAACATGATTTAATTACACCAATAATCGAAACTTTAGCAGATGATTGCACCTACTGGGCTCATTTTGTAGAACCTTACTTAAAGCTAAATTAAAGGGTATATCTAAATTTCAAGATATGCCCCCTTTTTATTTTTTAGAAACTTGACATACTATTTTAAAAGAGTATAATTGAAAATAGTAGCTTGTTGCGATTGTTTTAACAGAAAAGGTCGGGCTACTGTTAAGAATATTAAGAAAATTAACTCGAATGATTTATGGCAAAAGTAACTAATGATCAGGAGTTTCTTGAGTACATTATTAAAGCATTGGTTGACCACCCAGAAGATGTTAAAGTTGACAGAAAAGTTGACGAAATGGGAGTTTTACTTTCTTTGAAAGTAAATCCTGAAGACATGGGTCAAATTATTGGTCGAGCCGGTGCAACTGCCAGGTCTATCAGGTCTTTAGTTCGAATTGTTGGTTTGAAGAATCAAGCCAGAGTGAACTTAAAGATTGAAGAGCCAGAAGGTGGCAGAGTACCTTCTCAAGATAAGAAAGCTCCAACCGAAGGATTGGAGGATTTGAAACTGTAACACGCATTAGCGTTTACTATTTAGGAGAACAGTGCTACTATAATCGTAGGGCTGTTTTCTTTTCTATGCTTAAATTTGATATTATTACAATTTTCCCAGAGATTTTCAATTCTTATTTCTCAGAGAGTTTAATTAATCGTGGGCAGAGAAAGAAGCTCATAAAAGTCAATATTCATAATTTAAGAGACTGGACTTCTGGTAAGCATAAGACAGTTGATGATAAGCCCTTTGGCGGAGGACTTGGCATGGTAATGAAGATTGAGCCAATCTTTAAAGCTGTGAAAGATTTAAAAAAGAAGAAAAAAACTAAAGTTGTTTTGTTTACTCCTCGGGGTAAGAAGTTTAATCAGAAAATGGCTTATCAGTTTAGCAAGTTGGATCAGATCATTTTAATCTGCGGCAGATACGAAGGAGTTGATGAAAGAGTGGCTAAAAATATTGCTGATATTGAATTATCAATAGGGGATTATGATTTAATGGGCGGAGAATTGCCAGCTATGATAGTTGTTGAATCAGTATCAAGATTAATTCCTGGAGTTTTGGGTAAAAAGGAACTGTTAAAAGAGAGAATAACTAAAGAAAAAGGATTTATTGAATACGCTCAATATACAAGACCAGAAATATTTAACAAATGGCGTGTTCCAAAAGTTTTAATCTCTGGAAATCATAAAAAAATAGAGGAATGGAGAAAAAAACATTCTAAGACCATTGAAAAATAGCTATTTTTGTGGTAGAATGATTAAATAATTAAAGGGTGCGTGGGAGAGTAGCTATTCCACCTCTCTGTAAAAGAGGCGCCTTAGGGCTTCGCAGGTGCAATTCCTGCCGCACCCACATGCTACCTAAAAATAAATTAGAAAGATTATATAGAAGTGGCTTATCAATGAAAGAAATTTCTGATAAAACAGGATGGAATTATCATCCGGTTACTTACTGGATGATTAATTATAATATTCCGAGAAGATCTAGAAGCGAAGCTACTTATATAAAACGAAATCCTAATGGTGATCCATTTAAAATAAAAACAAAGCTTAGTAGAAAAGAAAGTGAACTTAAAGCATTGGGACTTGGTATTTATTGGGGAGAAGGAGACAAAAGTCCCTATAATACATCGGTTCGTTTAGGGAATACAGATCCATTTTTAATTAAAAAATTTAGAGAATTTTTAAGAAAGATATATCGAGCTAAAGAAGAGAAATTTTGCTACGGGTTAATTTTATTTAACGACATTAAAGAATCAAAAGCAGTAAGTTTTTGGAAAAAGCACCTTGAAATTAAGAGAAAACAACTCGGGAAAATAACTATCATACCACCGCAGGGCAAGGGAACTTATAGAAAGAAAAGCGAATACGGGGTTCTGACAATATCATTTACCAATAAAAAACTAAAAGAGCAAATTTTAGGAGAAATTAAAAAAATCTATAATTAGTTTTGCCGGAGTAGTTCAGTGGCAGAACGTTTTCTTGGTAAGAAAAAGGCCGGGAGTTCAATTCTCCCCTCCGGCTCAAAAGATAAAGAAAATAAAATTATGGCAAAAAAGAAAAAACCATTTATAAAACTTCAATGCAGCGTTTGCAAAAGAATAAATTATTTTACGAATAAACCCAAGATGATGGTTGAGGAGAAATTAGAATTGAAAAAATTCTGCAAGTGGTGCAGAAAGCACACTTTACACAAAGAGGGTCGTAAAACCTAGTATACCGATTATAAGGTTTGAAGAGATTATTAAGGTATAAAAGCAGCTTTTTAGCTGTTTTTTGTTTTCGGGCTTGACTTTTTCTAAGGAATAATGTATAATTAAATTATCGTACACTTTATGTGGTGTTTATATTGTCAACGGATTTCTTGGAAAGGATAACCGATGATGAGTTTTGAGGATTTAAAGGCAATGGCTGAAAAAGATCAGCCGAAAGAGATCCATCCAGACGAAGCAATGCAAAGACTCGGATCAGCGTTCGCGGCTCTCAAAGAAATCAAAGATGGAAAAGCGTTTTTGGAAGAAGCAGAGAAAGTTTTCCGTCAAATGGAGTGTGGCCGAATTGACCGCGAAGGAGTTTCTGTTCATACCATTATTGGCATTTGCCAACTTGTTCATCATATTCGTGATGAAGTTGGTCCGTCTCGGCAAAAAAGTTTCAATAAGATTATTCCATGGTTTCTTCAACGTAGGAAAAAAATCAAAAAGAAACCGCCGAAAGATATTGTTCAATACATGGTTCAGAAATTTGATGATCGCAACAAAGAGATATTTGGATGGTGAAAAAGGATCGATGTGATCCAAGGCCTGTTGTTTATAGCAGGCTTTTTTATTATGTTCTTATAATAAAAACGATAACGTATATATTGCGTTGGCTTGACGAAAGAGAAAAAATAGTAAATAATTGAATAAACTGGCGTTGTAGTATTAGATGTTGTAATTCCGTAAGATATGGAAATAATATCTGTTTCTAGTATAGTCATTTACAACACACTTTACACAAAGAGGGTCGTAAAACCTAGTATACCGATTATAAGGTTTGAGGAGATTGTTAGAGTATAATTCTGAAATAAAAAAGTACCTGCTTGAGCAAGTACTTTAGAGGGCTGGATCTTTCTGTTTCCTACTTCTAAAAATCTGATTTTTTGTTTATTTTCTCCTCGACTATCGCTATAATCAGGCTGAAGAAAAGGAAAGTTGAAAAACATACAAAACCGCTTAGCAGGTTGAGGCTTAATGTGGAGCCAACTGTTTCATCTATATTTGTCGTTAGACAAATAGCAGTTAACCCCATAGAAATTAGAAATAGAATTAAAAGTATCCCTTTCATTTTATTCTCCTTTGAAAGAACAGTTAGATTGTAATTATCTTGATTTTCTGATATTATAATAGCATGCTGATATAATTTGTCAATAGCAAAAGGTAATGTGCAGAGACATATGGCGGTTTTTATCAGGATTAGTATAATCCTGGTATATGTGTATACCTATGCCTAAAAATGTAAAAGAAGAAAGATTAAGATGGGTATTGCCTATCTACAATAAAGAGGTTAAATTAAAAGATGCAGCTAAGCTATGCACCTATAGTAAAAGAAGCTTAGAGAGATGGGCAGCTGCTTACAAGAAGTATGGAGAACTAGGCTTAGAGCCTAAGTCTACAAGACCTAAGACTAATCCTAAAGAAACACCTATCAGGATTAAAGAAAGGATAAGGGAATTAAGAGAAGAAAAAGGAGAATGCGCTTTAAAGATTAAGTGGGATTTAGAAGACGAAGATATTAATATACACGAAAGAACAGTTGGAAAGATATTGAAGAAAGAGAGATTAGTTAGAAAATACAGGATTAGAAGGATAAAATACAAATACATCAAAGCTCAATTAAGCCCTGGTGAATTAGTTGAGATAGATGTCAAATATGTGCCAGGAAAGATTGAAAACAAGAGATATTTTCAATTTACAGCAGCTGATGTATCAGGAAGATGGAGACATCTAGAGATATATGAAGAACAATCTAACTATCATTCTATCGAATTCCTTAAAGAAGTAATCAGAAGAGCTCCTTTTCAGATTAAAGCCATTAAGACGGATAATCACAGCGTCTTTACCAATAGATATACCGGTTATCTTAAATCATCTGACCCGATGAATCCTAGGCTTCATCCTCTTGATAAATTCTGTGCCAAGATAGATATTACTCATTACTTGATAGATAAAGGGAAGCCTGCTCAAAATGGAACGGTTGAGAGAAGTCACGGGAGTGATCAACAGAGACTTTATTCAAAAGAATCCTTCATTAACGTTGAACACTTAAGATACCGTGTAAGATTATGGAATATGTACTACAACAATTTAAAACATTGCGGGTTGAATGGAAAATCACCCAACGAATTTACAAAAGATTATCAATTAACTAAACCGACAAAAGTGTGTACCTAAAACA
>JAUWYA010000016.1 GCA_030616085.1 Candidatus Nealsoniibacteriota bacterium | reverse complement strand
TAAAACAATGCTGGCTATAATTCCAATAATAGCAATGACTACTAATATCTCTATTAGGGTGAACCCCGTTAGAGGTTTATCTGTTTTGTGCTTCATCTTTGTCCTTGTAACCTCTAACGGGGTGAAGGATTTTTGCTTTTTCATTTTTTAGATAAATTCAAAATTGTTTTGATTACTGTGTCTGGATTTAAAGACATTGATTCTATCCCCTGTTTTTGCAGAAATTCAGCAAACTCCTCGTATGTTGAAGGCGCTTCTCCGCAAATTCCACAGTATTTCTTCTTTTCCTGGCAAAGCTTAATAACTTTGCTAATCATTTCTTTTACTGCTTCATTTCTTTCATCTCCAATATATGCAATTTGAGCATTATCTCTGTCAATGCCTAAAACTAATTGAGTGAGATCATTGCTGCCTATAGACATACCGTCAAAAATCTTCAAAAATTCTTCAGCTAAAATAACATTGGAAGGAATTTCGCACATCACATAAGTTTTCAATTCTTTTAATCCAAATCTTGCTATTAGTTTTTTTACTTCTCTTCCTTCTTCAATAGTTCTGCAAAACGGAACCATAACTGAAATATTTTCCAATCCAAACACATTTCTTGCCCTTTTTATTGCCTGGCACTCCATTTTAAAAGCCGGCTGAAAACTCTCATCAATATATCTAGAAGCTCCTCTAAAACCAAGCATTGGGTTTGACTCCTCGCCTTCAAAAAGTTCTCCGCCAATTAAATTTCTGTATTCATTGGTCTTAAAATCAGAAAATCTGACAATTACTTCTTTAGGATAAAAAGCAGCTGCTATCTGGCTAATCCCTTCAGCCAATTCTTTTATAAAATAGTCCTTTTTATCTTTATGCTCAACTGTTATTCTTTCAATCTCTTGTTTCAACTTCTTGTTCTTTAAATTCTTAAAGTGATAAAGAGCTAAAGGATGAACTCTGATTTTTTCAGCGATAATAAACTCTTCCCTGGCTAAACCAACACCGCTATTTGGCAGGAAAGAAGATTTAAAAGCAATCTCTGGAGCCCCTATATTGAGCATTATCTTTGTTTTCAGCTTGGGAACCTTTTTTAAATCATATTCTTTAACTTTAAACGATATCTTGCCTTCAAAAACCCGGCCATTCAAACCTTGAGTGCAGTCAACAGTAACCGTTTGACCGGTTTTTAGAATTTTACTTGCATTTTGAGTTCCAACAATCGCTGGAACACCTAATTCTCTGGAAACAATAGCAGCATGAGCTGTTTTCCCGCCTTCATCAGTAACAATTGCTGAAGCTAAGCGCATTATCGGCACCCAGTCAGGATCAGTCATTTTAGTCACCAAGACCTCTCCTTGTTTAAATTGACTAATCTTTGAAACATCCGAAATAACTCTTACTTCGCCCGCGCCAATCTTATCACCAATGGCAATACCAGTTATAATCGGCTTTTTCTTGCTTTTTATCTTGTATTCTTTATATGTTCTGCTGTTTTTTGGAGCATGAACTGTTTCAGGTCTTGATTGAACTATAAAAAGATCGCCTGTTTTTCCGTCCTTAGCCCACTCAATATCCTGATGTTTGCCATAATGATCCTCAATTTTACAAGCCCATTGAGCCAGAACAAGAATATCTTTGTCATTCAAAGAAAATCTTAATTGGTCTTTATCCTTAACCGTTGTCTCTTTTAATCCTCCCTGCTTGGCATAAATATACTTCTTAGTTTTCCTGCCTAAATTTTTAACAATTATTGACTTGAATCCTTTTTTAAGAGTTGGCTTAAAAACATAAAATTCATCAGGAGTAATCTTTCCTTTAACAATCAACTCCCCTATCCCCCAGATAGAATTAATTAAAACAACTTCGGGAAAACCTGTCTCAGTATCCAAAGTAAAGATCACGCCGGAACAAGCCAAGTCGCTTCTAACCATTTTTTGAACTCCGACTGAAAGAGCAATTTTTAAATGGTCAAATCCTTTTTCCTCGCGATAAGAAATTGATCTGTCAGTGAATAAAGAAGCTATGCATTTCTTAACAGAATCCAATAACTGCTTTTCTCCCTTAACATTAAGAAATGTTTCCATCTGACCGGCAAAACTAGCTGTAGCTAAATCTTCAGCTGTAGCAGAAGAACGAACAGCCACATCAACATTATCCTGCTTATATTTTTTACAAAGCACTCTATATGATCTGATTATCTTCTTCCTTAAATCATCAGGGATATCAGCCTTAAGAATTAAAGTTCTTGATGCTTTTCCAGTTTTTATTAAACTATCCAAACTTTTAGGATTAAACTTTTGGAAAATATTCTTTAACTCTTTGTCAATTTTATTCTTTTTTAAAAAATACCAGAAAGACTTTGAAGTCAAACAAAAACCGTCTGGAAGATTAACTCCCTGCTTGCCAATGGTTCTCGTCATCTCTCCTAAAGAAGCGTTCTTTCCTCCAACCAAAGCAGAATCTTTTGAATTAATCTGTTTAAACCAAAGTATATTTTTTTGTTTTTTAAACATATTATTTTTAAACTATATCTACTAAATATCCTTCTCCTTTTTTTACCATGCAAGCTGCATTTCCTTCATCAGTATCAAGATGCATACAAAGTCGACAGTTTTTATTTACCTGAACTTTAACATTATGAAAAGTTATAGAACAGATCCCTTTTGTTTTAACTGAAGCTAACATTCCATTTTTAAAATTAAGCTCTTTTGCCTCTTTAGGGCTACAATGAATATGACGCCAGGCATTAATTACCCCTTCTTTAATTTTAATCCTCCCTTCAGGACCAATAAGTACAGCACCAGGTGTCTTTTTAAGATCTTCTGATTCTCTTACTGGAAGTTCTATTCTTAAAAAGATTCCGTCTGTATGAGATAGTTCAACCTGAGTATTTTTTCGGACAGGTCCTATTATTCTGACATTTGAAATTTTTCTTAAGCTTACTTGAATATCTAAAGTTTCTTTAGCTGCAAATTCTTCAGGTTCAACAAGACTTCTCAATTTTTTCAACTGATAACCTCTGCCAAAAAGAACTTCTAAATCATTTTGAGATAGATGAATATGTCTTGCTGAAACTTGAATAGGAATTCTCTTGTCCATTTTTTACTTCTCAACTATCTTTTTAATTTCTGCCACACTTCCAGAATTAGCCAAAGTGCTTAAATCGCCAAGTTCTTCTCCAGTAAACAATTTTCTTAAAATTCTTCTCATTATCTTGCCCGATCTTGTCTTTGGCAAATCCTTAACAGAATAAACCTGTTTTGGCGTTGCAATTGGACCTATTTCTTTTCTTAATTGAAAAACTACTTGCTTTATTATCTGATCCTGGGATTTCTTTACCTTAGAAACCACAAAAGCAATTGGAGCCTGGCCTTTTATTTCATCATCAATTCCCACTACAGCGCATTCAATAATATCTTTGTCCAAAGCAATAGCGCTCTCCATTTCTCCAGTAGTTAATCTATGGCCAGCCACTTTCATTACATCATCAGCCCTGCCAACAACCCTAATCAAACCATTTTTATCGCGATAAGCCCGATCACTGGTAAAGTATATCCTTTTACCATAATCAGTCCAATAAGTTTTTAAGTACTTTTTTGGATTTTTATAAACAGCGCGCAAAAGACCAGGATTAAATGGAGGAAGCAAAACTAAATTGCCTTCTTTGTTCGGGCCTAATTTCTTGCCTTTTTCACCTAATATCTCAAACTTTAAACCAGGAAAAGGCAAACCAGTAAAACATGGCTTGAACGGCCCAATTCCAGGCAAAGAAGTAATCAAAATTCCTCCGGTTTCTGTTTGCCACCAAGTATCAAGCAAAGGACGTTTAGTTTTCCCGATTTCTCTGAAATACCATTTCCAAGCTGCCTCATCAATCGGCTCGCCAACCGAAGCAATAATCTGGAGAGTATCAAACTTATGGCCCTTAAGAAACTTTACTCCATATTTTTCAAACATTCTCACAGCAGTAGGAGCAGTATAAAAAGTAGTTACTCCGTATTTTTCAATTACATCAGCCCACCTATCTGGTTCAGGCCAGACCGGAAGCCCTTCAAAAATTACAAAAGTAGCCCCAGAAAGCAAAGGACCATAACAGCTATAAGTATGGCCGGTAATCCAACCAACATCAGCGGTGGACCAGAAAACATCATCGTCTTTTAAATCAAATATCCACTTAGCAGTAGCATAAGCCTGCACAGTATAACCTCCACACGTATGCACACATCCCTTAGGCTTGCCAGTGCTTCCACTAGTATAGAGTATAAATAAAAGATCTTCTGAATCCATTGGAACTGGCTCGCATTTATCGCTTTCTTTTTCAACTAGTTCCTGCCACCATAAATCTCGTCCCATTTTCATCTTAACTGGATTGTTTGCTCTTTTAACAACAACAACTTTTTTCACCTCTGTCTTTTTTATTCCTTGATCAGCATTTTTCTTCAAATCAATAACCTTGCCTTTTCTATAATAACCATCAGCTGTAATTAAGATTTTCGCCTTAGTGTCTTGCAACCTTATATTCAATGCTCGAGAGCTAAAAGCTGAAAATACAACTACATGAACAGCTCCAATTCTAGCGCAGGCCAACATTGCAATTATTACTTCTGGAATCATTGGTAAATAAATACCTACTCTATCCCCTTTCTTTACTCCTAATTTCTTTAAAGCATTAGCAAACTTGTTAACTTCTTTAAACAGCTCGTTATAAGTGAAAACTCTTGCTTTCTCCTTAATTGGCTCTGGCTCCCAGATTAGAGCTGGTTTATCTTTTCGCTTTTCCAAATTCCTATCCAAAGCATTTTGAGTAATATTTATCTTCCCGTTAACAAACCATTGAAAATATGGCGGTTTATGAACAAAACCTTTGTTCCACTTTTTAAACCAAACAAGCTCTTTGGCTAAATCTTCCCAAAACTTAACTGGATTTCTTTCAGCCTTTTTATAAATCGCTTTGTTATTAATCCAAGCATTTTTCTTAAACTCTTCACTTGGATAATACAGATTGCCTTTTTTTATCATATGCTTTATTATTGCAGCTTCGCTGCATAATTATGCGTTCGGTTAAAATGCAAAAATGAATTTTTGTATTTCTCCCTCACTTATAATTATACCCTATTCCAAAAAAACAAAAAAGTGTAAAGGTATTGGCGGTATCGGATACCGCCAATACTACAAAAGCTTGACAAACATAATCTAATATGATATAATGTAGACAATTAAAGAATCGCTCGTTAACACTCTAATTGAATGAAAGGATAAAAAGATGAATTGCGAAACAAAAACGTACATTGTCGGAATCATTTCAGCCCTCTCTTTTGGCGGATTGGGAACTATGGCAGGAGCCCATTATGGCTTTGTGGGAATGTTTGTAGGACTAATTCTCGGAACAATAGCTTGCATCTCAATACTCATTGCCTCTCACATGATGATCTCTGCGTCCATGGAGAAGGAAGACCAAAAAGGAGCTCAGGCTCTTTCTAAATCGCCAAAAACTTGAGAAGATTGAAAAAATGGATTTTACAACGATTCAACCAAAAAGCCGGAACAAACGTTTCGGCTTTTCTATTTCAAGATTATATATTTATACAATAGCGAATCAAGGTTCTGCGAACAAAGCGAGCAGGTTCTTATTTCAAAATTAAATTATTAAAATATTTCTAAACGGGCGATTTTTTCTAATTGTTCTTGGGATAAAATATTATGTTCTTTCAAAGATTTAACCAATATAGCGAAAAATTCTTTTTGTTTCTTTTCCTGATAATTCCTAATTTTATTTTCTTGTATAAGTTTGTCTACTTTGGCTATGAGAGAATCTATATCTTTATATATCTTATCTTTAAATTCATTAAATTCTCTTTCATTAACAAGCTTTTCCTCTAATTGAGGAATTAATAATTTCTCTGTGTATTCAACTAATTGAGAATATGTTAATGGTTTTTGATTTTCCTCTGGCATAATATTATTATAACTTTTTTCCTACGTACTCAGCAAACTCAGCCAATCTACAAGCATATGCATATTCGTTATCATACCAGGACAGAACTTTAATTAAGTTATCTTTAACCATTGTTTGAGAAACATCAACAACAGCTGAATAAGTGTTGCCAATATAGTCGGTAGAAACCAATGGCTCTTCCTCTACTTTCAAAATCCCTTTAAGCTCATTAGCAGCTTTTTTAAATGCAGCATTAACTTCTTCTTTATTTGTTGCTTTCTCTGTTTCAACAATTAAATCTAATATTGAAACTGTTGGAGTAGGAACCCTTATAGCAATCCCATCCAGCTTCCCGTCTAATTCAGGAATAATCTTTCCAATTGCTTTAGTGGCTCCGGTGCTGGTTGGAATAATGTTTAAAGCAGCGGCTCTTGTCCTTCTTAAATCCTTGTGAGGCAAATCCAAGATTTTCTGATCATTAGTATAGCTGTGGACAGTAGTCATAAAGCCTTTAACAATCTTAAAATTATCATTTAAAACTTTTGCTATTTGAGCTAAGCAATTAGTAGTGCAGGAACCCATATCCATAATATCATCTCTTTTTGGGTCAAATTTATCTTCATTTACGCCCAAAACATATCCACAAACATCTTTTGTTTTGCAAGGAGCAGAAATTATTACTTTTTTAGCCCCTGCTTTAATATGTTTTTCAGCTCCTTCCAAATCTCTAAATGCGCCGGTACATTCTAAAACAATATCTACTCCTAATTTCTTCCAAGGCAGTTTTTGAGGATCTGCTTCAGCAAGCATATCGCAAGTGATTTCTTTATCATATCTTCCATATACAGAATCATATTTTAAAAGATGAGCCAATGTTTTATTATCTGTTAAATCATTGATAGCAACAACTTCCAAATCAGGATGATTATCAAGAATTCTTCGGAATGTAGGACGGCCAATACGACCAAATCCATTGATTGCAATTTTTATTGACATAATACTTAAAGCAAGGCAGCAAATTTTGAAAACCTGGGGTTTGGGCGCGGTGAGCCCCGCGACGGGGCGAAAAGGGGGAAAGGTTTTCGAAATTTCGTTGCCGAGCGATTATTCCTTAATATTAAGCGCTTGCGAAATCTTTTTTTTATCAAAACCAATAATAATCTGGCCGTCTATGTCTACTACCGGCACTCCCATCTGGCCTGATTTTTCAACCATTTCATCCAAAACTGCCTTATCTTGCGAAACATCAATATCTTCAAACTCAATATCGTGCTCTTTCAAGAACTCTTTTAAAGTAACGCAATATGGACAACTCGGCGTGGAAAAAACTTTAACTTTCATATTTTTTACCCCGTTAGAAATTAAAAATTTCTAACGGGGTTTACTCAATGGAACAGCCTGATAATTCAGACAATTCTTCAAGTGTTTTAAATCCAGAGGCCATTTCACCGCTTGGAAGCTTCCATGTTGGAAAACCGTTAATGCCAGCTTCCTGACATTCAGCAATCATCTCTTCGGTCTCCTCATCTATGCACTCAACATAAGGTAAATGCTCAACATCTTCTCCAAAAAGCTCTTTTTGCTGCTTGCACCAACTACACCATGAAGCTCCATAGAATTTCATTCCTTTTTCAGACAGACATTTGGCAAACTCCTCCAAGGAAGACGGTTGCTCTGACTCTGTTTCTGTTTCAATCTCTGTTAAATCAATTACTTGCGGAAAAATAAGTTCTCCATTTTTTGTTACACGCCACTCTATTTCTTCTCCTTCAACCTCAAATATAATTTTATATAAACCATTTTCTTCTACAGTATCAATTAAAGAAGCTGTTGTTTGTCCCTGTAAAATATTCTCATTAATAAAACTTATTACTCTTTCACCTGCTTCTTCAATAGATAAAATATCTCCTTCTGCTTCTTCTGCTGGAGACTTTGTATAGTTAGTATAAATAATTACTCCGGCAATTAAAAGACCAACTACAATAATGACAACTGGTATTGTTTTGCTGTTCATAAAATATATACGGTTAATTTATTATGATTTATTATGATTTTAGCTTACCCCGTTAGAGATTATAAAGCAAGAGTAAAACCAAAATCAAATAAATCTCTAACGGGGTTTAGCAAAAAACTTATTCTTTGGCAACCCTGACTTATTAAATTCATATTTCAGCAAGGCGCCGTAATCAACTTCAACATTAATAATGTCTTTATTAGATATTTTCTCAATATGTTTTATCAATGCTCTCAAAGAATTATGACTGGCAACTACTAAAACATTCCTGCCTTTTTTTAAATCTTTTTCTATGTATTTTTTGTAAAAAGGAATCACTCTCTTGTAAACGTCTTTTAAGCTTTCTCCGCCGCCGGGCGGAGAGATATTATAACTTCTTCTCCAAAGATGAACTTTCTCTTCTCCGTATTTAACTATGGTTTTTTTCTTATTTAAGCCTTCAAGTTTTCCATAATGACGTTCGTTTAAATTTTTTGTAACATATACTGGCATAAAATTTCTTGGGCCTTCGAAATAATCGCCCCATTTCTGAGTTTTTCCACCGTCACGAGAAATAAAAATTGGGTATTTTTGATTGCCAGCTTCTAAAATACGCGCTACTGTATCGATATTTCGAAAAAGGGGCGAAGTAAAAACTTCATCAATACGAACCTGAAAAATTTCCCTAGCTTTTTTAGAGACATCTTTTTTTCCATCTTGACTGATTGGCATATCTGTCCAACCAGAAAAGCGATTTTCCAAATTCCATTCAGATTTAAAATGCCTTAATAAAAATAATTTAGCCATGTTATTTTATCATAGCAAAATTAATGAAATAAAACAAAATAAAAAGATCTTTTTCTCTCTTTTTACTTGACATTTTTACTGCTTTATGATAGCTTAACTAAGAACCTTAAACAAAACAATATTATTAAAATTGAAAGGGTAAGACAATGAAAAGGTCAATGATTGCACTGATTATCGCTATGATGGTACTTACAACAGTAAATGGGTGTGGCTCCACTCCTTCCGTCAAAAAGGCTTTTATTCTGAATACTTGTGTATTCTCAGTTAACGAGGATGCACTACCCATTATGAGAAAAATGGAGACGATTCAGAAGGAAGCAAATAAAGGAAAGGAGGTGGAAGAGACATATGTTATGTCTCTCTACGTTAAGGCTGACAAAAATAAAAACGGGAAAATTTCAAAAAAGGAGGCCGAGATAGCCTACAAACAATATTTAACGGAGATTAGGGTGGTTATCGGAGCTTTACCCTTCCAAGTCCCCACCCCAAACTGAAAAACAAAACAAAAGCGGTGATACCAAATCACCGCTTTTATAATTCTGATTCTATTTTTAATAAACGGTTGTATTTTGCTAATCGTTCGGGTTTTGTTGGACCGCCGGATTTGATGAAGTCAGCGCCAATACCAACTGCTAAATCAGCAATAAAATCGTCCATTGTCTCTCCTGCTCTGTGCGAAACCATAATTTTTAATTTAGCTTTCCTGGCAATTTTTACACATTCAAGTGTTTCTGTAATTGTCCCAATTTGATTAGGTTTTATTACAAGTCCATCAATGCAGTTTTCTTTGATAGCTTTTTTTAATCTTTTTTTGTTGGTAACTGTTAAATCATCGCCAATAATTAAAGTTTTGATTTTTGACTTTAGCAATGTCCATTGCTTCCAATCTTCTTCGCCAAAAGGATCCTCAAGAAAAATAATTGGATATTTTTTTACCAAGTCCTGATAAAAATCTATAGTATATTTTTTCTTTTTCCAATGCGAAGCAGCGCAATCCAAGCCAATCTTTATATCACATCCTTTCGCTGCTTCCATTATAAAAGCTAAAGCCTGTTCTAATTCTGAAATTGAGGAAGCAAAACCGCCCTCTAAGCCCACGTCTGCGCCTGAAATCTTGCCAAGTTTTTGATAAATTTTCTTTGCTTTGTCAAACTCCCCAACAATCATAAATTCTTGAATATCAAGTTTGTTTTTAGCATGCAGTCCTCCTTCAATAAACAAAACGGATGGTTTTGGCAAGCTAGGTTTTATTTTAGAGATTTGAGAAATATATTTCCAAAGAGGAGAATTTCTTGCAGCAGCGCCGGCTCGGCAAACAGCAATAGAAACTGCTAAAACAGCATTGGCTCCTAATTTCTTCGGCATCATCTCATCAATTTGTTTTTGCCTTGTTGGATCTTTGCCTCTCAGTTTTGGAGCAATAATCTCATTAACATTCTTAACTGCTTTTGCTGCTTTTATCTCTACTGCCTCATATTTTCCGCGAGAAGCACCAGAAGGAACAGATGCCTTAAAAACACCATTATTGGTTTCTAATTCTACTTCAACAGTAGGATTTCCTCTTGAATTTAAAATCTGTTTAGCTTTTAAGGATTTAATCATAAAATGCGGAGAAAACAAGTTTTTCAAATCGTGGGGTTTGGGCGCGGTGAACTCCGAAGGAGTTCAAAGGGGGAAACGATTTGAAAAATTTCGTTTTCGTAGCTATTGTTGTTGAATATAATTATAGGCGGCTATGGCAGCTTTCGATCCTTCGCCTGCAGCTGTAACAATTTGCTTAACCGCGCCGACATTTAAATCCCCTGCTGCAAACAATCCAGGGGTCTTTGTCCGACAAGTTTCAAACTCAACTTTTATCTCATCTCTTTTGTTAAATTCAACTAAACCCTTTACATAAGAAGTTGCTGGTTGATAGCCAACTTCAACAAAAATACCTTCAACTTTTAATGTTTTTTCTTTTTTAGTTTTCTTATCTTTATAAATTATTGAATTTACAAACTTATCTCCCTTAATTTCTTTTAAATCAGTATTTGTTATTATTTCTGCCTTGCCTGTTTTTTTCACTATTTCTTGATTTGCTGCAAATGCTTTAGGTTCAGGCCCAAACTCTAAGATGTATATTTTTTTGGCAATCTTAGCCAAAAATATAGCGGTTTCAAAGCCAGCATTACCTCCTCCAACAATTGCTACAACTTTATCTTTAAACATCGGCCCATCACATATAGAACAATAACTCACCCCTTTTCCAATAAACTCTTTTTCGCCGGGAACTTCCAATGGACGAGGATCAGCGCCAGAAGCAAGAATTACTGCTTTTGCCTGAAACTCCTTTTTCTCAGCAAAAACCAAAAAACCATGTTCTGTTTTTTCAATTTTTCTCACTTCGCTCGTTTCAATATCAATCTTCTGTATTCTTAAATGCTTTTCCATTTTCTGAACTAACTCAATCCCAGAGATTGATTCAAACCCAGGATAATTCTCAATAGCAACAGCTTTTTTAGCTATCTGGCCTCCAAAGCTCTTAGTAATTAAAAGAGTTTTTAAACCCAAACGGCCAGCATAGATGCCAGCTGTCATTCCAGCCGGCCCCCCGCCAATAATAATTAAGTCATACATATTATTTTAATTTAAGATTATATGTTAATACATTAGCGAATCAAGGTTATGCCGAGCGTTAGCGAGGCATGTCCTTATTTTACAACATTCTCCTCAAAACAAAAAGCCCTGTGCAACCACAGGACCTATTGTCCTATTTAGCCGGCGAGCCAGCCGCCGTCCACCACAACAGTGGAACCGGTCATATAAGAAGATCCGTCTGATACTAAAAATAAAACCAAATTAGAAACTTCTTGAGGATCTGCCATGCGATGCATTGGAACTCTGGCTAAAATTCCTTTTTTCTGCTGAGGATCTTTCATAACTGGGTCAACCATTGGAGTATCAATCATTCCAGGCGCAATAGCATTAACCCTGATATTATATGCCGCCATCTCAAGAGCCAGAGCTTCAGTCATCCCAACAATTCCTCCTTTAGAAGCGCAGTAATGGACAATATTAGGAAAGCCAATTCCCTGCTGTCCCATAGCCACAGACGCAATATTAACAATTACCCCTGATTTTTTCTTTGCCATTTCTTTTGCTGCTGCTTGAGCGCAAAGGAAATATCCTTTAAGATTTATATCTAATGTCTTATCCCAATCTTGTTCAGTTAGTTCTAAAAATGGCTTAAACTCAACAATACCAGCATTATTGACTAAAATATCTATCTTTCCCCATTTCTCAACTGTCTTTTTAACCATCTGCTCAATTTCTTGTTTTTTAGTAACATCGCATTTTAGAGCCAAGCCCTCTCCTCCATCTTTTTTAATTTCTTTTACTACTTTCTCACAGCCCTCTAAAGAAATATCAGAAACAATTACTTTTGCTCCTGCCTTAGCCAAAGTTAAAGCATGGGTTCTGCCCATACCTCTTCTAGCCCCAGTAACAATAGCTACTTTATTTTTTAAGTCAAACATAATTAATTAATTTTTATCTTTTAAAGTTCGACCTTGGATTAGAAAACTTTTACCTTATAACTTGAGGAATTGCCTCTATTAAATCAGTCGCCATTACTGATTCTCTTAATTTTTTACAAGCTATTTCTCCAGCCAAATCATTAATTAAAATACCAGCTTGAGCTGCTTCAAAAGGATTCATTCCTCTTGCTAACAAGGCTCCGCAAACACCAGCTAAAGTATCCCCCATACCGCCAACGGTCATATATGGAGAACCTGCTTTGGCAATAGCAACCTCTTTGCCATTAGAAATTATATCTATTTTTCCTTTTAACAAAATTGTTGTCTTAAGCCGGCCAGCTTCTTCCTGAACTATTCTTATCTTTTCTTCATCAGAAAGTTCAAGTACTTTTTTTCCTGTTAAAACGAAAAATTCATGAGCATGAGGAGTAACCAAAGACAGTTGGTCGGATATTGTTTCTGGTTTTTTCCCTAAGGCATGAATAGCATCAGCATCAATTACAACTGGCAAAGAAACCTGAGACAAGTATTCCAAAATTGTTTCTTGGGTTTCTTGCGACCTTCCTATCCCGCCGCCAATCACAACAGCTACTTTTCCTCTGGCAGCAACTTTAGCTGATTCACTCATTGAAATTAAAGTTGTTAAGTGCTCTTTGTTTAAGTGGGCTCCTTGCAAAGGATAAGCTGCTAAATTAGGGCTAAAAGAAGCAATTATATCAGCTGCTCTTTTAGGAGCAATAATCCTCACCATGTCAACTCCTGTTTTAAAAGCCGCAAGGGCTGAAAAAGCTGGAGAACCACTATAAAATTCTGAACCGCCAATAACCAGCAGCAGACCGTAATCGTATTTTCTGGCGTCCTCAGGTCGTTTTTGATAAATGTTTTTTAGAATGGACTTATTTACTTCAATCATATAATTTTTGTTTCTTTTAAATAATTTTTTAATTCTGGTCCGTATTTGGGGTGTTTTAAAGAAAGATAAAGATTTGATTTTAACCATCTAAGCTTATCTCCGCATTCAAGCCACTTTCCTTCTATTTCATATCCATAAACAACCTTTCCGTCTCTTAACATCTGGTTATTAAACACCTCAGCTAAAATTATTTCTCCTTTCTTTGTTGGCTTAGCTTTTTTCAGATAATAAAAAACCTCAGGAGTTAAAATATATCTTCCAATAACTGCCAAATCAGAAGGAGCTTGCTCCAATGAGGGTTTCTCTATAATCTTCTTAATTTTGAAAAAACGATTAGCAATTTTCTCAACACCAACTATTCCATAATGAGGTATTTTCTCTTTAGGCAGACGGTCCAAAGCAATAACTGGTTTTTGGCATGTCTTAAACACTTTAGCTAATTGAGAAACGGCTGGAATCTTTGAATCAATAATATCATCTCCAAACATACAAGCCACTGGCTCATCACCTACAAGTTTTGCTGCCTGCAAAATGGCGTGACCGTCTCCTAATGGATTTTTTTGCAAAACATAAGAAAAAGAAATGTTTTTGCAAAGTTCCTGTAAATTTTTCACTTCGGTTAAAATATCTTCTTTTTTCTTCTCTTTTAAAATCTTCTCTATTTTTGGACACGGCTTTAAATAATCTAAAACTCTTTTGTTGTCTGGCTTCAAAACAAAAACTATTTCCTTAATACCTGATTGCTTTGCTTCAGAAATAATATATTGTATAATCGGCGCATCCACTATTGGCCAAAGTTCTTTTGGCACCACTCTTGACAAAGGCAGAAATCTTGTAGCTAAGCCTGCGATAGGTATGATAGCTTTTTTTATTTCCATTATAATTTATTGTTATTCTTTTCTTCTAAATATAGCTGGGGTTTCCCAGATTTTTTCTCTTTCTATTAGTTCTTTTTCTTCTTCTTCAATGACCTTTTTTACTTGAAGAGCATTTCGTCTAACTTTTCCGCCAATTGACAGAACAGGCACTGAAGAAGATGGCTTTGGCTGTGGTTTTGGCTTTGGTTTTGGCTGTGGTTTTGGCTTTGGTTTTGGCTGTGGTTTTGGCTTTGGTTTTGGTTTTGACTGTGGTTTATCTTGTGATTCCTGTGGTTGTGGTTCTGGCTTTGGTTTAAATTTATGCTTAGGTTTTGCCTTTTCAATCTTTGGTTTTTTAATGCTTTTTATTGCACAACCAGCAGCTAATAAAGTTATTTTGATTTTATCTTTATGTTTCTGGTTTTGATTAATGCCGAAGATAATCTTTGCATTTTTATTAACTGAATCAGAAATGAGTTCTGATATTTGAGAAACCTCTGAGAGCTGAAGCGTTTTCCCGCCTATTATGTTATATAAGATGCCTCTAGACCCTTTAATGCTATAAGGATAAAGAGGACTGGAAATTACTTTTCCAATTGCTTCTTCCCTATTAATTTTGTCAATTTCTATTGCATTTAAATAAGCTAAACGGCCTCTGTTAGAAAGAACTGCCCTTAAGTCAGCAAAATCAATATTAATTAAACCTGCTGAATAAATCATCTCAATCAATCCTTCTAAATTGTCAGCTAATCTTTCATTAATAGCAGACAGAGCGTCTTTCAAAGGAGTATTTTTATCAATTATTTGGAAAATCCTTTCATTGGGAATAACTGAAAAAGCATTTAAATGAGGCCTTATTTTCTCAAGAGATTCTTTAGCAATGTCCATTTTCTTATCCCCTTCAAATTTAAATGGCAAAGTAAAAATTCCATAAGTAAGGCAAGGCAGATTCTTTGAAATTTTAGCAAAAACAGGAGTAGAGCCAGAACCAGTTCCTCCGCCTAAAGAAGCAATAATAATGCAAAGATCTTGGTCTTCAAAAAGATTCTTTATTTTATCCTTTTCGTTCTGAGCAGCCATTTCTCCTACCTCTGTATTCATTCCAGTGCCCAGGCCCTGAGTTAAACTCTGACCAAATTGAAATCGCTTGACTTTCTTAATTGCTTTAAGAGCCCGAAGATCTGTATTAGCTACTACAAAATCTGCTTTTTTTATTCTGGAAACAATTTCTGAAATAATTGAGCCTCCTCCTCCTCCAATTCCAATCACTCTAACCTTAGTTTGTCTAATCATATCTTGAGTATCAATCTTTTTAACTCTCTTAACTTTATTAATATTCTTTATTTTCTTGACTCTCTTGACTCTGTTCGTTCTCTTTATTTTCTTCGCTTTTTTAGCTTTCTTCACCTTCTTAACTTTCTTAGGCCTCTTAACTCTTTTAATTCTCTTAGTCCTATTCACCTTTTTTATTTTATTCGCTTTTTTAATTTTCTTTGTTTTCTTTGTTGTTTTTCTCATCCCGTTAGAGATAGGAAGCGTTTTAATCTATTTTTAAGATAACGTTTGCCCATCCCTGTTTTTAAATATTTTTCTCTCGACTTTGCGTCTTGTTCGTTTAAACAAGCTTCATAATATATTAAATTAAATGGTCCTCTATTTTTTGTAGAATAAACCTCG
>JAUWYA010000013.1 GCA_030616085.1 Candidatus Nealsoniibacteriota bacterium | reverse complement strand
CGAGGTTTATTCTACAAAAAATAGAGGACCATTTAATTTAATATATTATGAAGCTTGTTTAAACGAACAAGACGCAAAGTCGAGAGAAAAATATTTAAAAACAGGGATGGGCAAACGTTATCTTAAAAATAGATTAAAACGTTTCCTATCTCTAACGGGGTGAAGAAAATAATTATATATACAGATGGTGGTTCCAGGGGCAATCCAGGGCCAGCAGCAGCAGGGGTTATGTTCTGCAATGAAAAAGGACAGAGCATAAAAGAATATTCTGAATATTTAGGAGATAATCTTACTAATAATGAAGCTGAATATAAAGCAGTAATTTTTGCTTTAAAAAAGTTCAAAGCAGTATTTGGCAAGAAATTAGCTAAAAACTCTGAAATAGAAATCAGGTCTGATTCTGAACTTTTAGTAAAACAGCTTAATGCTCAGTATAAAATACTGAATGAGAATATTCAGCCATTGTTTTTAGAAATCTGGAATCTAAAGTTTGATTTTAAAAAACTGAAATTCAAACAGATTTCCAGAGATAAAAACAAACAAGCAGATAGATTGGCAAACGAAGCGTTAGACGCCAAATCCAAAACCCAAAACCTAATTTAAAAAAAGCCCAATAAGTTTTACCTTACGGGCTTGATTATGAGAGTTGTTAGCTGTTTAATGCTTTGCTATTTTTTCACGCATACTTTTGTAGCTACACGTAAAATTTCAAAAACAGTAGCAATAAAAACAACGATAACAGCTCTTTTCAACATCTCATCATTTGGTGGGGCAATCCTGGAATAAAGTGCGCCAACTATTGCCGTCATGAAAGTTAAATTTCTACAAATTTCGAAAAGAAACAACAAAGCTTTCATTTTTTATCTCCTTTAATTAAGGCTTCATATTTCTATTTTTAATCTGCTACTTCTATTATACATTATACACCCTTATTTAAATTTGTCAAGCAAAAAAGCCCTATCTAAGTCATGAAGGGCTTTTTTGGTGTCTTAGCAAGATTGTAAGCCGAATTCTGTCTTGCCTCGCCGTAGCTCGTAGAGCGTAGGCGGGTTTTATGTCCGTCTTCGCTAAAGCTTCGGCGAGACGAAGTGATCATCTATCTATGCGAACTACTTTTTCGCCCTCGGTAAGCTCGGGCCAAGCACCCGATGGGTTACGTATCTTGGTTTACCCTGAGCTTGTCGAAGGGTTTGTTCTTGCACCCAGCAAGGATTTAGCCGTTTCACCCTCCTGCTAAGCAGGAGATTCGTCACTGATCGCACCTCTATCCGTCTAAATAAATTTAGACGAGACGGTAGTCTTATTAGGAACTACTGCTTTTGAAATGGGTGTTCGGACTTTCCTCCCCTCGCTAACGCTCGGGGCAAGCTCCTATTATCCAATTATCATTTATAAGAGTTTACCCTGAGCGCAGCGAAGGGCGATCACTCATCTTACTAAGACAATTGTATTTTACCAAAAGCAAGAGAGTTTGTCAACCTCAATGTTTGGCGGTATCGGATACCGCCAGACTCTGGCGGTATCCGATACCGCCAACACCTCTAATTTGAAAAATAAGGGTAAAAATAGTAAGATTAAACTATGGAGTATAATAGATATCCAATAAGGACGCAATTTATTACTGTTTCCGATAATTTAAATAGCATTATTTCTAAATATATTATGCCTGTTGCTGAAAAGAATGATATTATTGTTTTATGCGAGAAGATTGTTTCAATTATTCAAAATAGGGTAGTGTATAAAAGAGATGTTAAACTTGGTTTCTGGGCAAAGTTTCTTTCAAAGTTTGCCAAGAAAACTCCTTATGGTTTTTCAGTAGGCAACCCTTTGAAAATGCAGGTAGCTATTAATTTAGCAGGTTTGCCAAGAATATTGCTTGCTTGTTTTTGCAGCAGTATTGCAAAGATCTTTGGGATTTCTGGAACTTTTTACCGAGTAGCTGGTCATCAAATTAGCCAGATAGATGGATTTTACGGAGAGGCATTTCCTCAATATGCTGAAATGGGAATATTAGGTTCTAAAAATTCAGATAGGGTTTGCGAAGAATTAAGAAATAAGTTTGGTTTTTCGTTTGTAATAGCAGATGTTAATGATTTAGGCAGAAATATTATAGGAAGAAGTGAGGATTTGAAAGAAAAAGATAAAATAATATTAGAAGCATTAAAAGACAATCCAGCTGGTCAATCTGACCAACAAACTCCAATAATAATCATTAGGGAAAAAAAATGACCCAAGCAACACTTTATTTATTAATTAAAGAGAACCAAAAAGAAAAAAAACTTCTTTTGGCAATGAAAAAGAGAGGATTTGGGAAAGGGAAGTGGAATGGAGTTGGAGGGAAAGAAGATTCAGAAAAAGGTGATATTAATATAGTTAAAACAGCTATCAGAGAAACAGAAGAGGAAATTGGAGTGAAGATTAAAAAAATGGAAAAAGTTGCTGTTTTAAGCTTTTATTATCCGTATAAGAAAGAATGGAATCAGGATGTTTCTGTATTTTTAGTTAAAGATTGGCAGGGCAAGCCAGTTGAATCTGAAGAGATGCTTCCTAAGTGGTTTAAGATAAATGATATTCCTTATAATGAAATGTGGGATGATGATAAATATTGGCTTCCGAAAATTTTACAAGGAAAGAAGCTAAAAGCAAAGTTTATTTTTAAACAGGGAGAAGAAGTCATTAATCAAGATATTAAATTTATTTAAAAATGGCAAAAGATTACATAATTGGAGTTGATGTTGGAGGAACAAAAATAAATACTGTTTTGATAGACAAAAAAGGAAAGTTAATTAAGAAATTAAAAGTAAAGACAAAAAAGAAAAAGCAGGAAATTATAGGACAAATTTTAGATAGTATAGATTTTGTTTCTTTAAATAAGAAAATAATAGGTATTGGAATTGGTGTTCCTGGAATTTTGAACAAGAAAAGAACACGGATATTAAATCTTCCTAATCTTCAGGCCTGGAAAAACACAAAATTAAAAGAGATTATTCAAAGAAAAACTGGGAAAAAGGTTATGCTTGAAAATGATAGTAATTGCATGATTCTGGGAGAGAGTATATTTGGATACGCTAAGAATGTAAAAGATTCTGTTTGCTTAACAATAGGAACAGGAATCGGAGGAGGAATAATAATTAATAATAAACTTTATTCTGGAAGGAGCAATGCAGCAGAATTCGGACATATCAGTGTTAGCGACAAATATAAATGTGCTTGTGGAAACATAGGTTGTTTAGAAGAGTATGTATCTGTTAGAGGTATAAAAAGAACAGCGAAAAGATTAGGTATTAATAAAGACATTTTAGAAATACAAGAAATGGCAAAGTCAGGAAATAAAAAGGCAAGAAAAGTTTATAAAATAACTGGAAAATACTTAGGTATTGGCTTGTCAAATATTGTAAAAATTCTTGATCCCGACTTAATTCTTATAGGCGGTGGAATTTCAAATTCTGGCAATTTCTTATTAAAACCTGCTATTAAAGAAATGAAGAAGAGAACTTTTTTTAAAACTTGTCCAGTTAAAATAGTAAAATTAAAAGATAATGCAGGAGCAATTGGCGCTGCTTGTTTATTTTTGAGTGTTTGAATAAATGTATAATCACATTTTTAATTCTAAAAGTAAGACAATTACTTCTGCTGCTGGGATTTTGGCAGCAGCAGCTTTGATTAGCGGTTTGCTTGGTCTTTTTAGAGACCGGCTTTTAGCTGGGAGTTTTGGAGCTGGGGATGAACTTGATGTTTATTATGCTGCTTTTAGAATTCCTGACTTTATATCTTTTGTTCTTATTATGGGAGCTATTTCAGCTGCTATAATTCCTATTTTCAGTGAGTATTTGCTTCGTTCCCATGAACAAGCATGGAGATTCTTTTCTAATCTTGTGAATTTGTTCTTTATTTCTTTAATTATAATATCTGGGATTTTAATTATTTTTGTTCCTCAAATTCTTTCTATAATTGCTCCTGGGTTTATTGGAGATAAAAAAGACGCAGCTGTTTTGCTTACCCGAATTATGTTTTTAAGCCCGATTCTTCTTGGGATAAGCAATATTATTTCTGGTATTCTGCGCGTGTTTAAAAGATTTCTTGTTACTTCCTTGGCCCCCATTATGTATAATCTTGGAATTATCTTCGGTATTATGTTTTTTGTTCCTTTAATGGGATTAAAAGGGCTTGCATGGGGAGTTGTGTTTGGAGCTTTTCTTCATTTTTTTGTTCAGATTCCTATTCTTTTGAAAGTTGGATTTAGGCCTAAGAAAGTTTTAAACTTTTCTGAGCCAGGTTTCTTAAGAGCAGTTAAATTAACTATTCCTAGAGCTATTGGTTTGGCTGCAGGACAGATTAATTTAATAGTAATTACTGCTATTGGCTCTACTTTAACAGCAGGAAGCGTTGCGGTGTTTAGTTTAGCGAACAATCTTCAAAAACTTCCAATAACTCTTATTGCCATTTCTTTTTCTACTGCTGCTTTTCCATTTTTAGCATTATATTTTTCCAAAAAAGACAAAGAAAAGCTTATTCAAGAGTTTTCTTCTGTTTTCAGACAGATTCTTTTTTTAATTGTGCCCGTCAGTATTTTGATATTTATTTTAAGAGCTCAGATTGTTAGAGTAATTTTAGGAACAGGAAAGTTTGGCTGGGCTGATACCCAGCTTACTGCTGCTTGTTTGGGTATTTTTAGCTTTGCTATTTTTGCTTATGCCTTAGTGCTTTTAATTTCTAAAACCTTTTATGCTTTTCAAAACACTAAAATACCTGCATTAGTAACTTTATTTACAGTAGGGTTAAATATTGTTTTATGTTATTTCTTTGTCTGGGCTTTAAGCTTTGAAAACGCTTTTCAAAGGTTTTTAATAAGTTTTCTTGATATTCAGGGAATCAAAGAGAATTCGGTTATTGGCCTTCCTTTGGCTTTAGCTGTTTCAGGAATATTTCAGATAAGTTTGCTTTTGGTGCTTTTATATAAGAAGATAGGGGATTTTAGAATAAAAGAAATATTTGAATCCTGCATTAAGATTTTAGCTTCTAGCGTTTTATTGGGTTTTGCCTGTTATTTTGTTCGTCAATATATTGCTGAATTTGTTGATATGCAGACTTTTTTGGGAATATTTTCTCAAGCAGCTTTAGCAAGCATAGCAGGAGTTATTGTTTTCATTGCATCTGCTTTTGCATTAAAATCTCCAGAAATCAAAGCCTTAAAAACAGTAATTTCCAGGAAAATAAATGGAGATTAGAAATTTCTGCATTATTTCACACATTGACGCAGGCAAGTCTACCTTGGCTGATCGTTTTTTAGAATTAACCAGTGCTGTTTCATCAAGAAAAATGAGGCCGCAGTTTTTAGATATGATGGATTTGGAAAGAGAAAAGGGCATAACAATAAAACTTCAACCTATTCGGTTGAAGTTTAAATTTCCAATTTCCAATTTCCAATTTCCAAACAAATCCAAAATTCAAAATTCTGAATATATTCTAAACTTAGTTGACACACCTGGCCATGTTGACTTTTCTTATGAAGTTTCAAGATCTTTAGCAGCTGTAGAAGGAGCTATATTATTAGTTGATGCCAGTCAGGGAATTCAGGCGCAAACATTAGCTAATTTAGAATTAGCCCAGAAGCAAAACCTGTTTATTATTCCAGTTATTAATAAAATTGACTTAGCTCAAGCCAATGTTGAGCAGGCTGTAGGTGAACTAGTTAAACTTCTTAATATTAAGAAAGAGGAAGTTATTAAGATTTCGGCTAAGAACGGAACTAATGTTGAGCAGGTTTTAAAAGCTGTTATTGATAAAGTTCCTGGTCCAGATATTAAAAAAGAGAAACCATTCAGAGCTTTGATCTTTGATTCAATATATGATCAATACAAAGGAGTAATTGCTTATATTAGAGTTATTGACGGGCAAGTTGAAAAAACAGACAAGATAAAACTTTTGGCTGTTAAAGCGTCAGTAGATATAAAGGAATTGGGATTTTTTGCTCCTGAGCTTGTTCCGCAAGAAAAACTTTGCGCAGGTGAAATTGGCTACATTGCAACCGGTATTAAAGAACCTGGGAAAGTAAAAGTAGGTGATACAATAGCAATATCAGATGTTAAGCCACTGCATGGCTATGAAGAGCCAAAGCCAATGGTTTATGCCAGTTTGTATCCTGAAAACCCAGATGATTTTGATTTATTGAAAGATGCTCTTTCTAAGTTGAAACTTAATGATCCTTCATTGGTTTTTGAGCAGGAAACAAAGGAATCATTAGGAAGAGGATTTAAATGCGGTTTTCTCGGAACTTTGCATGCTGAAATTATATCAGAGAGAATTCATAGAGAATTCGGATTTAATCTAATAATTTCTTCTCCTTCTGTTGTATACAAGGCTGATAATAAACTCATTTATTCAGCAGCTGACTGGCCAGTTTTTTCTGATAAAACAGAAGAGCCTTGGGTTTCTCTTGAAATTATAACTCCAAATAAATATATGGGTAAGATTATTGAAGCATTAAAAAATCTTAGAGCAAATTACATTAAAACAGATTATCTCAGCTTAGAAAGAATTATTTTAGTTTATGAAATTCCGTTAAGAGAAGTTATTGTTAATCTTTATGATAGAATAAAAGGCGTAAGTCAGGGATATGCTTCAATGAACTATAAGTTCTTGGATTTTAGAGAGGCAGAAATGGTTAAAATGGATGTTTTGATTGCTGGAGAAAAAGAATCTGCTTTTTCAAAGATTGTTCCTAAGGAAAAAGCTTTTGCAGAAGGAAAAGCATTAATTAAGAAACTAAAAGAAGTCCTGCCTGCTCAGCAGTTTTCAGTTGCTTTGCAGGCTGTTATTGGAGCAAATATTATAGCTAGAGAAACAATCAGGGCTAGAAGAAAAGATGTTACCGGCTATCTTTATGGAGGGGATTATTCTCGCAAAAGAAAGCTTTTAGAAAAACAGAAAAAAGGGAAAAAGAAACTAAAAGAAAAGGGAAGCGTTCGCATCCCTGCTAAAGTATTTCTTGAGGTTTTCAAAACTTAAGCTTTTGTGTTAAGATAATTAACCAAGCAGAGGAGCTAAGCTTAAGAAAACCATGCTTAAGACAACTAGAGAAATTAAGGTAATCCAGATGATTTTGAAAATTGTTTTGGGTTTAAGCGACATATTAATCTATGGTAGCAAAGTTTAGAAAAAAGAGAAAGAGGAGTTTAAAAAGAAAGAAAAACTCTTGGAAAAATATATTTTTTTCAATGCTCTTCGCAGTATTATTTATACTTGTTATTGGATTTTTAGTTATCACGAACTTGAAAATAAAAGAGAGAAGAGAAGAGCTTTCTGAAAGAATAGCAATCTTAAAACAAGAAGTCGCGCTTTTAGAACAAAAGAACGAGGAGATAAAAGAAAGAATTTCTGAATCAGAAAGCAGGGAATATTTAGAAGAGGTAGCCAGAGATCAGCTTAGCTTAAAAGCTCCTGGAGAAGAAGTAGTGGTTGTTAAGAAAGAACTCTCCTTCGCTGAAGCTTCGGAGGACGAGGAAGAGGAAAAATCTTGGTGGGAGAAATTTAAAAGTATTTGGAAGGAGAAATTTACAAGCTTTTGGAAAAGGTAGTTTACACTGAGCAAGCGAAGCTTGCGAAGTGCGGGATTAGTATAGTGGTAGTACGTAACCTTCCCAAGGTTGAAGCGCCGGTTCGATCCCGGTATCCCGCTCATGCCGGGCTAATGCCGGAGTAGCTTAATGGCAAAGCAACACATTCGTAACGTGTAGATTGTGGGTTCGAATCCCGCCTCCGGCTCTTTTTATTTTCATTGACAAATTTAAAGAATAAAAGTATGATGTAGTATAGTAATTTTACAAAAGAATAAAGAAAAAATGATTTGAAAATTCAAGAAAGGAGATTATCATGCAAACAAAATTTATTTTTATGATTATAGGAGTTTTTTTTATCCTCGCTGCTTCTTATTTGTTAGTAGTTTACGGAGCACGTGTGGAAGGATTAGAAGAAGGTGAGGAGCTACTTAGTATCTTCCCCTTTCTGTTTATCGGGATGCTTGTGTTAGTGTTTGGCATAATTTCTCTTTCTGCATGTTTTTATCTACTCGGCAAGGGCAAGCCAAGGCCTCTTTCAGATATGTTAGTTAACCATATTTATGAAGTTATCGGCAAGGTTCCAGTAGACGAAGGAAAAACTATAGCTGTGCTAAAAGAACAGGGTGGTAAAATAAGACTTTTTCTACTTAAGGACATTCCAGAAGCAAAGTTTATAAAAACCACTGAACTTGAGACGGGAGAAAAAGTTTTTCGGCCATTTCCTCCTTCAGAAGAAGCATCTTCATCAGAAGAAGATTCTTAAAAAAGAACTAAAGCTCTGTTGAATAAATGAAATTCAACAGGGCTTTTTATTTTGATTTTTAAAGATTATTATGTTAAACTTAGAATAAATAATACCATTAAATATGGACAATTTAGATATTAAAATTAAAGAATTGGAAAAGAGAGTTCATCATTTGATGGACTGTCTTTGACATTGTTGAGAAAGAAAAAAAGATAAAAGAATTAGAAAGTAAAAATGATTGGAAATTAGGCAAAGAGATAGCTGACCTAAGGCAGGAAGTTGATGCAGTAAGAAATCTTGAAAAGAAAATTCAAAAAGGGGAAATTCAGGGCTTGGCAAAAGAAATAGATAAAGAAGAAGTGAAGATTTTTCTTTCAGGAAAGTATGATAAAAACAATGCTATTATGGAGATATTTTCAGGGGCTGGTGGAATAGATGCGCAGGACTGGGCAACAATATTAATTAGAATGTTTGAACGGTATTGCGAGAGAAAAGGATTTCAAGTAAAAGTTATTCATCAATCATTTGGTGAAGCAGGGGGACCTGAAGGAAGAATTGGAACTAAATCAGCAACCCTGGAAATTAAAGGGAATTATGCTTATGGGTTTTTGAAAAAAGAAACAGGAGTTCATAGATTAGTTCGGCAGTCGCCTTTTTCTTCTAAGAAGCTCCGTCATACCTCTTTTGCTTTGATTGAGGTTTTACCCGAGATAGGGAAAAAAGAGCAGGGAGAAATTAAAATAAAAGACGAAGATTTAAAATTAGATACATTCAGATCTTCTGGCCCTGGCGGGCAGTATGTAAATAAAAGAGAATCAGCTGTAAGGATTACCCATATTCCTACAGGAATTACTGTTTCTTCTCAATCAGAAAGATTACAGGGATTAAATAGGGATAAAGCAATGAAGGTTCTTTTTTCCAAGCTTTATCAATTAAGAGAAACAAAGAAGAAAGAGAAATTAAAAGAAATTAAAGGAGGTATTACTTCGGCCAGTTGGGGCAATCAGATAAGATCCTATGTTCTTCATCCATATAAATTGGTTAAAGATCTTAGAACTGGCGTTGAAACGTCAAATGTAGAAGAGGTTTTAGATGGTAATTTAGACCAATTCATTGAAGCTGAGATTAAACCCCGTTAGAAATAGTGGGGAAAATAAATTAAGTAATCTATTAAAAAAATTTCTAACGGGGTAAATAATGCTTTCAATAAATAACATTACAAAAGCATATCCGTCGCGAACAGGCAATAATCCAACTATTGCCCTTGATGATGTTTCTTTTACAATAAAAGGAAAGGAATTTGTTTCTATTGTTGGAAAATCAGGAGCTGGCAAAACAACTTTGCTGAAACTAATTTTGGCTGAAGAAAAACCAAACAATGGCCAGATTCTGTTTGATGATTTAGATATTCATAAAATAAAGAGCTCTCAACTTCCTAAATTAAGGCAGAGAATTGGTACGGTTTTTCAGGATTATAAGTTGTTTCCTTCAAAAACAACCTATGAAAATGTAGCTTATGTTATGGAAGCAATGGGAGCCAGCAAGGATGAAATTGAGAGAGATGTTTCTCAAATCTTAGGAATTGTTGGATTAGCAGATAGAGTAGATAATTTTCCAAATGAGCTTTCTGGGGGCGAAAAGCAGAGAGTAGCTATTGCAAGAGCTCTTATCCATCGGCCAGATATCATTTTAGCTGATGAGCCAACTGGCAACCTTGATCCTTATCATACTTTTGATATTATTCGACTTTTGGTAAAAATCTATGAACTTGGCACTACTGTCATTTTAGCTACTCATGATAAAGAAGTAATCAATTCCCTGGGTAAGCGGGTTATTACTTTGGACCAGGGTAGAGTGGTTAGAGATGAAGAAAAAGGAAGATTTATACTTTAAAATTACTAATTACTAATTACTAATTTCTAATAAAAATCCAAATGTTAAATGACAAATGCCAAATTTGATATTAGATATTTAGACTTTGAAATTTTATTTGACATTAGTTATTAGGATTTAGATATTTCGGAGATATGCTTATATTACTAAAAAGAGTAATTAAAACTGGTTGGAAAGGATTTAAACGGAATATTGGATTAAGCTTAGCTACCATTCTTATAATGGTAATTGTTATTTCTTTGGCAACTCTATTATTTCTTTTAAGTCCAGTTTCTAAGATTTTAATTGCTGATATTGAAAAAAAGGTTGATATTTCAGTTTATTTTAAAGAAGATGTTTCGTCAGAATATATTTTAGAGGTTGAATCAGAGATTTCCAAAATTCCAGAAGTAAAAGATGTTCAATATATTTCTAAAGATCAAGCGCTTGAAAAATTCATTGAAAAGCATAAAGATGACCCGGTTTTAATGGAATCATTAACAGAGCTTGGCTCTAATCCTTTTTTAGCTTCTTTGAACGTTAGGGCTTGGGATCCATCTCAGTATGAGCAAGTTGCCAATCTTTTAGAAACCAGTTCTTTTAGGAACTTAATTGATAAAGTTGATTATCATGAAAGAAAGCCGGTGATTGAGAAAGTTTTCTCAGTGGTTTCTGGACTTAATAAAATAGGGATTTTCTTTAGCATTCTCTTTGCAGCAATCGCTGTTTTAATTGCTTTTAACACTATCCGAATAGCAATTTATAACTCAGGCGAAGAGATTTCAATTATGAGACTGATTGGAGCTTCAAATTGGTTTGTTAGAGGACCGTTTCTAATACAAGGGCTTATTATTGGATTTATTGCTGTTTTAATTACGCTATTGATTACTTTTGGGCTTTGTTACGGATTTGATGCCAGGATTAAAACAATTGCGCCGGATATAAGTATATATAGCATATTTGTAAGCAATTTCTTTCTTTTATTCCTAATCCAGCTTGCAACTGGCATAGGATTAGGTATAATATCTAGTTACATCGCAGTAAGGAAATACTTGAAGATATAGTATTCCGGGGTCGGCTAACGGTAGGCCAATGGATTCTGGATCCATTAATCTAGGTTCGAGTCCTAGCTCCGGAGCAAATAAGCGCAAAGCCCTTTAGGGCTTTAAGATTGCTTTGTCGTGGGCTGTGGCGAGAACCTTGTCCCCGAATTGCGAGCCCAAAGGGCGAGGCAATGCCTTCGGGCAACACCTTCGAATCCTGGCCCCGCAGCAGGCTAGTGCTCGGTTCGAGAGACCGAGCCGCCCAGAACTTAAAATCCCGTTTATTTTTGCAGGATTTTTAATTTAGTTAAGACACAATTTGAACTCTTGGGAAATCTTTAGTATAGTTAAATAAAGGTCGAATTTAATTAAATATAAAAGGAGGTGAAATATATGCCAAAAAATGAAAAAAAGACAGGACAAAAGACCGAGGTGAAAGAAGGAAAGCCGGACATCACTCAGGAACAGATAGACAAATTAGCAGCAAAGATATATGGAGAAACAGGGAGTCTCAGGCCACAGTTCAAGAAAGGGACTAAAGAATATGATCCGAAGTCTAAAGAAGATTTACATAGCGTAAGGAAAGAGGTGGGTCATATTTCAGAAAACGGGGGAAAGCTGGGGCCCCCGAAAAAGCCAACGAAAGAGGAGCTTGAAAATCCGCATGTTGAGCACGAGTGGAAAAAGAGCCAGAAAGCGGCGAAGGAAGTTTTTTTGGAAAAAAAAAAAAAAAAAAAAAATAGACCCGACTAACGGTGCCAAACATTTTTACATAAGAAAGGGAGAAAAGAAGGATAATAAGGGAAACATAGAGGACAGGCCGTGGTATTTGGAAGCTGATAAAGATAGTGTTTACCCTAAACCCAGCAAGAGCCAAGGCCCTTTTAGAAATCTCGGCGGCGGAGATGTCGGAAAAGGTAACAACATATTCATAGATGCGTATAAAGAAACAAAGAAGAAAGAAGAAAAGGAGAATAGAGGAGACGGGTCTAAAGGTAGTGGTTCTGGAGGAAGTGGAGGTAGTGGAAGTGGTTCTGGAAAAGGCTCTGGTGGTGGTAGTAAAGGAGGGGGCTCTGGAGGCGGAAGTGGAGGTAGTGGAAGTGGTTCTGGAGGGTGATTGTTTATTTTGATTTAAAATGGGATATACAGTGGAGGATAAGTACCAAGGCTATAAGAGCATAAAAGAAAGTACTAGTTGTAAAGACGAAGAGAACTTTTATTTTCCGAGAAATAATCCTACACTTCAAAAAACCTTCCAGAATAGATATAAAAAGGAAAAAGAGAAAGAAAAGGATAAAGAAAAACCAAAAAATGGTTCTGATGAAAATGAGAGAAATGGTTCTGGCGACTCAAGTGGAGACACAGGAAGTGGTTCGGGTGGAAAAGGAGGAAGTTCGGGTTCTGGAGGAGGAAGTAAACGAAGTGGTTCTGGAGGATAAATTTAGGGATTAGATTATGACTGATGTGAATTTATTAATGGCGAAAGCCCTGAGTTCTTTGGATAATTATGTTTTGCATAGGTCTCTTTGTGGAACAGCTTTTGCAATTGTTGAATTTTGCAACAAAATAAAAAAACATTCATTTAATTCTTCTTTGAAAAGTTTTGGGTTTGAATCAGAAAAGATTAATGCTTGGGCGTTACCTGATGCTGTTTGGAGTAGAATTTGTTTAAAGTATCCTGAACTTAATTTTTATCCTTTAGGAACCATTACAGAGAGAGCTACTAAGAAAACAATTGTGAGGTTGAGTTTTTTTGCTAGTGGAAAAAATAGTTTGAATATTGGCGAGAAAGAACTTTCAAGAAATTTGAGGATTTCTATAAAAAGTTTGCAAATTAAAGGAGTATTGAAACTTTTTTTAATTGAATATTTTTTTGAGATGTGTATTGACCAGAACCGTAGATCTTGGAAAGATTTGAAGTTTGATTTGGGATTTTGGTATAACTTCTCAAAAGACGGATATTTTGTTTCTTTATTAAATGAGCGAAAATTAAGACAGACGCTAGCAAACCAGTGTGAAGAAAAAGCAGGGATATTCCTTCCATTCCTAATGGAATGTATGGAAGAGAGAGATTTTACACGAAATAAACAACGAATTAGTGATGGCTTTGTTAGAACCTTCGGGATACTGCCCCCGAAGAGGGAAAATTTAAAAAACCTTCGCAAGTCTTTTCTTAATGTCATTGTTGGAACGAAGTCGTTTTCAGAACTTAGGAAGTCTTATGTAGTGGATAAAAAGGCGAAGCGCTTCTTACTCCATACAGAAGATCCAAACATTTCGTTTTCTTTTGATACCTTAGAACGCTTGCTTAGACATAACATCCATTCTCTCATTAAAGATTTGCTTGACATTGGAACAACAGTATATATGGCAGATCTTTATACAAAAAGGGAGTTTAGTTTAGAAAGGCGAGTGAGTATCCTCATGCCGGTGCGGCATCCTCATGTATGGTCTAATGTGCAAAAAGAACTAGAACATGCAGTTTCATTTCTTGGACGGGATAATTTTAGTATCAAATTCATCAAACGCAAGGAGAAAGTAGATAAACTTCGTAGATTTTCTGTTAAATTAGATAATCGATGCGTCTGTCTTTTTTCAGGAGGTCTGGATAGTTTAGCGGGAGCAGTATGGGTTCTTGATCATAAATTAGACCCCATTTTTGTCAGTCATTATTCTAGTAATATATTAGTCGGAATACAAAAGTCATTGATAAGCCAGCTGGAAAAGATATATAACAAGCCACTTCAGCATTTAGGCCTTCGTGTCAGTAAAACAGGGGACAAGAAAATTAAGAACTCATTGTCAGCCCCATTTAGGTCTGTTATGATTCAGCACCTGCGATCATTTTTGTTTCTATCTTTAGCCACTGCCGTTGCTCTTGAATCTAAAATTAAAAAAATCTATGTATTTGAAAACGGGCCCGTGGCTCTAAATCCTCTGTTTTCTGAGGCCCGTGTAAATACGCGAACAGCGCATCCTCACTTTTTGGTGCGCTTTAAAGAACTTGTCAAAGCTGTCTTTGGAATTGATATTATTATCGAAAATCCATTCCTCTATCACACTAAGGGTGAAGTAGTAAATATTTTAGCGAGGCAGGAATTACAAGGGTTAGTTGCAAAGACAGTTTCTTGTTGGAATTGGTCTAGAGTGCCGCTTTGGGCAAAGCAGAGAGGCATCAAAGGGTTTAAGGGTAGACACGATGGCGAATGCATTCCTTGTATCATTAGAAGATCAGCTGTGCATCACGCACGTCTCTGGGAGAAAGATACCAACTATCTTATCAATGTCTTCAATCAGTTTTCTAAATTACAGCGAGATAATAGAACCATGATTGCTGACTTCCTTCGTTTTTGTCTAAATATAAAGTCTCTTTCTGATGCTGAACTTCTTTTTCATACTCCAGACTTATCCGTGTACGAAGAAGGAGTAAACCCACAAGAACTTATGAGAATGTATAAACGGCATGCAAAGGAAGCAATTGATTGCTTTCGAGCAAGATCTAATAAAGAGTTTCAGAGAATATTTGCCTCCGTATTTAGGTAATAAACAGTTAAACTTGCAATTTAAAGAATTTTAAATTACCCTTAGCAGAAATAGGGGTTATTTTTTTTATATCACGCAATAAAAAACCAAAAGTAGGTTTAGTAAAACTATAAAAACCAGATATATGCTTATCGTTATCTAACATGAATTGCTTATTGGTATGATATTCCACAACGTCTTCAATACTGGCTTTTCCAACAAGAGCCCCAGTTACTAAAGAATCTGGATCTATTCCAAACTCTTTACATGCCTTTCTATCTATAATTTTAGAAGTGTGAATATAAAATTCTCCTCTAAAATTTGTAACCCATTTTCTAGTTTCAATTGTCTTTTCCCCTCGCAAAATCAGTTCAGCCCATGGCTGTCTAATAGAAAGCGCTACAATTGTATCCTTAAGATTTTTTTTGTTCATTTTTTGTAATATTATTAGAATATTATAACATAACTTACACTAAATTAAAAGCCAAAAAGCCCATCACTGGGTATTTTTACTTTAAATTTCTATCAGACAGGTTTTAACAGCGTCCAACCCGCGGAGCAGGCTAGTGAGACCGTTCGGGAGACCGAGACGCCTATCCTTCTAGGGCGACCGAGAGGGGTTCGAGTCCTGGCTCCGGATTTTGTCCAAGAGAGACAGCAAATAAGCGCAAAGCCCTTTAGGGGTTTAAGATTATTTTGTCGTGGGCTGTGAAGAGAACCTAGTCCCTGAATTGCGACCCCGCCTTGGCGGGGGAGGCAATGCCTTCGGGCAACTCTTCGAGTCCTAGCCCCGGAGCAGGCTAGTGCATAGTTCGAGAGACCGAGAGGCCTAAAAATAGTTCATGTTTTAGATACATACATTTTGCACTCCAGATCTAAGGACTTGATTAGGAGTTTTGCCATTTAATCCGCAGTGTTTGGTATCATTGTAAGTCATATTCCATAGTCTTAATTTGTATCTTAATTCTTCGAATGAATTAAAGATTAGCTCATCATAGAACTTCTCTTGATCTGTTCTGTGAGATCTTTCCACGAAAGCATTCTGTTGAGGCTTACCCGGATCTATTAAGTAGTGCTGTATGTTTAGATTATTACACAATAGATCAAAAGAATGAAGTCTTGGATTCATAGGATCTGAGCTTTTAACATAACCTGTATATCTATTAGTGAAGATAGATGCATTATCTGTCTTAATAGCTTGTATTTTAAAGTCAGCAATCTTAATTAGTTCTTTTAAGAATTTAATAGCAGAATAACTAGAACAATCATCATATGCTTGCAAGTATCTCCATCTAGAAGATACATCTATGGCTGTAAATTGATAATATCTTAGTCTTTTTATCCTATTAGGAACATATTTAACATCTATTTCTACTAGCTCTCCTTGTTTAGGCATTACTCTCACATAATGATACTTAATCTTTCTAGTTCTGTATTTTCTAGTTAGTCCTTCTTTTTTAATTATCTTTTGTATAGTTTGATAATGTATATCTATTCCTTCTTCTTTTAAATCCCAGGATAGTTTTAAAGCACACTTCTTTTCTTTCTTTCTTAACTCAATTATTCTTTCTTTAATTCTGATAGGTGTTTCCTTGGGATTAGTCTTAGGTCTTTTAGACTTATCTTCTAGGCCCTCTTCTCCGTATTTTCTGTATTTAGCTAACCAATACTTAATGCCTCTTTCAGAGAAAGGACATGCTTCTACCATGTTCTTAATAGATATCTTTTTATCTAAGATAGGCTTAATCCATCTTAATTTTTCTTCTTTTGTTGATTTGGGCATAGTTTTCATATGCCCTTAGATTAGCAGAAAAGTGCAATATGTGTGTATACATTACC
>JAUWYA010000007.1 GCA_030616085.1 Candidatus Nealsoniibacteriota bacterium | reverse complement strand
AAGATATTCCTAAAACAATGAGAGCATACAAAAAGGTCATTCCTGAATATATTCATTACTACAATACCGAGAGATTACATCTTGGTATTAATCTTAAAACTCCTATGCAAGTGGTGACAAGCTACTGACTAGAAAGCAGAGATCCTTTAACAAAAATACTTAAACACAACTTAATTCTAACAATGCAATACAGAAAAATCTTTAAATAAATAGGTGCGAGGAAAGATTAATCTTTCCTCCCCTAAAACAAAGAACGAGTGTCTCCATTTATTTTCTCTGAAAACTGAAAAGAGATTTCACCCCTTTTCCCTTACATCTAGAGCATTTACCAGTATTATCACATACAACACATCCTTTACCCGAGCAAACTTTGCATTTTTTCTTACCGAAACAAACCGGACATCTTTTATCTTCTTCTATCATTTTAGTCTCCTTTAATAACAAGCCCAACCGCCAAAACTATGCTTGTAAATACAGTGGGCGCATTTTCCCGAACCACCACATGCTTTACACGTAACTTTCTCGCCCTCTTTCAAGGTCTTTCCTTCTCCCTTGCAAACACTACATCTTTTTGTATCGTTGCATACAACACAAGCATCTTTTTTAAGAGGCATACTTACTTCCTTTCTAATTTAGTTTTCAATGTACTTTCTTTCTAAAGAACAATTGAGAAGTAACAAAAAACTTCTCATCTCTATTATCTACCTAAAGTAAATAACAGGGACGAGAAGTCTTGTGCTGAAGCACTGAAGTACCCGCGGTACCACCCCGATTCCCCGCCAAGGCGGGGCTACTCACTGACTCAACTAAGAAGCAGTTATCCTCTGGTTACGGAGGAAGCCGGGTTTCCACTGAAGCAGAAACCACCTCCTCGGGCCCAACCCCTCGTTAAACGAGAGACCCGATTCATAGGTTTTATAATTTTCAAAGATATTTTAATAATAGCAAACCCAACAGGCTTGTCAACCCCGTTAGAAATAAGACGCCCCTAGGTGTCTGCCGACATGCCTTTGGCAGGGCGGATTTCTAACGGGGTCAACCCCCTAGCTCTTTCTTAACTACCTCAACTAGCTCTCTTGGAGTGTGCTTTGTTTTGAGAAGATATTTTTCGTTTTTCAGAAGAAGTCCTTTTTGTCCTAATTTCTCATCTGTATAATTAGTTAAAATAAAGATTGGTATATCCTTTGCATCTTTTTGCGCTCTAATTTGTTTTAAAACTTCCATGCCATCTATATCCGGAAGAAGAAAATCAAGTAAAACTAAATCCGGCATTTTTGCTTTTATTTTCCTTACACCATCATTACCAGAAAGCGCTGTTTCAACTTTAAATCCAGCATGCTCCAAAGCTGTTTTATAAACTTCAACTGTTGGCAAATCATCTTCAATGAATAAGATTGTTTTCTTCATACTAATTTAGTTTAATAAACTTTAATCAAATTGGCAACTCAATAAAGAAAGTGCTTCCTTTTTTTGACCCCAGAACTATCGACCAAACTGCATTTTCTTGAAACACTTCTTTTGAATTAATAGATAAAAGGGTGCTTTTTATTTCTTCTTTAAACCTATCCAACTGATCACCAAAAAGATGTGGCGCGGCGAAGGAGGTAGAAAAGACATAACCGATAATGCTTTCTACGTCCCAGTTTCTTACAATCGGCACGTCGTATGTCTTTATAAACCTAAATACCGAACGAGCGAGTATGTTCTCCCATAGCTCGTCTGATGCTTTAAATTTACCTTTTCCAGCGCGTCTTTCTTTTCTTAAATATTTCTGGATAACCTCTTTTAGTGCTCTCTGCCATTCTTCGTCACCACTCCAAAGGACTCTATCACTAAAAATTGCTACGCCGCCATCTTCCTTAATTAACTCATCAAGGTCTTTTAACACTTGCTCTTGATTCATCCAATGAAACGCTCGACAAATCATAACCACCTTAAAGGTGCCAAGTTCTTTTTTGATTTTTCCCAAATCTTCCGAGCTACGATTAATCCAAGTAAGCTTCATTTGGGAATCTTTTGTCGCTTTTTTTGCTTGTTTTAGCATTTCCGGATCAAGATCCAAGCAGACCATTTCATCACATTTGTCTTCCATGGCCAGAGCTACTTGTCCAGTGCCGCAACCAATATCCAAAACTCTATCAGTTGGTTTAATGTCAAAGTGCTTAACGATTACATTGATTACTTCTTTCGGTATACTTGGTCGATACTTTACATAATACTCATATGTGCTACTGAATAATTCTTTCGTGTCTGGTTTATTGTTGTTATCTTTCATAATAATCTCCTCTTTATTCTTCTTATTTTTTTATTATTTTCCGCCTGACTCTGCCCAGATTTTACATTATAGATATTAAGTATTATTATGTTTTCTTAAAAAATTCCTCCTCATCCACTTCAGCTAACTCTAAAATTCCCTGGCGACAGCTCTTTATGAAGTGGAACTATGGTGGTAATCTTTCTTCCTTTAATTTTTCTTCTTAGTTTAACATGACTGCCCTTTTGAGAGACAAAATAAAAGCCGAACTCTCGGCATAAGATTTTAATTACTTTTTTTGCAGAAAAGAGTTTAGGCATGTGTTAATTCAAAACTGGTAATTAACGGTGCCTTTTTAGGAGAATACTTTTTACTCTTCGGTTGATCTTCTAAATAAAGCTCAACAGTTTCTTTAAGATTTTCCTGAGCTTTCTCAATTGTTTTTCCTTGACTTACCACTCCTAACTCAACACAACGCGCAACATACCACTTGTCTTCTTGAGTAATAATTGTTGTAAATTTATAAGTCATTGTGTTATTTAAAAATATAAATATCTATATTTTAATTTTAGACAATTCTCTAAAATATGTCAACTTCTGTAAATATTATCCAATCGGCAGTTCAATAAAGAAAGCGCTTCCTAGAGTAATATCAAGATATTCGCTATCTTGGATTTCAAAATAAGTCCCAGCTCTTTCTATTCTACTCGGGATTAAAGGTTCCTTTGGTAATTCAGGTTCCTCAAATAATGGTGTTTCTCCAAAAACCGAGAAAGGCACCATTATTGAAAATATTATTATGGTTGCTGAAAAAATTGTTATCAGTTTAACCTTCATGTTTTCTCTTTAACATACATTGAGAAATTCGGCAAAATTAAAACGGCAAATATAATTGCAAAAATTAATATATACTTTTTAACTAATCTGTTTTTCATTCTCTTTAAGATATTCATTAGTATATTACATAGATAACATCTTTGCAAGCACGCACCATTGCATTAATATATCTTTCATAATAAAATAGAAAAAAGCTAAAATAACAAAACTATGACCAAAAAAATAATTAATTGTAAAAATATAGTTTTCTTAATAATTTTATTTGTGTTGACATTGCTACCATCTTCTCAGGTTTATGCTGACGTAACACTTCCTGCTTATTATTGGGATTACGAAGAAAGAGAACTTACTTCAAAATATCTAACTCCAGATTTTATTATAGAATTTGTCATACTGATTATTGTAGCATTTCTTTTAACAATGTTATTTGAGCTTCCTATCCTTTATTTATTTCTAAGAAAAATCCTTACTTTTTCATATTTATTTAGTATCTTCTCGGTTATTAATATAATAACCACATCCCTGTTATGGATTTTTATTTATCTTGCTTCAGACTCTGGTTATGGAAAAAACAGCATATCAGAACCATTAAGATTTCTAACAATTGAGGCACTGGGGGAATTTTTAGTATTTATTATCGAGGCCATTTTAATTTTTGTCTTATTAAAAATCTTGTTTAGATATAAAAAAACCAGTGTGACGATAACTTTTACAAAAGCAGCTCTAATTTCTTTCTGTGCTAATATTGTATCGGCTGTTATAGGAACAATGGCTATAATTTCAATAATGAATTTCATTTATTAGATTAAAATCTACATACCCAAATTTAAAATTCCTCTTCCAGAAAAAAAACCCGCCATTAGCCTAAGCTAGGGGCGGGGGTGTTAGTATTTATATATTAGCAGAACATATTTCAACGTCAAGTGCAAAACTACCCAACCGGCAAATCAATAAAGAATGTGCTTCCCTTGTTCTCTCCTTCTGACTCTGCCCAGATTTTACCATGATGGGCTTTAATAATATGACCGGTGATATATACTCCTATGCCTCTTCCAAACCCATGAACCTTTTTTGCCTCTTTGCCTCTTACAAAAGCTGACTTGAATAATGTTTTTGCTTTTTCCGGATCAAGACCAATGCCAGTATCCTTAATAGAAATCCGAACATTAGCTCCTACCTTTTGTAAAACAACTGTTACTCCTCCCTTACGAGTGTATTTTATAGCATTATCAACAATATTAAACAAACCTACTTTAAGTTTTTCAGAATCTGCCTTTATTTTTGGGATTTTTCCTATTTTCTGGAACTTAAGATAAAGATCCCTGTATTCCACTTCAAACTGAAGCTCTTCTATTACTTCTTTTAAGATAAGAGACAAGTCAGTGCCTGGATTAAGAGAAACAACCTCCTTGCCTAATTGAAATTGGGAAATATCTAACAGCTCATTAACTACTCTCATTAATCTTTTAGTTGATGATTCAAACTTCAAAAGGGATTGTTTAATTTTAGCAGGAATTTTTCCATAAGTTCCTCCAAAAAGTAAATCCAAAAAACCTATCATTGAAGTTAGAGGAGTTCTTAAATGATGCTGAGTAGCCATAATAAACTGGGTCTTTGCTTCAGTAAGCTCCTCTATCTGCTTACGCGCTTTCTTCTCTATATCATATGCTTTTTTAATTCTCTCTCTCATCTCAATCTCTTTCAACACACTTCTTATAAGCAAATACCCGAAATAAATGAAAGCAACCAAAACTAAACCCTTATAGAGCTGAAACATCAATTCTGTTGTAAATACGAAAATATCTAAACCTAATAAAATAGCAATTGAGCTAACCAACAAAGCGGTAAGAACAACCCTAATATTAAATAACTCTCGTTTTACAATTGCATATGCTGTAAAACCTAAAAGAAAAATAGCAGAGTAATTACCAAAAGGATAATATTGAACTTGGCTTGTTCTTCCTATGAAAGGAAATATTACATTAAAAATGATATTTGGGATTACAAATAGTATCAATCCAATAAAAACGTACTGAATTTTAAGTTTTTCTTCTTTGGAAAGGGAAAAATATTTTTTGAACAACAAACCCATACTTATTAAAGCCAGGAAGAATACTGAACCAAAATAAGGAATTTTTCCTATCCCGAAAAGAGGATTTACCCCCCATTTAGTAATTTCTACATTCTCTACAATTATATTTGTAAAAATTGAAATGAAAGCAAAACCTATTCCTATAATAAGCGCGGTTTTTTCTAAAATCGGGTATCTCTTTTCTATCCGAGGAAAATATGTCGCCAAAAAATAAAACGCAACTAAAAAAATAGACACTGTTCCATAACCAAATCTTACTAAATATAAAGCAACAGAAGACAAACTAGATAGATTAAAAAAATAAGGCAAGGGTGCCCATAAAAGAAATGAAAGAGTGAATAAGGAAAATATCCTGTTGATTTTTGATTTTCTATCAGCGGAAAAAACCCAGATTGCCAGCAACAATCCTAAGATTATTATTAAAAATGCCAAAACTTGATATATAAACATTTATGATTACAGTTATTATCACTTTTTATTACTTAAAACCTACACTACAGAAATGCATTACAATAAGACTCTCTAATCCTTCAAGAACTTCTTTAAAATTAAAAGATTTCATTTCTTTATTAAACTCTCTGATTTCTTTATATCGCTTTTCCCATTCGTTCAGAAAATAATTCTTGATATCTGATTTTTCTATTTTTTTGACAATCTCCTCGCTATTTTCTTTTCTGAGATCTTTTTGACTAAGAATGCCATTTATTAAAGCATAGCCAAAAATTTCGCTTGAAAAATCGTTTTCAAGAATCTCTCTTTTCCAAGTAGTTAAAGAATTCCCTATTCTTCCCATTCTTTGTGCCCGCCATATTATTTCTCTAAAAAGTCCGAGTTCATTTATATTAAACTTAAGAGAAGCCATTAAATCCATTGTTCCCATTATCATCCCCTGCATATTATGAGAAGAGTAAATTTGATCTTCTATAATATTGATTAAATTTAAATTTTTATTAATTAAATATCCGTACCTAACAGAATTAAGAAATTGTTGATAATCGTATAAAAAAATATCTCTGAATTCTTTATATCTGGGCAATCTCTTAATTGTACGATTCAGAAAAAGCCATATTTCTCTAATTAAATCAAGACAACTTTGATCTTCTTTATCAAAAAGTGTTAATTTAAGATCTTTTTGGACACTATTCCGCAAGATACATATATTAATAGCTTTCTCTAATAAATTTTTATTTTTCCTTTTGTCGGCAAGATCATCTAGTAGAACATTTAGAACAATACTAATAAATTTAGCCTCTAAAACCAAATTCCTATATTTTTTTGATACGCTAGGCAATGTGAGCTTTTTTAAACCAATATAGCTCCACTTCCAAATAAACTCATCTCTATCTCCCACTTTTTCATACTCCTTCACCCACTTCTGAAGCTCTGGAGGAAGTTTAACCTCTTGAATTGCCTTAATTTCTTTTTCTATTCTCTCCGGCGTTAATTGTTTTAAAATTTTCTCAATTATCATCTTTTTTGATTCTAAACATTTATGTTTTTTCCTTAATTAATTATACCCCGTAGAAGAAATTTAACAAAGAGGTTTTCTGTGAAAAAACCTCTTCTTTCCGAAGGCAGTTAAATTTTCTCTACAGGGTATACCATAAATAAAATAATGGCTAAAACAAAAAACAGCTATCAAACCAATAACTGCAATTAATAAAAAGAAGGGCTGAAAAATCCAGCCCTTTAGTTTTCTCGCTATCATCTATTATTGAGCACGCCTACTACGCAAAGTAGAAGAAGGGTCGACTGTATCCGATGACGAAAATACCGGTGATGAAGATATAGTAGACTTTCTAGGATTTCTCTCTACTTTTTTTCCTACAATCCCTCCTTCAAAAACATATTTACCTACAACTCTCTGCTAAGGCGCGTTTTCCACTTTAATATATCTAAATTCAGTTTCACCGTCTTGAAATATTATAGTGTTTTCCTCAATTTCTCCTTTAATTTTTCTTTCTTTCTGATTTTCATCTGCAACAGTAATCTCTACGCCGCCATCTTTAATTCTCCATACATCCCTTCGGACAAATAACTCTTGGAAAGTACCGTGTTCTTTTATTTCCAAATTAATTGACTTAATTATGCTTGACCTATCTCCAGTAAAATAATATTCGCTCCAAAGGATGCTCCCTGTTTTTATTCTCTTGATTACCTCTGCTTTTCTTCGTTTTCTCAAACTTACCTGTGGAGGCTTCCGGCGTAAGGCATCCATTGTAATTTCCCCTCCAACCCCAGTTACATCTTGGTCATACTGAAATTCCAATTGGTCACCACTAATGTTCCATTTACCAGAAGAACTAACTAATCCTGTCCCATCTTCTTTCAAAGTTATCAAGGCCGGGTTCTTAAACTCTTCTCCGTCAGGCATTTTCATTACAATTGTGTAGTTTCCTGCAATATTAGATTTTGTTGCTCTGCCTATTTGTTCAAGCTTCCGATACTTTTCAATTTTCCCAGAAGGGTTTGTTAGGACAATTTCATCCATGGAAATAGATATCTTGGCAATAACAGGTCCAAGCAATTCTCCAAGACCCTTAAGGTCCATCCTTATCCGGCTATCACCAATAAATCTGTAATCTCCGGTCAGCGGCGGATCTCCTTTATCTATGACAACCACTGTTCCTTCTTTGAAAAATTTAATAGTTTGAGTACCATCTACCTCTTCCCATTTGCCAACTATGACTTTCCCCTTTCCGTTTTCTTTACTTTTTTCTCCATCAACCTTCCTACAACCTATCATTATACTGCTTGCTATAATCACAAACACTCCCAAAATAATCATTGCATTCTTCATTTTCTTTTCCTTTCATTTCTGAAATTATTTAATTGTTAAAACTGAGAAACATTCTCAGCGACTAACTTTATTTTAGGAGAACCAAAGTATTTTGTCAAGTTTTTGAAACCAATTATACCATAAACCTAAATTATAAAAAAAGTAAACTTAGTTTACTTTTTAACAGTATTAAATCCTAACTGCTCTTTTTATTTCAATCATGTTATGATAAATTAAAGAATATGAAAAAATATACAAAAGATACTATAAAATTTTATGATAAAAACATTAAAGCTTATACTACAAGCCATAGTGCTGTTGTCTTAAAGAGTCAAATTAATAAATTTATTAAAGAAGTCCGAGGAGATAAAATTCTTGATGTCGCCTGTGGGCCCGGACATGATACTAATTATTTAACTAAAAAAGGATTTGATTCTTTAGGAATTGACTTATCAAAAAAAATGATAAGTTATGCTAAAAAGAATTTTAAAGGAAAATTTAAATTGATGGATTTTTTTAATTTAAAATTCCAAATAAATATTTTCGATGGAATATGGTGCTCTTCTGGATTAACACATGTGAAAAAAAAAGATCTTAACAAAATATTAAGAGAGTTTTCAAGAGTTTTAAAAAAAGGAGGGACACTAGGAATAATTGTACCAAAGGCAAAAAAAAGAATTCTTGGCAAAAAGAACGACAAACGTATATTCACGATGTTTCACAAAAAAGAGATTGAAGAATATCTGATAAAAAATAAATTTAAGATAATTTCTTCAGAAATATTCTCCTATACCTATAATAGAATTAAATGGATCCTAATTGTTGCAAAACTAACCTAAGATTAATATTCATAAATAAAAAAGGGGGCAAGCTCTTTTGAGCAAACTCCCTTTTTTCTTCGATTTTTCCTTAATTGAGGTTAATCGAAGACTTTGTGGAGATAATAAGCCGTTCGGCTTTAATCTCCTTGCGGACATCTTTTTTTTTCTTCATTAGAAGTTTCCTTTCAATAAAACAATGTCCTAAATCATATTATCTCTTGTATCGTAGGCCGTCAAAAAAAGTAATATCTTTATATCCCGCTTTAATCTTAACTTGATGCAACATTCCTTTTGGGATGAAAAAGGTATCACCTTTTTTCAGGGCCTGTTTAACGTCTGTGTGTAATATAATTTCTCCGTCTAGAACAACTCCCCATTGCGAATATTCATTCCTGTGTGATTCTTTAGAAAAAAAATCTTGATCAAACTGCATAATTACAATTTGCCGATTCGATTTACTTTCTAACAACCATGCTGTAAGGCCAGGGATAGTTAAATTGAGCCGTTCCATTCTTTTTACCATCTCTGGAAAAAATTCATATTGTTGCATAATCAGATTATCCTCCATTTATTAAACCAACTTCTTTTAAATATTCTTCAAATTCATCATATAATTGACTCAAAGATATCTCACAAATCTCCGAGTCAATATCTTCATATTGTCCTCCCATAAGCACAGAATTGGCCCTACAACCAAGTCCACATTTAGTTAATTTCGCACAGGAACGACATTCTTCCTTTATAATATCTTGAATCTTTAAGTCCTTATAATAACGCATCTTATTACTTCCCCAAATTTTTCTTAAAGACAAATCCCGAATATTACCTACCAAATGAGGACTAGTAATAAGAAGCGGACAAGCACCCACGTTACCATCAGGAAGAATAATAATACGCTCTCTGAAATAATCACATACGTAATCAGATTCATTGTAAATCATCTGAGCATATTCACCTCCTACATATCTAAAAATATGACCAAGCTCCAAATCAAAAGGCTTTCCATCCTTCAACCAAAGCCGTATGAGCTTAAGAAATATTTGAAGTTCTTTCCTAATAGAAATACCAAATTTCAAAGAATTATCCTTCCAATTACCTTCGAGAAACGGACTGCTTACTCTCCAACGATAAATTTTTAATTCCTTTACAAGTTCGTAGAAATTCTCGATATCCTTATCATCATCGATGAAAACACTCAAACTTGTATTGGCAAAAACTTTAATATCTCTATCTATTAAACGTCTAATAGTCCTCAAAGATTGATTGAAACTTCCTTCTGCACCAACAAATCCGTCATGAACTTTTGTAAATGGACCATTAATGCTTACAAAAAATGGAAACTCCTGTAGTTTTGCAAACTTATCAAGAAGTGTCTCGGACACAATAGTTGCATTTGTAAATATGCCTTCTATTTTCATTTCTTGTCTATCAAGCTCATATAAAATATCAAACAAATCTTCTCGCACAAAAGGTTCCCCGCCTGTTATGCTAAACGATGCTACATTGAGATCAACTGCTTGCTGAATAAGATTAACTATTTCATCGAATTCTAACTCCTTTCCCCATTCTCTTCCAATTAAATAACAATGCTTACATTCCAAATTGCATCTTCCTGTAATATGCAACATGATTCTCCCAAGAAAATTATTCCCAGTATAAGAATCTGAGAAATGTCGCAACTTGACATCCGGCTTTACAAAAAACTCAATTACTCCTAACTCTGACAAATAATCAATGTACGGAGCCGAATCAAGCTCTATTTTTGTGCTAATTTGAGAAACCGTAAATTCTCCAGTAGCTAGCTTAAGAATTCTATACACATTTTCAGAAATAGAGAATCTATCTTCGCAAAGACCTTTTTTAAAATTAAAAAGTATCCATCTTTCTGCCGCCCCCCTGATGGTCCATTCATCTTTTAATCTGATATATTCGTTTTCCATGGTAAATTATTCCTTTCATTTCTGAAATTATTTAATTGTTAAAACTGAGAAACATTCTCAGCGACTAACTTTATTTTAGGAGAACCAAAGTATTTTGTCAAGTTTTTGAAACCAATTATAGCATAAACCTAAGTTATAAAAAAAGTAAACTTAGCTTCTTTTATTGTGATAGGCCTGGCCTATCACAATAAAAGAATAGTCGCCAAAATGATAAATAAAAAACCGTTTCAGAAATAAATCTGAAACGGTATAATGTGCTTATTATTCTTCCTTCTTCTTAGCATAATACACCACATATTCAATTTGTTTCCAAGCAAACAAGAAGTTTATCCCGTGAAGCTGTAAAAAAGCAAACACCTTAAGAATAAATGGAATATTCTTATTTTGCTTTAAAATCGAGAGTCTCTTTTTGGCATAACGATATAGACAAGGATATACATATCTCCCTATGCGTTCGTGGTGGATGTTTTTAAACCCATGCTTTTCTAAAAGTTCTCCATAGATATCAAGCATACGATAATGATCCCCATAAAGAATTGTGGTTATTTTCCTGAAAAAAGTGCCCAACAGCATCCTTGAGAAGCTCAGGTTATCGCTTTTTATTCTTACCACCCCACAAAAACTAATACGTCCATTGTGCGGCAAAATGTTGAATGCATTTCTAATAAAATTCTCGATTGAGGAAATTTCTTCAATGGCTTCAATAGACACAATACAAGAAATTCCTTCTGCATCTAACTCATCAGCGATTTTATCAGAATGAAGTACCCGATGCTTTATGGTATTGTCTAGGTTTAATAATCTAAATCTATAATTCGCATACTTCACTTGTTTAGAGCAAACATTGATACCGATAATCTTTTTAACAGGAAAGGTTTTGATAATATCAATGTCCGGTTGTCCGAGCCCGGAACCAACATCAAGTAAAATATCGTCTTCCTCTAATTCTAATTTTGATGCAACATATTGAACAAGCGATGCAGAAGGACTTCTTGTTTTTTCACCATCGCGCCAATAACCATAGTTAATATAATTATCGCTATCATCGTAACGCATTAGAATCTTTTTAGCCTCATAGAACTCTTTAAAATCGTAGATCAAAGCTCCTCTCAAAAGCTCAAAGATGCTACTGAATTTTTTGAAAAGTATTTCCTTCTTGTAAGAATACTCGTCAAATAGATCGATCTCCTTTCCACTTTTTACTATATAAGCTTTCATATCGTTTTTCCTTTCGAATTTTAATTATTGTTAAAGAACAAACCTTGTTCGTAGCTGACTTTAGTTTAACGACACCAAACATCTTTGTCAAGTTTTGAAATACCATAAATCCATCCCGTAAAATAAAAAACAGTCATCAAACCAATAACTGCTCTTTTTGTTTTAACTATGTTATGATAAATTAAAAATATGGATTTTCTTTCAATTTTAATCTTGTTTTTCATCATACTAATATGTATCATCTTTACTGGTCTTCTTTATGATGCCTTATGGGTGCCCACAAAAAAAGAAGATTACAACAGAATAGCACAACTGGCTAATTTACAACCTAAAATGACCTTTTACGATTTGGGAAGCGGCAATGCCAATATATTGTTCTATTTATCGAAAAAATACGATATTGATTGTGTGGGAATAGAAATCTCGCCTTTTTGGTATTTTTATTCTAAAATTAAATCTTTATTCTATAAAAAAGTAAAAATTAAATATGGCAATCTCTATAAACACAACATCTCAGAAGCTGATGTGGTCTATGTTTTTTTACTCCCAAAAACTTATCCTAAATTAAAAAACAAAATTGATAAAGAACTAAAAAAGGGGGCCAAATTAATTCTTTCTTATTGGCCATTTGAAGACAGTAAACCAAAGAATACATCAAAAAAAGAAGGTTCAGCGCCTTATTATCTTTACCAAAAATAACAAAAAAACCGCTCAAAAATAAAGCGGTTTTTACTAAAATAAAACATAAGCTTACTCATCGTTTTGTGTTTCTTCTTTGCCAGCTGCATGACCATCTCTATAACCATCCTCGTACTCATATTGCTCGTCATCATTTAAAATAGCGCTTAATGCTCCAAAAATTATTCCGTCTGAGAAACTAGGTTTTCCCTCAAGAGCATCTGCGTGTCCTTTTTCATATCCTTCATCGTAATAACTCATTTTTCAGCCCTTTCAATATTATCTAAAATTACTAAATTTTTAAAGTTGAGAAATGCTTCGCCAAACTCAGCGCAAGTTACTCTCAGCGACTGATTTACTTTAACAAACCCAAACCACCTTGTCAAATTTTTTGCCTTAATTTCTTTCTCTATTCTCTCCGGCGTTAATTGTTTCAAAATTTTCTCAATTATCATCTTTTTTGATTCTAAACATCTATTTTCTTCCTTAACCAATTATACCCCGTAGAAGAAATTTAACAAAGAGGTTTTCTGTAAAAAACCTCTTTTTTCCGAACCGAAGGCAGTTAAATTTTCTCTACAGGGTATACCATAAATAAAATAATGGCTAAAACAAAAACAAGGAACTAAATTCCTTGTTTTTAGTAAATTTAGCAAGTCTATTATTGTACGCTTTTTTCCATAAAGACATCGTGATGATTTTGGTGTTTTTTTCTATCTTTTATTTTAAACCCAAATTTTTTATAAAAAGGGATTAATCCTTTTTCCTCCATTACTTCTATAACGAGAATTTTAAAGTTCTGTTCTTTAGCAATTTTAAGAACAGAATTTATTAATAAACCACCTATCCCTTTATTCCTATGTTCTGATAAAACTGCCAAGCGATTTAACTTTAATATATTCAGATTTTCTGGATTAAAACGAACAGCTCCTATTAAATTACCATCTTTTTCCGCTACTAAAATTTTCGTTCCACCCTTGATATCTTTTTCAATTTTTCTTAAATTTTCGCATGGCTTATTTGTTATCGTACCAGATTTATACGAAATATTATAAGCATCAGCTGTCAAAGAAATTATTTTTAATAATTCTGATAATTTACAATAACGTATTTTAATTTGATTTTCCATAAAATATATTTTATTAAATAAGTTTAAAAATTAGGGAGTAAACAGTTTTAGCTTACTCCCTTTTGTTGATCAATCTGTCCATTCGCAACACATACAGAGTGGATGTCGCCGAACTTGAGTCTTCTTCTTGTCGCTGATCCGACGAACTTTGCCTCTGATGTCACGGGCAATACGAACACGTTTCATGATTATCACCTCCTTTCATTTAAAATAGAGGTTAGTAATTCATTAGCTCCTTCGCCAAAATCTGATAATAAGGGCGTATGCCGCACAAAAAACTCTTTCATCTTATCATTATCACCACCTTGAAGCTGTGCATAAGCCTTAATGGCAGTTTTGATTGACTGCCGAGTCCATTCGCACCACATAGTATCGTTCCTTTGATAATCACCGGTTGCAATCCAGTGCATATAAAGACACCCTCCTCCACAAATATACCTTGCCCAACAATTTTGACAATCTAAGCGGTCATCAACGGAATTGTTTAAAAAGATAAATCTTTTGTCGCTGTTCAAACCAGTCAAAATATTTCCGAGTAAAAATTCCTTTTCTCCAATAAATCTTGGGCAGGGAAAAACTGAACCATCTGGCGATATAGAAATTACCGAAACTCCAGCACCACAGTAATCATGCTTTACTACACTAAAATAAAGCATATTCAAAAATTTCAAGACGTTTATTATCCCCCAATATTCACCATTATTAGAAGCATCAAGCATAGCTCTTGTTAAACTTTCTATGCCTGATGAAAATAATCGATAATCATCAACTGAAAACCCGAATCGATTGCCACTTCTACTTTCAGGACGAGCATGCATTTTCTCTATCCCTATTGATTTAAAATGATGATATATCTTTTCAACTTCTCCACAAAACCTTGGAGTAATAGTTGGACGAGCTTGAATATTTATCCCTGGGTATTTTTGAAGGATAATTTTTATGTTACGCTCAATAACATCATAACTCCCAAGTCCTCCAATAAACTTTCTTTCCTGGTCATGAATTCCCTTCGGTCCATCTATACTAACAACCAGTTTGACCCTTTGATGATTAAGAAAATCCAACCTCTTTTCTGTCAAAAGTGTCCCGTTGGTAGTTATAAAAAACGCAATCTCAACATTACGCCGATTGGCAATAGATCGAGCATACGAAATACCCCAGCGCATCATTTCCCAATTAAGAAATGGCTCCCCGCCAAAAAAGCTTATTATACAATAGGGCAAATCACCACAATTAGCAAAAAGATAATCTATTCCAGCTTCAAGAATTTCCTTCTTCATGTTAGTTTTCGGCCCTCCATAACAACCTCCGCCACCAAAGCAGTACCCGCACTGCATGTTACACCGATGACTGATATTAAAAGAAACGCCACCGATAGTAGTTTCTTCGGAACTTACGCGTGTAAATGTTTCTTTTTCTTGAGGTTTTGAAGATAAAATACCCATATTAATCAATTCCCTAAATGCTGATTTTATTGCTTTTTGTGGAAATATATTGCCGTGTTCTTGAACAAACAAACTTTCTTCAATTTCTGAATTACCAGATAAGATAGCATAAGTAATCTTATCTAGATAAATAACGCTGGATGTCCCGACATCAAAAGCAATAGGATTCCCATCAAAACCTCTCAAAAAATGCAGTTCTCTTCGATAAAACTTACTCATCGTGTATCTCCTTTCATTTCTGAAATTATTCAATTGTTAAAACCGAGAAAAGCTCCCGGCAACTAATTTTACTCTAACAATATCAAACAATCTTGTCAAATTTTTGAATTCAATTATACCATAAATAAAATAATGGCTAAAACAAAAAATAAGAAGCTTAGCTTCTTGTTTTTACTCTAATACTTTGTATGATTTTGCTAAGATTAATTTAAACTATCTTTACTTTTTCATAATTCTTATTGTCTTTTCTAAAAATACATCGAAGTCTTTATCGTTTTGCCATACTTTCTTTAATGCTTTTCTTAATTTCTGATGGTCAGGATAACCTTTATCTTCAACTAGAATAATCTTTTTAAATTCTGGTTCATTTAATAAAAAAGTTAAGACCTCTTTTAATATTTCTATTTGTCTATTGTTAAGACCTTCCTTTTTTAAATAATCTTTATAATAATGTAGGAATTGAAAATGCAATAGCTCATGACATATTGTTGTTATCGAAAATGGCAAACTATGCCATATTGATACCATAAACCAATTTTCTCTTTTGTTATAAGGACACATAAAACCTGTTGTTAAAAAACACTTAAATGTATTCCTATATATTGGTTTTTTAGTAACAGCTGAAAGGGTGTTAAAATATTTCTTCTCAGCTCTACCCCAAATTTTCCTAAGTGAACTTATTTCTTCGTTAATTACTAATTCTCGATATTTTCTCTTAGAATGGTTCCTTAAGTGTTCTTCAACAACGGTTTGGGCTTTAGAAAAGCTTAATTTCGAAATTTTAGATAATAAATCATCCGGAATATGGGCAACTTGCGGACGCCAATTAAGGCCCCAATAGCTTTTGTTTGTTTGTTTGTTTGTTTTTTTTTTGCAATATGCACCCAACTCCAAGCATCTTTTTTTATATCATATTTGAAGGTAACTATTGACATAAAATTAATTGTTTATTTTTATTATATTATAGCGCGGATCTAAATTTATACAAAGAAAGAAAAATGGGAAAGAAAAATGGGGTCAGGAGCGTTTTTTACTAATTTGAAAAATGGGGTCAGGAGCGTTTTTTACTAATGGTTTGATTAGGCAATATTTTCCCAAAGGAAAGAAAACAGTAGACTTTAGAGAAGTACCTATTAAAAAACTTAGACAGATTGAGGAGAGATTAAATAATCGTCCTAGGAAAGCCCTTAAATACTTAACCTCATTAGAGTGTTTTTACGAATTAATCAATAATCGGAAGTTTGCGTTAGAAGGTTGAATTCAGCCCTAAAAAGCTTGACATCATTATTTGTTTTTGCTTTAATAGAAGTGTAAAGTAAATATATGCAACAAATAAATTGCTATAAGTTAAATAAAATAATTTGGGCCATGAATAATTATGGTCATTTTGTTGTTTCTAATCCAGACACACAGATTCTTTTGTTTAGCCGCGGCAGTTTTAATATAATTTCGTAGAAAATCTTAACTTCTATTAAAAAAGCTCCGGCTAAATGAAAGCTGGAGTTTTTGTTTTAAGCGAAACAGAACTTTAACAATTAAATAAAAGGAGAAATAAAATGAATGAAGTAGAAGTAAAAAGAAATGTAAGTTTATACAAATGGTTTTTTGTCTTAGTTGAACCTCTTTTTATAGGCCCAACTCTTATATTCTACCTTCAACATGCAGGCAAAATGAGTCTGTCGCACATCTATATCATGGAAGCAATTGTTGTAGGAGGCCTTGTGTTGTTAGAAATACCGAGTGGAGCACTAGCTGATCTCATCGGAAGAAAAAAGACTATACTTTTGGGAACACTTCTAATGCTGGGTAGTAAAATATTTCTCACAATCGCCGGTTCACCCGTTTATGTATGGATATCTAACATTCTTTGGATGATAAGTCTTTCTATGAGATCTGGAGCAGACTCTGCTTTTCTTTATGACTCTCTTAAAAAAGTAGGTAGAGAAAATGAGTATAAAAAAATTGAAGGCGCAGCTTTTGGAAATCTACTGCTGACTACAGCTGTCTGTTCTCTTTTTGCCGGATTTCTGTCAGAGATAAACATCAGAATCCCCTTTATGCTTTCGATTCCAGGCATATTTATCTCTTGTTTCATAGTTGCCTCTTTTAAAGAACCGATGCAAACAGAAAAATACAATTTCAAAAAGCAGAAAGACTTAATGAAAATAAGCATTTTGTTTGTAAAGAGTCGCAAAAAAATAAAATGGATTATTGCTTTTGCAACCTTAATTAGCGTATCCTCCAAAATATGGTTTTTTTCATATAATCCATATTTTGAATTAGTAGAGCTTGATTTACGCTATTACGGTATAGTATTTTTCTTCTTTAACATTATTGCCTGGTTTTTTAGCTGCTACGCATATATATTAGAAAAGAAAATAAATGAACGATCCTCAATAGTAAGTATGATTCTGTTAATAGGAGCGCCTATTCTACTTATGGGAACTTTTGTTTCAAAAATAATGATAAGTATGACTTTTCTGCAGAATATTGTAAGAGGCTTTGTTAAGCCGTTTTTGGGAGGATTCTTAAACCATCACATAGATAGTAAAAACAGGGCAACGGTTATTTCTATTAAATCAGCTGTTGCTGGACTTGCCTGTTTTTTCTTCTTAAGTCTATTCGGGCTCTTCTTGAAAATCTGGCCTCTTGCTTTCTCCTTGCAAATTTTAGGAGTTTCTGTATTAATTATTGGATTGTTTCTGGTAATACAATACAGAAAAATCTTCAGATAATTTAGTTTTTTTAAAAAACCGAGATTTTTGTCTCGGTTTTCTTTTTTTTGTTAAAAAAACAAAAAGTTAAGTTACTTAATTTTGTTCTAACCAAAAGAGTTTTTTATCTTTTCGCCATTTAATTATAGCCTCTTTTAAAAAAATAGGTAAAACTTCTTCTTTTGAAAACTTTTCTCTATCAAAAAAGAAAAAATCTATTTCATCTTCTCTGCTTTTATCTTCTACCTCATCTGCCAAAACTTCAAAAACTAAGTTAATCTCATGATACTCTTGACCTTCTTGATTAAAAATATTTTCTCCCACGCCAATAAAAGAAACCCTTTTAACTAATATCTCTAATTCCTCGTTTAATTCACGGATCAAAGCTTGTTTTGCCGTTTCGCCGAATTCAATATGGCCGCCGGGAAAATAATAGTAATCATTTTCTTTGTTCTTACAAACCAAAATCCTGTCAGCATCTTGAATTATAGCTCTTACACAAAGCTCAAATTTATTTTTATATTCATTCATTTTTTATTGATTAAACTTAACTTGGTTAAGTTTTATTCTTGAGAAAATTGAAGATTATAAAATTTAAAATAGGCGCCTTTCTTTTTCATCAATTCTTGATGATTTCCTGCTTCAATTATTTTTCCTTTTTCCAAAACTAAAATCTTATCAGCTTTTCTCACAGTACTTAAACGATGGGCAATTATAAAAGTGGTTTTATTCTCTATTAATCTTTCTAAAGCTTCTTGAATTAGCTTCTCTGAAGCAACGTCTAAAGAAGAGGTTGCTTCGTCTAAAACTAAAATCTTAGGATTACGGATTATAGCTCTTGCAATGGCTAATCTCTGCTTTTGACCGGTAGAAAGCTTGATTCCTCTTTCGCCTACTAAAGTGTTATACTTTTTTGGTAATGTTTCAATAAAATGATGAATATTAGCTGCTTTTGCTGATTGTATAATTTCTTTCTCTGTTGCTTTTGGTTTTCCATATAATATATTGTTCTTTATTGTATCATTGAATAGAATTATCTCTTGAGGAACATAAGCAATAATACTTCTTAAAAATTCCAGCTTAAAGTCTTTGATATTAATATCGTCAATTAATATCTTTCCTTTCGTAGGAATAAAATAAAGAGAAAGCAAATCTACTGTTGTTGTTTTCCCTTCACCACTTCCTCCAACTAAAGCAACTTTTTGGCCCGGCAGGGCAGTAAAGCTAATATTATCCAAAACAGGCTGTTTTCTCTCATAGCTAAAACCAATATTCTTAAACTCAATTTTTCCTTGAACATGTTCTAAAATTTTTCCATTTTTATTATAATCTTCTGTTTTTAAATCAAGAAGCTCCCTCGCTCTTTTAATAGAAATCAATCCTTTTTGAATTTTAAGCCATTGCCAAATAAGCATTCTTAGTGGAGCGCGCATAAGGATTAAATAACCCAAAAACATTACTAATACACCGTTAGAAATCTTTCCAGCGCCTAAAAGAAAAATCGCATAACCGAAGATGGTTACAAACCCTAAAGAAAAAATAATCTGCTGGAATAAAATAGTGTTATCCCAAATAAAGATAAGGTTTTTAAAAATTGAAGATATATCTTTTTTATATGACTTGCTAATTTTTGCGTTTTGAAAATCTTCTGCTCCACAAGATTTAATAGTTTGCATATTTAAAAAGGAATCATTCAAGTTTCCCACGCCAATTTCAAACCTCTTGCTTAATTCTCTTTCATTCTTAACAATGCCTGAGGTCCTATATATTGTTATTCCCATTGATAGAAGAAAAACGATTAAAGCTCCTAAAAATAAATGCCAATTTATAAAAAGCAGAACAATTAAAGCAACGAAAACTGTTAAAAATTGCGGAAAAAGCCAAAAGAATATTTCACCAACAATATTTCTTAAAGATTCTCCAGCCCGAGTAATTTTAGAAAGTATTTCTCCTGCCTTTTTTTCTCTATGAAAGCTTAAAGGCAAATTTATAATATGACTTGCCTCCTCGCAAATTGAATCACTAAGAATGTCTATAGAAATAAATTCTCCTCTAATAGAAATAATTCTTCTAAAAAAGGCTGATAACAAACTCATCAATACCCAAATACCAAGCAAGGCAAAAACAATAAAAGAAATAGAAGGATCAGCAGAAACAGTATCAACTAAACGACCGTAAATATATGGAGTAAAAGCACCAATTAATGCAAAGAATATAGCTAAAACAACAGTTTTTATAACTGCTTTTTTATACTTTCTCATATAAATCCAAACAATTTTTACATCATCCAAAAGTTCCATATTTTTATTCTACCCCTTCGCTTCGCTCAGAGCAAGCAAAAAATCGCCTAAAAGACGATCTTTTAAAACTAAGCTGGACTTAGTTTTATTCTAGGCCAAGTTCTTGACTGACTTTTTCATTAAGATGAGTTGTAATCAAGTTTTTGATTTCTTGTTTTTTAACCCATTTAATTTCAGCTATTTCATGTGGCTCTTTGGGTTTAGCAATAGGTTTTTCTGAATTCAATCTACAAAGATGATAAGCTACCATTATAGGAAATTGAGCGTGTTCTATTCTCAAAACTATTTGTCTAATTGGATCAATATCATAACCAGTTTTACTTAATATATTTCTTTTAACGCAATCCTCTCTGTTTTCATTCAGTATCTGCTTGCCTCCTGGAAAAGCCCACTCTAAAACTGATCCCTCTTTCCCTGGTTCTTTTTTTACCCGACGAATCATCAAAACCTCATCTTTATCATTAACAACCACTCCTAAATTAATAAAATCTTTAGCTTCTTTATTATTCATATATTATTTTACTCTCCGAGGATTTGGATTTGGATTTTTCTTGGTCTGGCTCTGTCTAATTCAATGAATAAAATCTTTTGCCAAGTGCCAAGTTGCATCTGGCCATCAATTAGATTTAAAGTTACAGATGTTGGCAAAAACACTGCTTTGCAATGACTATGGCCATTACGGCATTCATCATCACACATATTCACTGTTCTTCTGCTAAAATCATCATGATTATAATCTATGTTCTGGGGAGCAATTCTTTCCAAAGATTTCTTAATATCTTCTAAAAGCAGCGGCTCATTTTCCTGAACAAGAACAACAGCAGTTGTATGCAAGCTTTGAATATTTACTAAACCATCTTTAATTTTGCTCTCTCTTGCAAAAGATGCAACTTCATCAGTTAAATCAACAATATCAAATTGTTCTTTTGAGTTAATCTCAATTGTTTTGTTTTTTGTCATATTGTTTAATTTAAGAATATATATTTATACTTTAGCGAATCAAGGTTCTGACGAAGTCAGGTTCTTACTTTTCTCGCTGAACTACAAAATCAGCAAGATTTTCTAAAGATTTATTCCATTTATTTTGAGGCAAAAGCTTTAATTGCTCTTTGGCTTTTGCTGAAAACTCCTCTGCCAAATCACAAGCTTTTTCACAAGCTCGCGTTTTCTTAATTAATTTTATTGCTTCTTTAATATCTTTGTTTTTAATCTCTTTCTTTCTAATTATCTTAAGAATCTTTTCTTTGTCTGATTTTGAAAGTTCAGTTAAAGCAGAAAGAATAACAATATTGCCTAATTTTCTTTCTTCTATATCCTTTCCAATCTTTTTGCCAAACTTTTTCTCATTACCGAATATATCAAGAATATCATCTCTAACTTGAAAAGCCATGCCAAGATTAAACCCGTAATCTTTTAATGCTTTTAATTGCTTTTTTGTTGCTCCAGCTGAAATCCCCCCAACCTCACAACAACATTGAAACAAAGCAGCTGTTTTTTTCGCTATCATTTTGTAATATTCTTGATTGGTAATTCTGTTATAGCGATTTTTAGCAATATATGGTTCTTCTTGTCTTCCTCGTTGTTCAAATAAAATATCTAAGATTTCACCATCTACAATTGTTTTTAATGTTCCAGCAAAAATCTCTGAAATTTCGACTGGAGATGTAGAACGATTGGCTCCTTGAAAAGCAGTTGTTAAATAATCCAATCCCATACATTCAGCAACAGATTGGCCAAACTTAAACAAAGTAGTTGGCTTTTTTCTCCTTAATCGGGCGTGGTCAATAATATCATCAACAATTAAAGTAGAATTATGCAGAATCTCTAACCCAGCTGCCGGATATAAAACATCTTTTATTTTTCCTCCTAAAAGTTTAGAACAAATAATTGTTAAAGCCGGTCTTGCTCTTTTGCCGCCAGTAGCTGCCTGATAATTAATAAGTTTATGAAATTTCTTATCAATGTATGATTCTAAAAGTTCTTGAATCACTGGATTAACTATTGCTGCTGTTTGTTTTAAAAATAAATCCAATTGCTTTTGACTCTTTTCTTCTTTCTCTTTTATTTTTAAATATCTTTTAAAGCCGGTTTTCAGCCAAGGAACATATTTATCAGGATTCTTCTTAAAATCATCCTTCAATCTATTAACATTAATCCATTTCCAATCAGCTATTTCCTTAGAATTTGCTTTTACTTTGCCGCTATGCGTCCCAATTAAAATTGCGCACATTTCATTCTCAGACCCAACATTTTTATATCTTGCCTGATATTGGAACTTATCAATCATTTTAAGAGAGCAAGTAAAGCCAAGCTCTTCTTTCAGTCTTCTTTCTCCTGCATCTATATATCCTTCACCCTTGCGAGGATGGCTGCAGCAGGTGGGTGCCCACCAATAAAGAGGCCACAATGGCTTAAACTTGCTTCTCTGTTGAATTAAAAGCTGGCCCTTGTTATTGAAGATATATACAGAAAAAGCGCGGTGCAAAATTCCTTTGCCCTGATGACAATTTTCTTTTGTCTCAAACCCAATGACTTTATCCTTTTTATCAACAAGTAATAGTTTTTTCATAGTGGACCCGGGCAGATTTGAACTGCCGTCTCTACAATGCGAATGTAGTATTCTGCCACTGAACTACAGGCCCAAGTGTCGGGGTGCCGAGATTCGAACTCAAACTAAATTCTCCCGAAGAACTCGTGCTACCATTACACTACACCCCGTTAAGTTACCCAATACTTCTCTTTTGTCATTTTGTCTTGTTTTGTTTCAACCTGATTTCTTTCCTTTATTGCGTCTTGAGCTAAAGAATTAAGTTTCTTGTCTGATAATTTACCTAATCTCTTAATCTCTTTTTCTAAGAAATCTTTTTTATTCTTTTTAGGATCAATTAAAACATAACCGAATAAAGTATCCAATATCCAACCAATCTTGGGTCCTGGCTTAATAGACAAGATCTTCATTACATTGTCACCGCTAAACTTCAACGTCTTCACTGAAATTGGATCTTTGGAAACTCTCTCAATTACATACCTGAGATGACGGAGCTTATACGGCTCTGCTTTAGGACAACCAGAGCCAATTCTGTCTGCCATTCTGACTTCTAAAAGTTCGTCTATGTTTTCAGGGCCTACATTACGCACTAATTTTCTCACTGATGCTTCAGTTACCTCATCAACATTATAGTAAAATAGGTGATAGCGAACCAGTTTGACAATCTTTTCAATGTCTTTTTTGGAAAAACGCAAGCGATTTAATATCTGGGCTGTCATCCTTGCTCCTATTACTTCATGGCTATAAAAAGTAGCATTAGGACCCTGGCCTCTCTTTGCTTTGGGCTTGCCAATATCATGGAACAAAGAAGCTAATCTAACATATTTGTTAAAGTTCTTCTTTGCTGCGTATTTCAAAGAAAGAATAGCATGCTCATAGCATCCATAGATATGATGCTTATTCTGGCTCACCTTATATCCTTCTTCAAGCTCAGGAATTATATGCTTTAAAAGGCCTGTTTCTTTTAAAAGCTCTATGCCATCAGCTGCTTTTTCTGCCATAATAATCTTTAAAACCTCGTCTCTTATTCTTTCTTTAGAAATTGCCTGAAGCCATGGAGCATTCTTTTTGATTGCTTTAGCTGTCTTCTCCTCAATCTTAAAATCTAAAGCAGCGGCAAATCTAACTGCCCTAAGCATTCTTAAGGCATCTTCAGAAAATCTATCTTCAGCTTTCCCAACCGCCTTAATAATCTTTTTCTGTAAATCATCTTGCCCTTTGAATAGATCTATAATTTTAAGAGCTTGCCTTGAGCTATGTCGAAGGGCTATTGCGTTAACAGTAAAATCCCTCCGAGTAAGATCTTGTTCAATCGTCTTTGCCCATTTAACCTTATCTGGATGCCTTTTATCAGTATACTTTTCTTCTGTTCTAAAAGGAGTAATTTCGATTCCCGCCTTGCTGCGAGGCAGGTCTCCAATAGTTACTGTTCCGAATTTATTATTCATAAAGCTTTTAGGAAAAAGATTCTTAATCTCTTCTGGATTGGCATTAGTTGCTATGTCCCAATCTCCTGGTTCAACTCCACGAATTAAGTCACGAACACAGCCGCCCACTAAATAAGCCTGAAAACCTTTTTTCTCTAATTTCTCAACAACAGACTTTACATTTTTTGGTATGCCCATCATAATCCATTCTATCTGAATTTGGCAGAAAATTCAATATAAAGCGAAGAAAACAAGTTTTTCAAATCGTGGGGTTTGGGCGCGACGAGTCCGCCAAAGGCGGACGAGAAGGGGGTTCGATTTGAAAAATTTTGTTTTCGAAGCTTATTAACTTATTGATTTTTTTCAATTTTTCTGGTAGAATTACGACATGCCCCTGTGGTATAATGGATAACATAACTGCCTTCGAAGCAGTAGTTGAGGGTTCGAATCCTTCCAGGGGCACTATTGACATAATTTTCAAATAATCTATACTAAAAATAGTATGACTAATAACAATTCTCCAAAGGTTTTGGACCGTCCACCAATGCGTGTTCAAGTTTTTGAAAAAGCAAGAGAAGCAGTTCTTACTCTTTTAGCATTGAAGGATATTTTAACCCCCTCGGAGCTTGAAACATTAGAAATTTTGCTTGACAAAAAATCTCTTGGCCAGCTTTCAGAAAGTTTAAGAGAGGCAAGAGAAAGAAAATTTGAGCCGATTGAAAACATTTTAAAATAAGTATGTTTCAAATTGTTATTACTCCTTCAGCTAAAAGAACAGCAAAGAAATTGCCAAAACAAATTAGAGAAGAAATTATTAAGCAGTCTCAAGAGCTCAAAGAAAATCCTTATCTCGGAGAGAAACTTTCTGGATCTCTCCATTTTTTATACTCTTTTCATATCAAATTCAAAGGCGTCGAATATCGCTTAGCGTATACTATTGATAATATTGATAAATCCCAAAAGCTAATAATCGTCCATTTAATCGGACCAAGAGAAAACTTCTATGAAAAACTAAAAAGGCTCCTTAGATAAAATCCTGAGAATTATTTTTTTAAAAAATATCGGCTCAAACCACATTTTGTAAAAGAAAATTTTTAAAAATATGAATAAAAATATTTCATTATTAAACAAAACTAATATTAAATCTGGAAAACTTTTTAAGGGGAGGTAGCTCAAACTGGTAGAGCACCGCTTTTGCACCGCGGAGGTAGTGGGTTCGAAGCCCACTGGCTCCAATCAAAAAACGCCTTATTCGCGAGGCGTTTTTTTACTTTCCGCATTTGCTGCATTCACGAGCTTCAGGCAAAACCCTTAATCGCTCTTCATCAATGTTCTTGCCGCAATTCTCACACTTTCCATAAACGCCTTTTTTTATCTTTTCTAAAGCCAAATTAATGCTCTGGAGCCGAAGCTCCATATTATGTTCAACAGGAAGCAAATTCACATATTCTTCTACCTGGTCAGCCGCATCCTCTAAAACCTGGCCGCCTATACCGCCATCTGCTTTAGGAAATTTTGTATCCCAATCTCCTTTAAGATTCTCGTCCTTTTTAGCAAATTTTCCGAGTTCAGCTTCAATTGAAGCTTTTTGTTCTTCTAATTTTCCTTTTAATTCTAAAAGTAATTTTTTAATCATGGAGTGCTTTCTATTGCTTTATGCGAATATGTGGCTGATATCCAGCCCTCTTTGCCATCTTCAAACTCTATTTTATACCACCCCTCAAGCTCTTCCAACAATGGATAACTTTCTCCGGCATAAACTGCGCCTATTACAGAATCGTCAGCTCCCGGCCCTTGTCTTACCCTTAAAGGAACCTCAAGAGCCTCGCTAACAAAAACCAAGGCTATCTCTTCGGAAGGTGTTTCTTCTTCCTCCTCTTCCTCTTCTTCTCCTGGAAGAATCTCTTCTTCCGATGTTTCATCTGACGGAATAGGGGTTTGACTTCTTACTCTAAAAAACCAATACCAAAAAGTACCAACACCAGCTAAGAGAACTAAAATAATGCTTACAATTAAAATTCTGACCCAAAGTTTTTCCCTAATAGTTGGTTTTTTAGAAACAACCCTAACTAATTCTGGAGATGGCTTTGGAGAAACTTTTATAGGTTCTTTTTTAATGCTTAATGGTGATTTCATTCTCTCCAATAATTCTTTCCTTCTTTGCTCTTTTGCAATTCTTTTTTCATCTTTTCTTTTTTTCTCTATTTCTTGTTTTATTCTCTCTTGCTCCTTGGCCGCCATAGCTTTAGCAACAGCAGATTCTTCTTTTTCTTCTTCTTTTTCTTCTTTTTTTCCCTCCTTTGCTATTTTCCGCAATGCTTCAATTCTTTTTTTAGCTTCTGCAATTCTATCTTCTCTTTCAGTCGGCGCAGAAGCAGAGATTGGTTCTTGCTCAGGTTTTTGTTCAGGTTTTTGTTCAACTATTTTTTCTGGCTCTTTAGATCCTCCTTCTATCTTTTTGTCTATATCTGCTATCTTAGCAGTTATATTGTCTCTTTTTTCTGTTATAACCTGGAATCTGCTCTTTAATTTTTTTATTTGAGATTCTAATTTTTGTTTTGTTTTTTCTATCTCCCATCTTTTTGTTTCAATTTCTCTTCTTTTTTCTTCTACGCTCCATCTTTCCTTTTCTAATTCTTTTTTTCTAGCCAAGTCCTTGGTTGTTCTTTCTTCTTCCTCAATCACTCTCTTCTCTCCTTCAATCTTTCCTTCTTCTGCCAGAACATTTTTTAAATCTACTTGAACTTTATTTATCTTGTTAAAAAGTTCAGCTTTCTTTAATTCAAGCGATGCTCCAAACTCTTCAAAATTCTTGAGGTCTTTTTCCAATTCAATTTTTTCTAATTCTAATTGAATCTTTGTCTCTTTCCCAGTAATTTCTGTCTGCCTTGCAAATAATTCTTTTTCTTTAAGCTCTGTTTGACTGGTTTGAGCTTCAATTCTTTGTATTTTAGCATCCAACTGTTTTATCTTTTCATCCCAAGGCCATCTTTTCTTTTCTAACTCCCTGCGCTTTTCTTCTATTATCCATCTTTGTTTTTCTATCTGTCTTTTCTGTTTTGGTGCTCTTGCCGCTCTTTCTTTTTCTTCAATCAGTCTTTGGGTTTCCTCAATTTTCTTTTCTTGGACTGCAATAGATTGAAAACCTTTCTTCACTCTTTGCAATTCTTCCAAAGCCGCTGTTCTACGCGATTCTAATGGTTGTTTCTCTTGAGCCAATTCTTGGATCTTTTTCTTAAGCTCGGCTTTTTCTCTTTTAAACTCTTGTCTTTGCTCAAAAAGAATATCTATTCTACTTTTTGCTTTTTCAACTTCTTCAACTTGCTTAACTTGCTTAAGCTGTTCAGTTCCTTTATCTCTTTCAGCTTGTTCAGCTTTCTTAGCTTCTTGCTCTCTCCTCTTTCTTTCTTCTTCCTCTGTCAAAGCTTTAGCAGCAGCCTTTTCTTCTTCCTCCATTCTTATTCCCTGTCTTTCTAGTTCTTTTAATTTTTCAGCTTCTTTTTCCCTCCTCCTTTGTTCTGCTATTTTTCTTCTTTCTCCTTCTTCTTTTTTCTTCTGTTCTTCTTTTGCTCTTACCATAACGCTTTTTTCAGAAACAGCCACGCCCTTCTTAAAAGCTTCCTGCCGAAGACGAGCGATATCTTTTTTCATTGTCCTGATAGCGTTTTTTTTAATAAATTCTTCTTCTGGCATGGTTCTTATTTCAATAACGTTAAATTAATTCTGCCTTGATCGTCAACAGAAATCACCTTTACAGAAACCACATCTCCTATTTTTACCACATCTTCAACCTTTTCTACTCTTTTATCAGATAATTTAGATATATGAATTAATCCGTCTTGACCTGGTAAAATTTCAACAAAAGCCCCAAAGTCTAAAATCGTTTTTACCTTTCCTTGAAAAACCTCTCCAGCCTTAACTTCTCTTGTAATATTCTTTATCAGGTCAACTGCTTTTTCAGCTGCCTCTTTCTTTTCTGAGGTAACAAATACAAGGCCTGAGTCCTGTATATCTATTTCTGCCCCTGTTTCATCAATAATTTTATTAATAACTTTTCCTCCTGGTCCTATTAGTTCCCCAATTTTATCTGGATTAATTTGGATAGTGAAGATACGTGGAGCATAGGGAGAAAGCTCAGCCCTGGGCTTTGATATGGTTTTCTCCATTACATCTAAAAGCTCAAATCTTGCTTTCTTGGCCCTGTCTAATGCTCCTTCTATAATCTTTCTGCTTATTCCATCAACTTTTACATCCATTTGAACAACGGTAATTCCCTGCCTGGTGCCGGCTACTTTAAAATCCATATCTCCATGATGATCTTCCGGGCCCTGAATATCAGTTAATAATTTGTATTTCCCTGTTTCTTCATCTTTAATCAAACCAATAGCAATTCCAGTGGCTAATCCTTTTACAGGAACTCCTGCGTCCATTAAAGCTAATGAACAGCCGGATACAGAAGCCATTGACGTTGAACCGTTTGAGGAAACAATCTCAGATACAATCCTTATTGTATATGGGAACTCTTCAACATTAGGAAGCAAAGGCAAAAGCGCTTTTTCAGCTAATACGCCGTGGCCGATTTCTCTTCTTCCAGGGCCTCTTACTGGCTTTACTTCTCCAGACGAATAAGGAGGGAAATTATAATGGTGCATGAATCTCTTGTCCCCGACAATTTCCATTCCTTCTATTAACTGCTGATCGCCTGGACCGCCTAAGGTTAGAATAGACAATGCTTTAGTTTGACCCCTGGAAAACAATCCTGACCCGTGAGTTCTTGGAATAAGTCCTACTTCTGAAGCAATCTTCCTGACTTCATCCAACTTTCTCGCATCAACCCTTTTATCATATTTTATAACATTTTCGTGAACTAATCTATCTGCTTCTTCGTCTAAAAAGCTTAAAGCATATTTTAACTTATTATTATCTTCATATTTATCCTCAATGAAAAAGCTAAGCTCTTTTGTTAAATCGTCAAGCTGTTCTGATCTCTTGATTTTATCTTTTTGGAAAAACGCTTTTTCAAACTTATCGTTTAAAAACTTTTTGATTTCTTTTTCTAAATCAGGATCTTGCGCGCTTGGCTCTAAAACAGTTTTTTCTTTTCCAGCTTTCTTCTTAATATCGTTTTGAAAGTCAATAATCTTTTTAATACGCTTTTCTGCAAAATCATACGCCTCTAAAATTGCTTTTTCTTCTATTTGCTGAAAACTTCCTTCAATCATATTAATTAAGAATTCTTTGTCATGACAAAGTCCTGCAAAAACAATATCCATATCAGCGCCTTCTTTTTGTTCATAAGAAGGGCTTAGAATAAAGTTGTTGTCTTTTCTGCAGACCCTTACTGCTCCTAATGGACCATTCCATGGAATATCAGAGATAGATAAGGCGATTGAACTGGCTATTAGCCCAAGAAGATCTGGATCATTTTCACCATCCCAAGAAAGAACTGTTATAATCACCTGAATTTCTCTTTTTAGGCCCTTAGGGAATCTTGGCCTAATACATCTATCAATTAACCTACCATTGCAAACTGCTTCATCAGACGGCCTGCTTTCTCTTTTAATGTATCTGGGGCCTTTAATCTTTCCTGCTGCATAATATTTTTCTTGGTATTCAACAAATAAAGGAAAAAAATCGAGGTCTTCTCGATTTTGCCTGCTCATTACGCAAGTAGCTAAAACTAAAGTATCGCCGCAGCGAACCAAAGCGCTTCCATTTGCTTGTTCAGCTAAACTATTAGTTTCAACTTCAATGTTTTTCCCGTCTAATTTTAAACTAAACTTCATAAATAAGCGATACTAATATACGAATTACATACCAATTATACTAATGTTTTTTATTTTTATTCGTATCATTGGTATGTTCATTGGTATTATTGGTATCGCTGTTATTTCTTTAATAAATACTTTTTTGGCGATTTCTCCAAATCAATAAACTCATCGCATATTTCTCTTAAGCGAGATGAAGAAGATTTGCCAAAAGCAATAATCTCTACTCTTTTTCCTTGATTTTTTAAATACTCAACCAAAGAGATAAAGTCGCCGTCTCCTGAAGCAAGAACCAAAACATCAATGCTCGGGGCTATCCTAATGGCATCAATAACTATTCCAACGTCCCAGTCAGCTTTTTTCTGGCCTCCGTAGAATTCCTGGAGCTCTCTCACTCTTGTTTCAATGCCAAGTTTAGTCAAAGCATCAAAGAATGGCTTTTCCTCTCCTGTTTTTGTGCTAACCACATAAGCAAAAACCCTTATTAAGCTTCTTCCGCTCACTCCTAGCTTCAAAACCTCTTGAAAATTAACCCGGGCGTTGTATAAGTTTTTAGCTGAATGATACAGATTCTGAACATCTATTAATACTCCAACGCGCTGTCCAATGTGTTTAAATACCATAATCTAAAAATGTCTAAATCCTAATAACTAATGTCAAACTTTTGGCATTTGGATTTTGACATTGGGAATTTTATTAGAAATTAGAAATTTGTTATTTGTTATTTTTTTAACCCTATTGCCTTAACAATTTTATTATATCTTCTCTCGTTCTCTTTTTGTAAATGCTTTAAAAGCTTTCTTCTTTTAGAAACCATTTTCAAAAGCCCTCTCTTAGAATGAAAGTCTTTAGAATGCTTTTTCAAATGAGAAAGCAATTGTTTAATCTCTTCGGAAAGCAAAGCAATCTGAACCTCATCAGATCCGGTGTCTGCGTTATGCAGTTTGTACTTTTCAATTATTTTTGTTTTTTCTTCTGTTGTTAACATATTTTTGTGGGTCCGGAGCGACTCGAACGCTCAACCTTATCCTTAAGAGGGATCTGCTCCACCAATTGAGCTACGGACCCTTATTGCTTTTCCAATTAAACTATGGGGGCGATTAATCACAGGGGATTATCCACCAGCCCTCTTTTAAACCTGTCCATTCAGCTACTCCAATTGCCATTAAAAATGTATTAACAAATAGCCAAGCGCCATAAATTATCAAAAGGCCAATAACAACTGCTGTAAATAATCTTTTTGCACGAGAAAGCATTTCTGGATTACCCTGGGAAATAATATACATTCCACCGCCAATTGCTATCATTAAAACTGCTAAAGGCGGGACAACCAGAAACAAAAGACCTTTAATCCAGTTGTCAATCATTACAAAAAAATCGCAAAGCTCACAAGGACAAGTATCAACATTACCGCAAGGAACTAATCCTTCTGTAGGACAACCTGTTCCTCCAGCTAAAATTAAATTTGGAACAAAAAAAGAAAAAAACAACAAGCTCAAAAAGATTATTAGAAATACTTTCTTCATTAATCTAATCATAGCAAATTTTTAGAAAAAAGAAAACCCTTCAAAGATAGGGCTATTTCAAAAAACTAAACTCCTTAAATTTATTTAACGGCTAAAAGCTCTTTTAACTCCTTTACTTCTGTTTCTAATTTTTCTATTCTTTGGCGGTGATTGACAATGAGAAGCTTCTCTATTGTTTCCAAACGATCTTCAACTTTATCAAATCGCATATTAACCTCATCTTTTTTGGCTGTTTCTTCAAACCCCTTTTGCACCATTCTAGCTAAATCTCCAATTGTAATATTATTTTGATTATTTTGATTCTCCATACAATTTTATTATAGCTTTTCAAAAAAACATGTCAAACAAACAAAAAAAGGAGCTTAACTCCTTAACTACCCACTATCCACTATCCACTACCTTGCAAAAGGATTACGAGCGCCGCGTACGCCAAAATGAATATGACATCCAGTGGAAAGTCCAGCTCCTGGACTTCCTGGCTTACCTCCTATTAAACCAACCATCTCTCCTTGAGAAACTTCCTGACCAGGAGAAACTAAACTCTTCTGAACATGTCCATACATTGTTACTACTCCATTAGGATGCAAAATTGTAATATAATTTCCAGCTCCGCTATTCCAGCCGTATTCTACTCTTTGCACTGTGCCTGCTGCAGCAGCATAAATCAAGGATCCGCATTTAGCTCCAAAGTCAATAGCATTATACCAATGAAGCCCTTGAGTAACTCTGCAATCGGCAGTAGGACAAATAAAATAACTTGAGCCAATAGGAACTTGGGGAGAAGCATAATACGTGCTTTTTGGAGGAGGCATTTTCCCGTTAGGAATAACCAAAATATCACCTATAAAGATATCCCCTTCGCTTGAAAGTTCGTTAAAGGCAATAATTTCAGAACTATTGCTTTTATATGTCTTTGCGATCTCGCTTAAGGTGTCTCCGTTTTTAATATGATGGACAACCCCTGAAATTGGAAGAATAATAAGTTTCTGGCCAATCTTAATTATTGATTTTGAGCTTAAATCATTAGCCCATAAAATCGTATTAAGAGAAATATCATATTTAACTGCAATAGAAGAAAGGCTATCGCCTGATTGAACAACATACTCAATAATTTCATTTCTTCTTTCTATCTCATCTTCAACACTCCCTAACACAATTCCCAGAACCTGAGGAGTAATTGTTGCTGGCGGAGAAAGCCCAATTATGCTGTTATCTTGAATAAAAGTCATTTTAGGAGATTCTCTAAGAAAATTCTTTGCTGGCTCAACAAACAAATCCTGAGAAATCAAACTGGCTGACATCTGACTAGGCAAATTTAAACTTGAAATTAATCCTAATGTTAAACCTGCAAATAAAAAAGCAACCAAAACCATGCTTGCATTAGAAAAAATCTCTTTGCTTAAATTATTATCACCATCATCAGGGTTTTCCATATTACTTCTTTATAACTCTATTAAAGAATGGGGTCAACCCCGTTAGAAGTGGAAAACTTCTAACGGGGTCAAGTAGTTTTTCCACACCCCTTTTTTCTATGAAGCATAGCATGCTATCATTGAATAATGAGAATCAAACATAAGATCAAACCAATAAAACGACTTGGACAGAATCTTCTGATTGATAAACAGATTATCAAAAAAGTCGTAAGAACAGCGAATCTCCAATCAAAAGATATTGTTTTAGAGATTGGCCCTGGAACAGGAGCTTTGACTCAAGAAATAGCAAAGACGGTAAAAAAAGTAATAGCAGTAGAAAAAGATCCACGGATGTGTGAAGCTCTCAAAGAAAATTTAAAAGAGCTTAAGAATATTGAGATAATCAACCAAGATATATTAAAATTTAAAATTCAAAATTCAAAATTGATTCAAAATTCAAAATTCAAAATTCAAAATTACAAATTAGTAGCTAATCTACCTTTTTACATCACTGCACCAGTTATTAGAAAATTCTTGGAATTAAAAAATCCTCCCAAAGAAATGATTTTAATTATTCAAAAAGAGGTTGCTCAAAGAATATGCCCTCGCCCGCCGAAGCTTGAAGAGCGAAGACGGGGCAAAAGCCCCAAAATGAACATCTTAGCTGTTTCTGTCCAATTCTATGCTAATGTAAAAATCATTTCTTACATCTCAAAGAAATCTTTTTACCCCCAACCAAAAGTTGACTCAGCAATAATTAAAATAGTTCCAAAGAAAAAATATAAAAATGTTGACATTGACCTGTTTTTCAAAATCGTCAAAGCTGGCTTTTCTCATCCAAGAAAACAACTTGCCAACAATCTAGCGAATGGGTTAAAATTAAGTAAGAAAGAGATTAATGATTTGCTTTTGAAAAACAACATCCAGCCAACACAGCGCGCTGAAACTTTGTTTATTAATAATTGGATTAAATTATCCAATATGTTAAACCCCGTTAGAGATTAAAGAACTTTATCTTTATGCACTTGTCTCACAATCTCTAACGGGGTAAAATAATCTAATGATTCAAAGAATCAAAAAATCTCTATTTGTTTCTTCTACTATTCTCTTAGGAATTCTCTACCCTTTTATTTCTTCGGCAGGATGGGTAGATAATTTAAAAAAGGGGATCGGCACATATATTTTATTTCTCATCATTAAGCTCGCTGTAAATATAGCCAAGTTTTTTACAGGATTGACTGGCTCTCTTTTAAATTGGGTGCTAAGCCCTAATTTTATTAGCTACTCTTATACAAATCCTGGTGGGCCAAAGGCTAATCCCATAATTGAAACGGGATTAGGAGTTACTCAAGGATTTGTCAACATGCTTTTAGTTTTAATTTTGGTATATATTGCTATTGCCACTATTTTGCGATTAGCTGGTTATGAAACAAAAAAACTTTTAATAACATTTATTATTGTTGCTCTTTTAGTAAACTTTGCGCCGGTTATTTGCGGTTTAATTGTTGACGCTTCTAATATTGTAATGAACTTCTTTATCCAAGATTTAAAAGCAGATGCTTTTGGAGCAACTATGGTAAGAAGCGTTGAACAAATTTCTGCTGGTTTTGATGAACGAACAGAAGTTGAAAGCGCATGGCCATTTATCACGCAACTCGCTGTTATGGTTCCGTTCCTTTGGGTTTTAACATTTATTTTATTGCTCTTCACTGTTATTTTTATATTAAGATATCTTGTTATCTGGTTATTAGTCATTCTCTCTCCTTTAGCCTTTGCCTGCTATATTTTACCAATTACTAGGAAATATTTTGACAGATGGTGGGAACAGTTTATCAACTGGTCATTTATTGGAGTAAGCTGCGGATTTTTCTTGTATTTAGGACTCCTTCTTGTAACTAGAATCCAGGCTGGCGCTGCAGTTAGCATCCCATCAACAGCAGGAAATGCTGTTTTTAATGGAATTCTTCCTTATTTTGTTTCAGCAATCTTTCTCGGCATTGGATTTGTCTTCGGACTCCAAACCTCAGCCATAGGCGCTTCAACAGTAGTAAATTTTGCCAAAGCAAGGGACAGAGGAACTTTAAGAGGCACTGCAAAAAGCGCTGGATGGGTAGCAAAGAAAAGTTGGAAAGGCATGGCTTTGGCAGATAGAAAATTCATTCCAAAAGTACTATCAAAAGACGAAGAGGGTAAAAGACGGTTCCTTCAACTTACTACTGCTCGCCATGCAGCAGAAGGGATAACAAAAACTTGGGACCGCACAAAATTCCTTAGATGGTTTAGGCCTGAACCATTACGAAAATTCTCTGAATTTAGAGTAGCGATGGACGAAGCGAAGAAACAAAATACTGGTCCTAGCGACATAGGAATGGAAAGACTTGCATACGGAAAACTTGCGCCTAAAGAAGCAGCTGCCTGGCTAGACACAGCTGTAAGAGACAGAGGCGACAGTCAGGATTTTGTAAAAGCGTACGCGAAAAAATATGGATACTGGAATAAGAAAACAAAAAAGGTAGATGAAGAAGGACTGTTCAAAGATAAAAGGTTCTTAAATGATAAATATGCAAAAAAGGCTTTAGACTTTATGAGTAAAACTGGTAATTTAGGCAAGGTTTTAAGAATGGATTCTCGTTTGGCAAAAATTGGAAAGTCAAAAGAAGCGGGTAGAAAGAAAATGATAGAATCTATAATAAATGCCAAACCTAGCGATATTGCAAACATGGAAAGAGAAGTAATAGACAACGAAGAAGTAATGGAAATAGTAATGGCTGTCTGTGGCGAAAACCAGCTTCGTGCCTTTGGAAACCTGAAAGGAGGGGTTATGGCAAGACAAGACACTGTTAATAACATCATTTCAAAATGGGTAGAAAAGAAAAAACTTGACCCAACAAAAGAAAAAGAAAACTGGGACAAATATATGGACCATCTTTCAAAGAAATATAATGTATCAACGCCAGGAATCGCTAAAGCTGTCACTAATGAAAGATTTACATCATTGGGGTGGGAAGAACACGCTAAATATAAAACATCAGTACAAAGAGCAACACCATCTGGAACTTCTGTTGGAGCAGTAGTTTTAGGAAAAGTAGAAAAAGAAGTAGAAAAACTTAGAAGCATAGGCGAAAGAAAACCAAGAGTCCTTGAAGATATACCTGAAAAAAAAGCTAGAATAGAAAAAGAAGAGCAAAAACTTAAAAATATAACAGAAAAACGCAAAAGAAAAAAATAAAAAAAGAAAGACGAGTAAAAAATAGATAAAATAGAAAAACCCTGTTTGTATGTTTAATACAAACAGGGTTTTGTATTTAAGATATGGCATTTGCAAGCTTTTTGAGTATTTTGGTTAGCTCTGGAGAAGTGCTTATTTTTTTTTCATCTACATTCTTGGTAATCTTGCCTCGTTCTGTTTGAACAAGCTCTGCGGCCAATTCTTTTGATATTTTGCCCTCTCTGTTCAATTTCCCAATCATATTAAGCAGATGGTCAATCTCTGTTTTTTCTGCCAAAGCCTCTTCTTTTTCTTTAGCCCGTTTCTGGACAGCTTCTGCCACTGGACCCACTAAAGCAACGTTGTTGATAGTAAGTAAGTGGATAGTGATGCCAAGCTTCTTATGAACAAGAGATCCGTTTCCTTCTCTCAATGTTCTTATAATATTCTGTCTCTCCTTTATTGCTTTCTTAAGCTCCTCTAATTTACTGTCTCCTATCTTTTCCAATTGCGCTTCAATGCCCTCCCAGTTGCTTCCTTGCTCTGTTTGTTTGCCCCATTTTTGCTTTTGATATTCTAACGGGCCCTTACGAGGAACGCTAAAATATCTTAATAAAACATTAGTGGGAATATCAGAGGGAATAGCAGGAATATTATCCCCTAAAATCGCCTTAACAAGAGTGGCGATAATCTCATCTTTGCATCCTATAGCTTCTTGCCATGTTGCAGGCCCTTCGTCTTCGGCAAAAACCCAAGCCCTCAAACGACTCTGGATAATATCTTTATAGATTTTCTTAACGCCTTTTTCCTTCTCGCTCATGATATAATTATTCAAAAGCTCTATCTGTTTTTTCTTTCCTTCGTCCCAATAACCACCAGCTGACCAAGTAATACTTACTTCAAAACTCAAATCAGCCAAATCTGGCGTTTTTACTTCTTGGGGCGGTAAATCCTCATTGTTTTTTGTTACATCAATAGCTATTACGTCAAAGATAATTTGATAGAAGGGTAGCAAGCGCCAGCCCTCATCAAGAATCTTGTCCTGCCTTTTGCCCAAAAAGAGAAGTATGGCTTTGTGCGGAGGGTCAGCAGGAATTTCTCTTATTGCGTCTTTAAGAAACCTATATGTTAAATAAATAAACAAAAAGGTTTCTATAAGCAAACTAATCCAGAAGCAAACCCAATTGGGCAGTCCAATAGCTTTAAGAATATACTCACACAACTCTCCTACAAAAACAGAACCAGCCAATATGAGCAACACTGATAGAATTGTCACAAACATTCTCATTTTTTGTCCCTTTCTATATTTAGTTTTTCATGTACTATTTTTACATCAAGAAAACACTTCTTGAATATCTTAATCATATCATATATTCATATTTTTGTCAACCCTTTTGTAATGGTTCAATAGCTTGGCACCACCCAATGGTGTAAAATGTATGTATATGGCATACTCTAAAAACCCTAATCTGCCCAGGGTGAGAATGCAAGCTGTAACGCTTGTAAGGCAGGGATGGAGCATTAGAAAGGTTGC
>JAUWYA010000027.1 GCA_030616085.1 Candidatus Nealsoniibacteriota bacterium | reverse complement strand
AAGATATTCCTAAAACAATGAGAGCATACAAAAAGGTCATTCCTGAATATATTCATTACTACAATACCGAGAGATTACATCTTGGTATTAATCTTAAAACTCCTATGCAAGTGGTGACAAGCTACTGACTAGAAAGCAGAGCTCTTATAGATCCTTGGATGAATAAATATATTTTCCCAAGCGGTATGCTTCCTTCTATCAAGCAGATAGGAGCTTCTATTGAAAATCTGTTTGTTATGGAGGACTGGCACAATTTTAGCGCTGATTATGATAAGACATTAATAGAATGGTATAAAAACTTTGAAAAGAACTGGAGTAAAATAGAGTCAAATTACGATGAAAGATTTCATAGAATGTGGAAATACTATTTAGTGTCTTGTGCAGGGGCATTTCGGGCAAGAAAAATTCAGTTATGGCAAATCGTCCTTTCTAAAAAAGGTGTTTTGGGAGGATATAAATCAATAAGATGAATCTTTTTTAGATTAGAGCATTAAAAGGAACGTCTCTTTTGGTTCAGATTAGGCTTTTCTGTATATTCTGCCCGATCAAAAGTTCGAAAATCATCCCATCTGGGGAGCTACGATTAGAGGGTTGATAGCCCTCTTTTTGTTTTCGAGGCTCTTGCTATTGACTATTTATTTCTTATATGCTACACTTCTTTAATAAGATAGTTGTCTAATAAAATGTAGTCGAGATTTTCAAGGACGCTAAACTTTAGGTCTGCTGGGGGTCTAACACCCCTAAAACCTTAAAACAATTAATTAATTTTATCTTTAGTTATGGAAGGAACAATTAAAAAACTTACAGATAAAGGATTTGGATTCATTGATGTTGATGGTGAAGAGAAAGATTTATTCTTTCACAGCAATGAACTTCAAGGAGTAACCTATGATCAGCTTAAAGAAGGAGACAGAGTATCTTTTGAAAAAGCTGATTCTCCAAAAGGAGAAAATGCAGTGAATGTAACACGCATTTAAGCATAGTTTGCCCGGCAGGATTCGAACTAGTATCAACTTTAGAAGCAAGAAAATAGATTAAGTTCGAGGCACGACGACGAAGGAGTGTTAGGATAACACTTCGAGGAGGAGTAACGAAGAAATTGGACTATTTTATTGCTTCCCTTCGGGTGGGCGAATTTTATCCAGCTTCTGTGTTACTCGTCGCTCGTGTGCCTAAAGGCACACTTCACTCCTCGCGCCTTGAATCTAAATAAAATTCACTCCACTAAATTGATATTAGTTCGAACCCTGTCGGGCTTAATTACGAAAAACAATTTTGCCTCGCTTTACTGCGGGGCATTTTGTTTTTATCGTCTTGTTTTTATAACGAGATGGTGGTATAAAATAAGAACCTGCTAGCTTTGCTCGCAGAACCTTGATTCGCTAAGGTAAATATATAATCTTGAATTAATATGAAGCAGATATATTTTGATTATGCGGCAACTACTCCAGTGGATCCTCGTGTTAAAAAAGCCATGGAGCCTTTTTTTAAAGAGAAGTTTGGGAATACGATGTCCATTCATAGTTTTGGCCAAGAGGCAAAGATCGCTTTAGAAAAAAGCAGAGAAACAGTGGCCGGTTTAATAAATGCTAAGCCCAATGAAGTAATCTTTACTGGTTCAGCAACAGAGAGCAACAACTTTGTTTTAAAGGGGTCCGCTTTCGCTAAAGCTTCGGCGGATAAACATATTATTATTTCTCAAATTGAGCATCCATGCATAATAGAAACAGCGAATTGGTTGGAAAAACAAAGGGTTAAAGTAACAAGAATAAAAGTTGATAAAAATGGTTTAGTTAATCCATTAGATATAAAAAAAGCAATAAGAAGAGATACTATTTTAGTTTCAATAATTCATGCTTCAAATGAGATTGGCACTATTCAACCGATTGAAAAGATTGGAAAGATTTGTCGCTCAAAACGAGTATATTTTCATACTGATGCTGTCCAGAGCTTTGGAAAGATTCCTATTGACGTAGATAAGATGAACATTGATTTGCTAACAGCCAGTTCCCATAAAATATATGGACCAAAAGGAGCTGCTTGCTTGTTTATTAAAGAGGGTGTTAAAATTGAGCCTATTTTACATGGTGGTGGCCAGGAAATGGGTTTAAGAGGGTCAACAGTTAATGTGCCAGCAATTGTTGGTTTTGCAAAGGCCTGCGAGATTTGCAAGAAAGAGATGAGAAAAGAAACACAGAGGTTAATTAAATTAAGGGATAAACTTACAAAAGGAATACTTCAAATAAAAGATTCTCATTTAGTTGGCCCGCCTTGCGGCGAGGCAGGTCATCCAGAAAAGAGATTACCAAATATTGCTAATTTCTGGTTTTCTTTTATTGAAGGAGAATCATTAGTTATCCGGCTTGATTTAAAAGGAATTGCTGTTTCAACTGGTTCTGCTTGTTCTTCTGCAAAATTAGAACCAAGCCATGTACTTTTAGCAATTGGCTTAAAGCCGCAGCAAGCTCATAGTTCTTTAAGAATTTCTTTAGGAAGATGGACAACAGAAAAAGAAATTGATTATTTAATCAAAGTGTTACCAAATATTGTTAAAAATTTAAGAAGAATTTCACCTTATGGCAAATAATACTTATTCAAAAAAAGTTATTGAGCATTTTCAAAACCCTCATAACTATGGAAAAATGAAAAATCCCGACGGTGTTGGAAAAGTCGGGAATCCAATTTGTTTGTTGCCACATCAAAGGGTTCATATTAATAGTAATTTAAAAGAAATAAATAAAATCTCTAAACAAGATAGTGTCTTATCTCATGATAGAAAATATAATTTTGTAGAAAAAATTATTAAAAGAAAATATAAAGGTAAGATTTTATCTCTAAAGAATAAATTAGGCACGATTGATATAACTCCAGATCATTTAGTTTTAGCTATTAGTGTTCCGAATAAACTTAAATTTTTAAGAACAAAAAACAAAAAAAAATTGATTGGTAGTTGGTATCATGCGAAAGATCTCAAAAAAGGGGACATTATTTTTTATCCTATCTTAAAAGAAGAAAAGGATTTGAAATACTTAGAAATTGATATTCCGAAACCCAAATGGGACTTTAAAAGTAAAAATTTACCCGAAAAGGTTCCTTTAAGCTTTGATTTATTAAGATTATTTGGATATTTTTTATCAGAAGGAAATGTGCAGGATAAACCATGCAAGACTTATATCTCTTTTTCGTTTAATATTAAAGAAAAAAATTTGGTAGAAGATGTCAAAAAAATATCAAGAAAATTATTCGGATTGGATGCGATTATAAGAGAATTACCACATAGGAATACAGCTGTTGTGTCTATATATAGTGCGAGATTAGCAAGACTCTTTAAACAACTTTTTGATAACGGAGCAGGAAGAAAATCAATTCCTGGTTTTATTATGACTTTGCCTATAGAAAAACAGAAATCTTTAATATATGGATTATGGAAAGGAGATGGATATATTAATCTTGATAGAAATGGTCCTAGAGCAGGATATTCTACTATTTCTCATATATTAGCTCAACAAATAAAAGTATTACTTCTAAGACAAAAAATTGCACCTTCTATTTATACAGAGAAAGAAAAAAAAATTAAAGGAGTCAATCATAAAAAGGCATATAGAATACACGTTGGGCAAAGGGATTCTTTATTAAGATTATGTTCAATTCTTAACGTAGAATATAAGCCACGGTCTTATGTTGCAGAAAAAGCATGGTTTGATGATAATTATCTTTATATTCCTATAACAGAAGTCAAGAAAAAGCGTTACAGCGGCAATGTTTATAATATTGAAGTTCAGAATTCGAAATCTTTTACCTCCGAGGCATTCTGTCTTCACAATTGTGGAGACGTAATGCACTTATATATTAAAGTAGAGAAAGGAATAATCAAAGATATAAAGTATGAGACATTTGGATGTGTTGCCGCAATCAGCACCAGCAGTGTTGTTACTGATTTAGCAAAAGGGAAAACTTTACAACAAGCATTGAAGATTGACAGCAACAAGGTTGTAAAATCATTAGGGGGATTACCTGAAATAAAATACCATTGTTCATTGCTTGCTGTAGATGCTTTGAAAAAAGCAATTGATGATTATTTGTCAAAGAAAAAAAATGAAGAAAAAAAATAAGAAGGCAATAGTGGCTATGTCAGGCGGTATAGACAGTTCTGTGTCAGCAGCTCTTTTAAAAAGAGCTGGTTTTGATGTTGTCGGAGTTTTTATGAAGTTTTGGCCAAGGGAGGGCAGGTGTTGTTCTTCAGAATCAGAAAAAAGAGCTCGTTTAGTAGCAGCTAAGCTAAATATTCCTTTTTATGTTTTTGATTTTAGAAAAGAATTTAAAAACAAAGTTGTTGACTATTTTGTAAAAGAATATAAATTAGGTCGAACTCCAAATCCTTGTGTGGTTTGTAATAAAGAGATTAAATTTGGCCTCTTGCTGAAGAAAGCATTGTCTTTAAAAGCTGATTATGTAGCTACTGGGCATTATGTTAGAAGAAGAGGAAATAAATTGTTAAAAGGGAAAGATAGAAACAAGGATCAGTCATATTTTCTTTGGAAATTAAATCAGAAAATATTGAAAAAGACATTATTCCCAGTGGGGGACTATACTAAAATCGAAGTCAGAAAATTAGCAAAGCAGTTTAGTTTGCCGGTTTTGGATATTCCAGAATCACAGGAGGTTTGTTTTATTCAGACAACAACAGCAGATTTTTTAAGAAAGTATCTGAAATCAAAACCAGGCAATATTATTAATACTAAAGGCGAAGTAATTAGCCGGCACAAAGGTTTGTGGTTTTATACTATTGGTCAGAGAAAAGGCATAAGATTACCAGGCGGTCCATATTATGTTTTAGATAAAGATATAAAGAAGAATGTTTTGATTGTTAGTAAAAACGAAAAAGATTTATATAAAAAAGAATTAATTGTTAAAGATGTTAATTGGATTTCTGAAATAAAGCTTCCCTTGAAAGTTATGGCTAAAATTAGATATAGACATAAATCAGCTTCAGCTGTTGTAGACCCCGTTAGAGATTCTAAGAGCAAAAAGAAAACACGAAACAAAAATATCTCTAACGGGGTAGATAAAAATAAGGTTATATTTACAAAAGCTCAACGAGCAATTACGCCTGGCCAGTCAGTAGTGTTTTACCTGCCTCGCGGCAAGGCGGGCAAAGGCCAGGAACTTTTAGGCGGTGGAATAATTAAAGGGGGCTTGACTACTATTCCCTCTTAAATTAAGGTATAATAAAGGTGTTAATAACTTTTAAACCCTTAAAGGTCGTTTTTAAAAGAATTAAATTTATAATATTTATGGATTACACAGGATATTGCGTTAAATGCAAAAAGAAAAATGTTAAAATGGAAAACCCTAAATTAGTTCCAATGAAAGGAAAGGGCAAAGTTAAAAGGCATGCTATTTCAGGGACTTGTCCTTCATGCGGTACAAAAATGTTTAGAATCGTAAGCGCAGCTGATGCTGCAGACTTTGGAAAATAGTGTAAATATAGATTATTCGGTTCGAACCGTACCCCCCCCCGCCTTGGCGGGGGGGGTTTTGGTTTAAATTTGTTATAATAAAAAAGCGTGATAATATTAGTTGTTTCTAATATCACCACGCCCATAGTGTTTACTTATTCCCGAGCGAGTTAATCGTTGTAATTTTGGAGTGGCTCGGAGTCAAAGAATAGTAATAAGCACTGTCCCTTTAATATTTTATACTGCAATATTTTGTCGTCTTGTTCAGTCTGCGGATCTTTAATTACAGATCTGCTCTTAAATTCCTGCTGTAAATTTAATGTTAAGGTCTTTCCATCGGGGATCTTTATTTCACCTGTTTCGAAATCGATAAAAGGAGGACACGAGGAAGTTTCTTCTATGGTGAATTCGTCTTTATCCTCTATGCGCTGGTGTTTCGTTACTAAGTGTGTAAGAAACTGTGCATTGCTAATATTAACTGCATAGATCGGTAATTCCTTATGCTTTTTTCCAATACGGGTTAACACGGGAAGATTTATCCAATCTTGCAAACTCGTTTTTTCAGGATTTTTATCTTTAGAATTCATAACAATTCTCCTTTCCGAGAAATAATTCAGATCTTTTTTAAAAGGACATACCTAATTTTCACTACCTACATTATATACCTATTATTTAAATATGTCAAACGATTTAAAGTGAGTTCAATAAATTAACGCAAAACTAATCCGGTGGTATAGTAAAGGATATGCAAAAAAGATACCACCGCTTAACCTTGACTGAGCGGGAAGAAATCAGCCGAGGAATATGGGCCAGAGAAACCTTTAGTCAAAT
>JAUWYA010000009.1 GCA_030616085.1 Candidatus Nealsoniibacteriota bacterium | reverse complement strand
TAAGATACCGTGTAAGATTATGGAATATGTACTACAACAATTTAAAACATTGCGGGTTGAATGGAAAATCACCCAACGAATTTACAAAAGATTATCAATTAACTAAACCGACAAAAGTGTGTACCTAAAACAAAGAGGGCTATTAACCCTCTTAAAAAAGTTGGGCGGCTAGGACTCGAACCTATTTTAAAATTAATCTATCGCCTGTTTTAATGTTGGCTTTGTCTGATTGTCCAGCATTTAGTTCTAATACATATTTTGTCTTATTGCCTGGTTTAAAAATCTCACACTCTTCTTGAACACATGGCTGGACATTCTTCCTTATATCAACAACTTCTTTATCTTCATTTATCCAGATTATATCTAAAGGAATCAAAGTATTTTTCATCCAAAAAGAATGTTCTTTTTCTTCATTAAAAATAAAGAGCATTCCTTTGTCTTGATCCAAAGTTTCTCTATGCATTAAACCCTTAGTTATCTCCTCTTGAGTTTCAGCCAATTCTACAGAAAAACAACGATCATCAATGCAAGCTCTGCTTATCTTTAAGTTTTCTTTCGGCTCCAATGCCTCTCTTGTATAATAATTCCAGGAATTCCAAAGCATAAAGCCGTTAAAATCATCTCCTAATGCATCGTAAACAGCTTTAATCTGAGCCCTTACCATTTCAGCGTCATAAGTAGCTCCTAAATCAAAATCCTGCAGCCATGGACGCAATTGAACATTTGTTTCTTTTGATTCCTTATAAGCCACTAATTTCTTTAAAGCGCCTTCTAATGAATATTTAACCACTTCATAAGGATATTCAGCCGGATTCTCAAAGCCAATAAATCCATCAGCGTAATGAGAAGGATAAATCATTGGACTGACATAATCAGAATATTCAAACGCATCTTCAATTATTTGGCCCACTCCTAAATCATTTAAACTAACAGTAGAGAGGCCAAAAAGATCAATTGAGATTTTTACGCCAGAAAGCTCTTCACGAAGATGTTTAAAAAACTCTCTGATAATAATGGGCTTTGGGATTTTCTCGTCCCAGAAAGGAAAACTCATATTCTTTAAATCACCATCTGAAGGAAAACGAACATAATCAAAGTTTACTTCATCAAAGCCATGGCTGACAACATCTCTGGCAATAGCGATATTGTAATCCCAGGATTCTTTAGCAGCAGGGTCAATCCAAGCCAAGCCTGAATTATCAAGCCATAAAGAATCTATTTCTGCTTTACTGTGAATTGCTAAATCCGGCCTTGCAAGAGCTAAGATTGGATCTTGAAAAACAGTAATTCTGGCAATTACATAAATATCCTCTGCATGAAGTTTCTCTATAAGGAAATCAATATCAGAGATTCTTTTTTGTTCAGCTCCATACTCTTCAACCTCTTGTACTGCTGTATCATAAGCTACATAACCAGAAAAGTCTTTAACGTCAATCACTACAGCATTAATTTCTGTGGTTCTTGCAATGTCAATAAGATAATCAATAAAGCTGTTTTTGCTTGCTGACCAGCTTGTTAAGTAAATAGCTTTTATTGTCTGAATATTAGTATTAGAATCTTCTTCATTCTCTGGAAGAACTTCATCGCTTAATGGAATAGATTCATTTTTAACAAGCTTTATTTTAGAACTTAAAAATCCGGTTTCAAAAAGAGATGTTTTAGAAAAAATCAGGATTATTCCAACTATTAGAGCTATCAAAAGCAAAAAACACGCAACATAAAATTCAACAAAGTTCATTTTCATATTCATAATGCTTTTAAAAAATCTGTTATTTTTTTAGCTTCTTTTTCAGAAATGTTTATATGAGTAGGAAGATTTAAGGTTTGCTTTGATAATTTTTCTGCCTTAGGACAAACGCCAGGCTCATACCCCACTTTATCTAAATTTGTATCATCAGGAGCGATTGGGCTTGTGTACCAATCCCCTATTAAGATATTTTTCTTCCACATTTTTTTAATTATCTTATGGGCCTGACTATGTTTTATTGTAAATCTTAAAAATACTGGTTTTGTATTTTCAGAAATTTTTGGAAGTTCAAATGATGAATTTTTTAAATTCTCAAAGTAAAAATTAGCGATTTCTTTTCGGTGCTTATTAAACCTCTCTAATTTCTTAAATTGGTTCAAGGCAAGCAAAGCTAAAACGTTTGGCATTTTGCGAGGAAAATACGATGGCTTTAATCCTTGCTTTTCTTTCCAATGAACAGCTTTAGACATAAAATGAAGCCATTGGAATAGAACTAAAACATACTTCCCTTTTATTCTATAACTGGGCAGAATCAAGCTCATAAATATGGGATGTAATAACTGTTGTTTAATCCAAAATAAAGAAGGGTGTTTAATACTATCTCTATATTCCTTTATTTTACGAGCCAATTGATCATCATTAGTAACAACCATTCCTCCATAAACAGATGAGATTATTTTGTCACGGGAAAAACTGAAAAAAGCAGCATTGCCAAAGGTTCCAACCTTTTGATTATAATATTCAGCTCCTAAAGAATGAGCGCAGTCTTCAATTAAAATTAAATTATTTTGTTTAGCAATCTCTAAAATCTTGACCATTTCAGCTGGCATACCAAAAGTATGCTGGACAATCACCACTTTGCTCTTTGGAGTAATCTTCTTGTTTAAATCTTCTATATCAATATTAAAATTATCTTCATCGCAATCAACATAAACTGGTTTTAAGCCATTCCATAAAACAGGATTCACAGCAGCATTGCAAGTAAATGCTTGAAGCAAAACCTCGCTTCCCTTTTCCAAGCCAAAGCCTTTCAAAATAGCAATTAAAGAAGTCCGTCCGCTATTAAAAGAAAAAGCATGCTTTACACTTAAGTATTTCTTAAACTCATGCTCCAATTCTTCAATCGCCCTGCCTTTCTTCCATTTCCATGGACAAAAGACCAATTTTAAAGCCAGCCAAATATCATCCTTTTGAGCATTCGGCGATAAAGATATTGTAATCGGTTTAATTAATCCCATATCAAATGAGGCACACGACCTTCTAAAAGAATAACAGTTTCTTGATTTGAAAGTTCTCGCACTTTAGCAATAATATCTTCTGGATTTTCAATCAAGAAAACGTTTTTATTCTCTCCTTTTATTTCTTTAAAGTAATCTTTTGTTGTGATTATTGCGAAATCGCAAACTTTAGCAATCTTTCTACCAATTCTTTTATGAATTTGCTTTGATGCTTCTCCTAATTCAATCAAGCAAGGCATAACAACAATCTTGATGCCAGAATAAATCTGCAAATAATCCAAATCAGCAATTACTCCGTCTGGATTTGCAGAATAAGAGGCGTCAAGAATGATTAAACCGTTTCTCTTTAAGAGTTTCATTCCTCCTTGTTTTGGTTCAATTTTCAAACAGGCCTTTGAGATTTCTTCCAAACTCATACCTAATTTTTTAGCACAGGAAGCAGCTAATAAGATATTCTGAATGTTATGCTTGCCAAGCAAATTTACTTTAAAATGAACTGGTTCAATTCTAAATAAAAGATACTCTTTTTCAACCCTAATATCCTCTGCCTGTATATCTAATTTATCTTTTATTATAGCTGTTCCATCTTTTGGCAAAGCTTCTATCAATTCATATTTTGCTTTAATAATATTCTCTTGTGAGCCAAAAGTAGACAAATGCTGTTCATTTATACCAGTTAAAATTCCTATCTTGGGTTTAATCATTTGAGCAACCTGTTTTATCTTCCCGATTTCATAAGCTCCTATCTCTGCAATGAAAATCTGATGTTCTGGTTTTAATTCATTTAAAATTGTCTTAGCAATTCCAATTTCAGCATTAATATTTCTTTCAGTTTTTAACACATTATACTTTTCAGAAAGAATCTCGTATAAGAACTCTTTGACTGCTGTTTTTCCGTAACTTCCGGTAATGCCGATGACTGTTAGGTTTTTAAATTCTTTTCTTTTTTGTTCCGCTTCCTTCAGTACTCTCTTTATTAAGATATTAGCAGGGATTTGAAAAAACAATATTAAAATAGAAATAATGATCGGGGCTAAAATAACTGAAATTAAAAGAATGGTATAGAATAAATAATCTGTAAAATTAGAAATAAATAACAAAAAGAAAAATTCAACAAATATACCAATAGTTAAAATAACAGCAACTTTTTGTGTTAATTCAGGGGATCTAATTCCATGCAAGCTAAAAAGAAACTTTCTTATTTTTTGAGTTTCAAAATGCGCTTTAAACCTTGGCCAATGATATTCTTTTATCTGCCAAAGCCAAACCCAAAAAATTAACAGCTTTGTAAAAACTAAAAACCAAACAATGCTAATTAATATTTTTGTCATAAGTTCTTGCTTATTACTTCAGCTAATTTCTCAGGTGCTTTAAGATTAAGATCATGGCCGACATTGGAAATAATCTCTAATTTTGAACCTTTTATTTTTTGATTAATAATTCTTGCATCATTTAACGGAGTAATATTATCTTTCTCGCCCCAAATAATAACTGTTGGAATTTGAATCTTAGGAAGAACATCTGAAAGATCTTGTTTTATTATTTTCAAATAGGTTTCTTTCATTACACCTTCAACAGAAAGATAGTCGCTTTTTCTATAAAAAACTTTTCTAAGAAAAGGAGTTTTTATTTTTATAAATTTTGAAAGAAATTTAAAAAGCTTATTTTTGAAAGTCTTTTTTCTAATGCAGGCGGCGCTAACTAAAAATAACTTATCTATCTTTTCTGAATGTTGCAAACTAAATTTGATAGCTAAGCTACCGCCAAAAGAGTGACCTAAAAGATAAAACTTTTCTAAATTTAAAGTTTTTACAAACTCCTCAATAAAATTACGGTAATCATCTATATTCCAAGCTTTTGGCGGCTTATCACTTTGTCCAAAACCAGGCAAGTCAGGAATAATAACCTTTACCCCGTTAGAAAGTCCTACTTTCCCAGAATGATTTGGATAAAACTTTTTGTTATTTGATTTTTGGTTCTTTCTAACGGGGTTTATGCCATTTCCAGCCAAGCTTTCAACTACTTTCATCCAATTCGCACCTCTTGATCCCCATCCATGTAAAATCAGGAGAGGTCTACCCTCTCCTAAAGTTTTATAATTAATTTTTAATCCCTTAATAATCATTTTATAATCGGAATACAATATATGATTTATACCTTGCCGATTTCAAGGTTCTGACGAAGTCAGGTTCTTATAACCTTAAATCCTACATATTTCTGGAGAACTTCTGGGATTTTGATGCTCCCGTCTTTTTGTTGATAATTCTCAATAATAGCGATTAATGTTCTCCCTATTGCAAAACCAGTACCGTTTAAAGTGTAAACTAGCTTTAATTTATTGTTTTTATCCCGATACCTAATATTCAATCTTCTTGCTTGAAAATCAGTGCAATTAGAAGTAGAATGAGTTTCTCTATAACGTTGTTCTGAAGGAATCCATGCTTCAATATCATATTTAGAAGCAGCTGGATTTCCAAGATCAGCAGTGCATATATGAACTACCTGATAAGGTATTTTTAAAAGCTTCATGAGCGTTTCTTCTAAAGATAGAATCAGTTGATGTTCTTCTGCAGATTTATCTGGATGACAAAAACTAAACATTTCTATTTTATCAAACTGATGAACTCTAAAAATCCCTTTAGTATCTTTTCCATAAGAACCAGCTTCTCTGCGGAAACAAGAAGAAAAACCAACATATCTTTTTGCAAGATTCTTTTCTTCAAAAATTTCATCTGCATGCATTGTTCCAATTGGCTGTTCAGCAGTACCTGCTAAAAATAGATCGTCTTTTGGAAGATAATACGCTTCTTCTATATCAGCCTGTTCTAAATACCCCATTCCCCTTATCTTGTCTGATTTTATCATTACTGGAGGAATAATTGGCATAAATCCTTCTTTTGTTAAAACATCAAAAGCTAAGTTTATTAAGGCAATTTCAAGCAAAACAGCTTGATTCTTTAAATAGCCAAAGCGAGTTCCTGAAACCTTTGCTGCTCTTTTTACATCAATTAAATCAAGTTTTCCAGCAATTTCTAAATAATCTTTTGGCTTGAAATCAAACTTTGTCTTTTTTCCAACTTTTCGTATAACAATATTATCGTCCTCGCTTTTACCCTTTGGCACATCATTTAATGGCACATTTGGAATTTGATACATTAATGTCTCAAACTCTTTATCAATCTTTTTCAAATTCTCCTTTAATTTATCGCCCTTTTTATCTATTTTCTGCATCGCTGAAATAATCTTTTGCTTTTCTTTTTTATCTTTTGCAACGCCAATTTTTTTGCTTGCTTTATTTTTCTGAGCAAAGATTTTTTCTAATTCTGTTTGAATTTCTCTCTTTTCTTTATCAATTTTCAAAAGCTTGTCAATATCAACTTTGACTTGCTTATTCTTGCAAGCTTGTTTAACTTTACTTGGATTTTCTCTAATGAATTTTATATCTAACATAAAATATTCTTATTTTAAAAAATCAAGAGCAGTTAGTGCGTAAATTTTTGTAACATCAATTACGCTTTTGATTTCTACATATTCGTTCTTATCGTGCATTCCCTCTCCATCACAGCCAAAATTTACTGCCGGAATTCCTCTTTCAATAAACATCCACATATCGCTCCAAGGTCCAGAGCCTTCAGTAATTGGTTCTTTCTTTAATATTTTTTTGGTATTGTTTTTTAAAGTTTGAACAATTAATTCTGTTGGTTTAGTAAAAACTGCCGGAACATAAACTATTGTAGTTAACTTATATTTTACTCCTAATTTATCAAGTATTCTCTTAATTCCCTTTTCCATATATTCTCTTTTAATGCCCGGCAAAATCCTTGAATCGCCAAAAGCAACGCAAGAATCAGGAACCATATTAATTGATTTTCCTCCCTTAATCAAAGTTGGAAATGTTAGAACATTTTTTCTCCCAGGGAAAACAGAATGTTTTTTTACTGGAAATTTAAAATCTTGAAGAGCGTTGATAACTCTTTTCATTTCTAATATTGCACTTAATCCCGCTTTTTTCTGTTCCCATTCTCTTGAACCGGTATGAATCGCGTCGCCCATAACCTCGACCTTAAATCTGTAACCCCCTTTATTTCCAATTGTTATTTTTCTTGTTCCCGGTTCACCAACTATAGCTGCATTTCCTGTATAACCTTTTTCTAAAAGATATCGTGTGCCAAAATGAGATGCGGCCATTGGTTCTTCGTCAATGACAAACTGCAAACAAATTCTTCCTTTTAATTCTTTCTCAAATTTTAAAAGCGCCTTTGCCATATAGATATAACAACAAAGGGCAGATTTCATATCCAAAGCTCCAGCGCCAAAAAGCTTTCCTTTTTTAATGAAACCTAAAAATGGATTAAAATCATATCCCTGAGCTGGAGGAACAGTATCCATATGCCCATTGAAAACGAGTGTTTTTTTTCCTTTCCCAAACTCACACACTACATTGGGCCTTGAAGAAGAAACGCTCTCAAATTTTGGAGAAAGGCCAATCTTTTTAAGTTTGTCAAAAATTAATTCTGCAACTTCAAGTTCAATGGGATCATAAGGGCTAGATTTCGTAGGGTCATCCATGTTTGGATTTACAGATTTCGTTTGTACCAATTTCTGTAAAAACTCAATTTGTTCTTTTTTTGATTTTTCTATTTCTTTTATAATTTTTTGTTTAGTATCTATCATGGTTTTATTTTGGTCTCATTGTAGGAAATAAAATTACTTCTCGCAAAGAATGTGAATCTGTTAATAATACTGTTAATCTGTCAATTCCCATGCCCCAGCCGGCTGCTGGAGGCATTCCGTATTCCAATGCCTGAATAAATCCCTTGTCCATTCTCTGGGCCTGCTCAAAACCTGTTTTAAATATCTTTTCCTGGCCTTCAAGCTTTTGCTTTTGAACCACAGGATTGTTTAATTCAGAATACGCTTTTATTAATTCTATTCCTGCAACAACCAATTGAAAACTTGCTGATTTTTCAGAATCCTTATCTAGCGGCTTTGCCAATGGAAAGGCCTCTGCAGGATAGTGAATAATAAAGCACGGCTGTTCTATTTTAGATTTAATGGTTTTTTTAAATATCTCATCAGCAATTTCAAACTTTCCTCCTTTGCTTTCCATGCCTAATTTTTTTGCTTCTTTTCTAAGAGCGTTCTCATTTATTTCCTCTAAATCAATTTTAGTGTGCTTTTTAAACAATTGATTAAACTCAATTCTTTTTAACGGAGCTTTGAAATTTAATTTCTTTCCGTTGTATTCAATGCTTGTTTTACCAAACAAGCTTTTAAGAACGCTCCCAAACATTTCTTCTGTAAACTTCATTAAATCTTTGTAATCAGCATAAGCCCAGTAAAACTCAAGCATTGTAAAGTCAGGATTATGTGCCCTATCTATTCCTTCGTTTCTAAAACATCTTCCTATTTCATATACTTTTTCAAAACCACCGACTAAAAGACGCTTTAAATAAAGTTCTGGAGAAATACGAAGATATAAGTTAATGTCTAAAGCATTTAAATGAGTTTTGAACGGTTTTGCTGCTGCTCCGCCATAAACTGATTGCAATATTGGAGTTTCTACTTCTAAAAACCCTTTGCTTTCTAAAAAGCTCCTTAATTCTTTAACAATCTTTGAGCGCAACTCAAACTTTTCTTTAACCTCACGATTAAAGATTAAATCTAAATATCTTTTGCGGTAACGCTCTTCAACATCCTTTAATCCATGCCATTTTTCCGGCAATGGCAAAAGTGACTTTGTTAAAATCTTATAATCAGCAACTTCTAAGGTTTTTTCTCCCTTTTTAGTTTTAAACAATATGCCCCTAATTTCAATAAAGTCTCCTATGTCAAAATTATCCAAGAAAAACTGAAAGCTCTTCTCCCCTATTCGATCTTTTTTAAATAAAACCTGGATTTCAGTAGAACCGTCTTTAATATTAGAAAAAACCAAACCGCCATGCTGTCTCAAAGACATTATTCTCCCTGCCAAAATTATCTCTTTTTTCATTCTAACCAATTTACTAAAACTCTCAATAGCTTCTTTGCAAGTATGGGTTCTTTTTGTCTGGCCTGGATAAGCCAAAAACCCGGCATTCTCAATTGCCTTAAGCTTCTTTATTCTATTTTTCCGAATTTCATCAATAGTAGCCATTAATTAATTCTACCAAATTATATATTCCAGGTCAAAAGGAATAATAAAAAGAGACGCTAAATCTCTAGGAGACATTTAACGCCTTGTTCAGTCCCAAGAACCGTGGAAAAGAAGAGGGTGAGTCCAGAGGGACCGCTTGATATGCTTAAACCATTATTTACTGATTTAAATATGTTACTATATATTCAGCGATTATTCTTCCAGCATTAGGTCTGGAAAATTCTTTTGCTCTTTCTGTTATTTGTTTTAATCTCTCTGGCTGGGAAAATAAGTTTTTTATTCTTTCCAAAACAAAATGCGGTCTAAAATTTGCTTCTTCTATTACTAAACTAGCTCCATTTTGAGCATAAGCATAAGCATTTTTAACTTGATGATCTTGAGCTGATTCTGGCAAAGGAACTAATATGCTTGGTTTCCCTATAAGCGCAATCTCAAAAATACTTCCTGCTCCTGCCCTGCTAATAATCAAATCAGCTGCTGAATAAGCATTAGCTATTTCAGTTTCGTTTAAAAACGGAAAAGGATGATAATATTTTTTAAAGCTTTCTGTTATCACAACCTCTGCCTCTTTTCTTACCTGTTCAAAATTCTTCTCACCTGTTTGATGGATTATCTCATAATCTTTTAAAATATTAGGCAAAATTGACAATATTTTATCATTTATTCTTTGAGCGCCCTGAGATCCTCCTAAAATTAGAATCACTGGTTTTTCTTCTGTTAAATTAAATAATTTCTTTGCTCCTTGCTTAGAACCATTTAAAATCTCTCTTCTTACAGGATTGCCAACTGAAAGCATCTTCTTAGCTGGAAAATATTCTGTCTTCTTAATAGAAAAAGAGATGAAAATCTCTAAAGCAAATCTGCCTACTATTCTATTAGCTAAACCAGGAGAAATATCTGATTCATGCAAAAAGATTGGGACCATTAAAATCCGACCGGAAATAGAAGTAGCTATTGATCCATATCCCCCTTTGCTGAAAATAACATCTGGGGAAATGATAAAAATGTGATAAAAGGCCTGAAGAATTCCAATAGGAAGCTTAAATATATCAATAATATTCTTGAAAGAAAAATATCTTCTAATTTTGCCAGCTAAAATTGTTTTTACCTCAACCCCTTCTTCTAAAAGAAGCTCCTTAGAAAATTTATCCTTAGGTCCTAAATAAAAGAACTCAAAACCTCCATGAGGATAATTCTCCTTCATTTCTCTAATAACAGCGACTATTGGAAAAATATGACCAGCAGTTCCTCCGCCAGTAAATAAAATCTTCATATTAATTTATTATACCCCGTTAGAGATTAGAGAGCAAGAATAAAACACAAAAAAGAGAGAATCTCTAACGGGGTTATATCACTTTTTATTTGATTTTGAAATGTTTAAAAGAATTCCTATTCCAATCAGCTCTGCAACAATATGCGAACCCCCATAACTAATAAACGGCAAAGGAATGCCAGTTAATGGTAAAATGCCAATCATTGCCCCTATGTTAATAAAAGCCTGAATGCAAATCCAGCAACTTATACCTATTGCAAGAAGTTGAGAAAATTTATTCTGAGACATCTTGGCAATTCTAAACCCCTTCCAAAGCAAAAGCAAAAAAAGACAAATTAGAACAACAGAACCGACAAATCCAGTTTCTTCAGCAAATATGGCAAAGATTGAATCTGACATCGTTTGAGGAATCCAGCCAAACTTTTGCACAGACATGCCAAGACCTAACCCAAAAACTCCTCCGGAGCCAATAGCAATCAGAATCTGCTTCATTTGATAACCCATTCCCATCGGGTCAATCCCTGGATTTAAAAAGACTAAAATCCTTTTCATTCTATAAGGAGCTATTTTTATTAATCCAAATATTCCTCCTGAACATATTAAAATTGCTAAAGCAGTATGCCAAAAAGGAAAACCTGACGAAAAATACATTAAAATACCAACCAAAATAATTACTATTAAAGTGCTAACATCTGATTGTAAAGTTAAAAGAAGAGCAAGGACTCCTAATATTATTAAAAAAGGAATCAAAGTAAAAGCCTTCTTATTTTTCAGAAAACTAGTTAACAAGGCGGAAAGATAAAGAATAAAAGTAAGTTTTAGAAATTCAGACGGCTGAAAAGTAATAAAGCCCAGATTCATCCAACGAGGCGCTCCTCCGGAAACAATATTTATTTTGGGAATAAAAACCAAAGCCATAAAAACCAGATTTATTAAAATAAATATCCAGGCATATTTTCTTAAAAATGATAACTTTATTTTAAAAGCAATAAAACCCAATACAATCCCAAAAACTAACCCGTAGATAATCTGATGAAAAAGATAATAAGTTGTTCTGCCAAACTTTTCCTGGGAAAAACCTGCTGATACGTTAGCTAAAACTAAAATTCCTATGATTAATAAAACACATGCTATGATAGCTAAAAAATAATCAAATTTATGTTTTTTACTATCTTTCATAGTTTTTTAACAGCTTTAACAAACTGATTGCCTCTGTCAAATTCGTTCTCAAATAGATTAAACCCCGTTAGAGGTTTGTGAGCTTTGTGTTTCTTTTTTGTTCTTCTAACCTCTAACGGGGTAAAGCTTGCTGCACCAGGAGAAAGCAAGACAATATCTCCTTTTTGAGCCAAATAAGAGGCTTTTTTCACTGCCTGCTTCATTGATTTAACAGGATAAAACCTGCTTAAATCCTTCTTAAGTTTATTTGAACCTGTCCCAGGAAGCAAAACAACATAATCTACATCATGCTTAATGTTTCTTGCTAAACTTCTATAGTTTAATTTCTTGTCTTCTCCTCCAGCTATTAAAACAATCTTTGACTTGGGAAATCTTTTTCTAAATGTTTCAATTGCGAATATTACTGCATTAGGATTAGTAGCTGTAGTATCATTAAAATATTTAATACCTTTTTTCTCAACAACGAATTCTTGTCTATGCGGAACGCCTTTAAAATTAGAAAGAACTTTTTTAATATCTTTTTCAGAGATTTTAAAAAGCTCAGCCACTAAAACAGCGGCTGCAGCATTAGAGTCTTTAAACCTCGTTAGAGGTCCGTGAGCTTTGTGTTTCTTTTTTGTATCTGTAACCTCTAACGGGGTGAAGAAACGAACTTTAGATTTAGCTTCTGAACAAAGTTTTTTTGTTTCATCATCTTTATTTAAAACTAATATATCATTTTTGTTCTGATATTTGAAAATTGACTTCTTAGCATTAACATATTCTCTAAAATTCTTATACCTATCCAAATGGTCTGGGAAAAGAGCGGTAATAACAGCAATGCTTGGACTTTTTTTCAAATCTTCAAGTTCAAAACTAGAAAGCTCTAGAATAACTTTGCTTTTTTTATCTATTTTATTCAAAAGCGCCAAAGGAGAAACCCCAATATTTCCAGCTAAAAAGGTTTTAGAATACTTCTTTTTTAAAAAAAGATATATTAAAGTAGCAACAGTTGATTTGCCTTTAGTGCCAGTAATTCCAATAATAGTGCTTGGACATAAATCAAAGAATATATCTATATCTGTCTTTACAGGAATATTATTATCTTTGGCAATTCTTAAATATTTAGATTCTCTCGGAACACCAGGGTTCCTGATAATTAAATCAGCATCAATAAAATCTTCTTTTCTGTGTTTGCCTAAGACAAACCTAACATGGTTAAGTTTTTTAACTGAGTCTTTCAGCTCCTTTCTAGTTTTCAAATCAGTAACTAAAACCTTAGCTCCTTGTTTACAAAAAAACTTAGCAGCAGCAACTCCTCCTCCAAGCAATCCTAATCCCATTATCACTACTTTTTTATTCTTAAATAACTTCATTGTTTTATAATATCAAAATTTTCAATCTAAATCAAAGAATATAATTTGACAAATTTTAGAAAAAAAGGTAATCTTTTAAAATAAACGTTCTTTAGAAATAAAATATGGGGGAATAAAAAAAGAGGTGAAAAATGGATAAAAGAAAAATAAGAAGCCTAGGACGAAGAAAAAAGGGTCCAATTACGCAATTAAACATATTATGGCATGAAAAAAGAGAAAAATTCAAAATAAAAGAATTAATTTTTATTGCTGCAGCAACAGATTGTTTGCTTTTGAAGAAAAAGGTTGTAACCGAGTTTTTAAATAGAGGCGATGCTAATTTTGATGATTTTTATTGCATGATTGAAAGAATTAAAGAAGTTTTAGAGAAGTATAAAGGTTTAAAAAAGAAGTTTTGGAAAGAATGTTTTGCATTATGTACTATTGATAACTTAGCTGAACTAACTGAAGCTGGAGAAACAGAAGCAACAACAAAACTTTTGGATAAAACTGAAGACGGATCCATGAGAAATAACAAAGCTAAACAGGTATTAATAAGGCTATTTGAAAGATTCACAGATGAAAAAACAAGGATGAATCTATGGGAAAGAATCAAGAAGCATGATCCAGACAAAGAAGAATTAAGATATATTCTTGATTTACCAAGCATGTATTCCCTGTTTGAAATAAGATCAGAAGCGGAAAAACTTCTCAGACAAAAATATAAAACAAAAGAAAACAAAAACATAAAAAGATTATTAGATCTTGCTAAAAAAACAAAAAAGGGACAAGAATAATTTGTCCCTTCTTTTTTATTTTAAAACTAATTTAACCTAATAAGCGAACTGCTAATCCAATAATTGCCATTACAACTCCAATTACCCAAAATCGCATTGTGATTTTAGAATGAGGCCAGCCTTTTGCTTCAAAATGATGATGAATAGGAGATGCTAAGAAAACCTTTTTCTTGCGGAATTTCTTAGAAAGAAGCTGAATAATGACAGAACCAGACTCAATAACAAGTAAAAAGCCGATTATTGGCAAAACTAAAATAGAATCAGTTAAAAAAGCAACTACTGTTAAAGCGCAGCAAAGGCCCAACATCCCGGTCTCTCCCATATAGAATCTGGCAGGCGGAATATTAAACCATAAGAAAGCCAAAATTGCTCCTGCAATCACAGCGCAAAAAGCAGCTAAATCAACCTGGCCGTTAAACAAAGCAATCCCTGAAAAAGCGGCAAAGATTACAGCAAAAGCTCCTCCAGCCAAACCGTCTAAACCATCAATCACTCCCCCGCTGTAAGTTGCCAGCATTATTAAAACAAAAAGAGGAATATACCAAAGCCCTATAAAAAAATCTCCATTTCCAGGAATATGTATAGTACTATATCCTAATTTATAATAAAACCAATAAGCTCCTATTAACCCGATTAAAGTAACCAAGATTAATCGATATTTTAACATTAAGCCTCCTCCAATATACCTGCCTAGACTCGGCAAGGCTGGCCTGCCCTTCTTCAATACTTGAAGAACATCATCTGTAAGCCCTACAAGAGAAGCTGCAATTAAAGCAAAAAGAGGCAGCCATGTCTGAGATCTGCTTAAAAAGTTTAGCTTTTTAAACCACCAAATATCTGTTTTAGACAATAAGAAAAAAACAACAGCTAAAATTAAAACGGTTGTCCAAATAAGCAATCCTCCAAATCTTGGAACATGAATTTCTCTTTCAGAATGAAATTTCTTAAAGAAAAAAAGCTCTTTATTATCTATTGATTTAGTTCTAATTTCTTTTCTCCAAAGTTTGTATTTATACAAGAAATGAGTAAGAATCGGAGTCAACCAAAAAGCTAAAATAAAGCTCATTGCTCCAAGCACAAAAATCTTAATAACATTTATCGTAATCTCGTTCATTCTCTTATTGTATTACTTTCTTCTTTTTTATTCAAGAAAAAAGGTCGAGCTTAGGCCCGACCTCGCAAAATTTGAAAAATAGAACTTATAAGAATGAAAATCCCTAATATACCTACAGTTCTCAACCATTGGAAAATTACTGCGGAGTTTCTTACTAGAACAGCTGCAATTACAACGAAAACCAATGAAACAACGACTGCTCCTGTGTAATCCGCGGGAAATAAACCCAGAATCCAAGTTTTGTGGTTAGCGATAGCATTAGGATCATTCTTTATCAAAAAGAAATAAGGGTTCCAAACAAAATAGAGAAAGTCCCAACTGGCACTTAATAAAAGATAGGCAGAGCACACTTTCATTTCTTCTGATATTTTCCAAGAAGTATTAGTAAAAAATGGAAAATGAAGAAGAATAAACACAAAACTAAACATTACAGCATGATATCCGGTCAATGGCAATCCACCCATTATTTTTGAATAGATTTTAGCTACAATCCAATCAGAATCTGCTCGCCAGCAAGAAAGTCCTGCTGCCCAGCTATCTTTTCCTTCAATTTGAACTTCCAGTAAAGCTAACCAAGTAGCAAGTACAAACAAGAAAATCGCAAATTTAATCGAGAACATTTTTCTATCCTTCCAAATTATTAAGGTTCATGTTATTTTTTAACGATTTTTAATAATAGCACAAGTAAATAAAAAGTCAAGCTTTTGGCTTGCTATATCTCAATATCTATCTCAAATGGAATTCTATTTTTATTCTCAAAACATTCTCATTTCTTTCTCACATTTTTCTCATCTGCCCTTGACACCTATACTTGGCTTTTGCTATACTTAAATTGTATCATTATGAAAAGCGACACCTCTCACGAGGGTCGCTTTTCTTTTTATGTTCTTTTTATGTTCTGTTTATGTTTCCTCTATGTATTCTAATTTTTCTTTAAAGTCATCAAGGAAAACAATCTTCTCTTTTGCTTCATTTCTTAATAGACAAGAGCTTTGTTCATTATTGGGAGCAATCACCCGCAACAGTTTATCATTAGCGTAGAGGTGGCGTGTTAGAGAATAAAAATCACCATCGCCAGAAACAATAACTGCTTTCTCATAATTTTCGAAATCTATTATTGCCTGAAGAACCAGATCAGCATCAATGTTTCCCTTTGGCTTTCCTTTTTCATCAGGAATTGTTGGTTTGAGCATTATAATATAGCCCTTTTCCTGAAGTGATTGATATAAAAAGTTAAGTCTTGGAACATTGCCAAGAAACAAATATGCTTTTTCCACTCTGTATTTTCCTTCCAAATAATCTCTAAATTTTTTGTAATCCAACTTCCACCCCAAATCTTTAATTCCTAAATAAAGGTTTGAACCATCAATGAAGGCATAATTTTTAAATGGGTAATCTTTTTCTTCCATTGGTTCATTTTATTAAAAAATCAAAATAAAAACAAGGCAATTAGCTTGCTATATCTCAACCTCTATCTCAAAAGAGGCCCTTTATTTAAGCGCATTGATGAGCTTGCGCATTTCGGCGAAGCGGTTTTTGGCGCCTAAAACAATGCTAACAAAATAACTTCCTTCTTCTTCTGAATTGTCTAAAACCAAAAGCAAACAACCACCAGCTTCAATGCCCCAGCCGGTCTTTCCTCCAATTATCTCAGGAATTTCTCTTAAAAGTTCATTGGTGTTTTGAGGAATAAAGTGATGAAGCGTATTATCTAAGTTTAAAACTTCATAAGATTGACTGGTTGTGATTTCAAAAATCTGAGGATAATTTACCAATATATATTTTGCAAGTTTTACAATATCTTTAGCAGTTGAGACATTCTTTAATTCTTCAGGTGTATTTGGCTCAAGGCCAGTTGGATTTACAAAATAAGTGTTTTCAAGTTCTATTTTTTTAGAATAAAGATTCATTAACTCAACAAATCCTTGTTTGCCAATCGGTTCAGTTAAAGCAAAAGCAGCATCATTGCTTGACTCAATCAATGCGATATGCAAAAGGTTTTTAACTGACAAGCTCTCGCCTATTTCTAATTCTCCATATTTAGATTCTCCTTCCTGTTCCACTGCTTCTTTCGTTATTTCAACTGGCTGAGATTCAGCATAAACTTCATCAAGATCAAAAACCACCAAAGCTGTCATTAGTTTAGTTAAAGAAGCAATAGCCAAAGGTTTTTCAGAGTCTTTTTCAAACAAAATCTTTTCATTGCCGTTTTCATTAACCTTAACTAAAATTGCAGCTTTAGCATTAATTTCTAAAGCTTTAAAGCGCTGTTGAAACTCTTTTTCTAATTTTAATTCTTTTGTATGTCTTCTTGAAATTCTTAAACTTCTATATAATTCTTCTTCAAACCAAGAATCTTGTAAATTTTCTGCTAAAACATTGATTCCCCACCAAAAAGGCAAGCTCAAAACAAGAGAGATTAATAAAACTTTTGACCTCACCCCGTTAGAAATCTTTTTTATTGCCATAACTCTACTCCATAAACCCCATAATTTCTAACGGGGCTCATTTTTTAGATTTTTTAATTACTTTAATTTTCAATTCTTTCAATTGTTCTTCTGAAATCTCTGAAGGAGCATCCATCATTAAATCCCTGCTATCCCCTGTTTTTGGAAAAGCAATAACTTCTCTAATACTTTTCTCTCCAAGCATCATAGCTAAAAATCTATCAAGCCCGCAAGCAATTCCGCCATGAGGCGGTACGCCATATTGAAAAGCTGTTAACATATGGCCGAATTTATCTTTAATATCTTTTTTCTTATATCCAATTATCTCAAATACTGCTTCAAGAGCTTTTGATTCATGGTTTCTTATGCTTCCCCCTCCTATTTCTGAACCATTCAACACAATATCATATTGAGTAGTTAAGATATTCTTAATATTCTTTTTCTTTAACAAACTATTCATAAACTCTGGTTTTGGAGCTGAAAAAGGATTATGGGTAAAAGTCCATTTATTCTTATCATCTTTTTCAAAAAATGGAAAATCAATTACCCAGCAAAAAGCCAGCAAATCAGGGTTGTTTTTATTCTTGCACAAATCAGGCCTGTCAGTGTTATACTTTTTCATTGCTTTTTCATAAGTGAGCCGCGGAAAAGGAATTTCTTGAATTTTCTTTTCAGGATATAGTTTTTTAACTAAATTAATAAACAAATCCTCAGTTAAGCGCATTACATCCTTTTGCTCCACAAAAGACATTTCTAAATCTAATTGAGTATGTTCGGGCTGTCTATCGCCTCTTGGATCTTCATCACGAAGACAATGAGCAATTTGAAAATATCTTTCAAAGCCAGCAATCTGCAACAATTGCTTATACTGCTGGGGCGACTGCGGCAATGCATAAAACTTGCCTGGCTGCATTCTGGAAGGAACTACAAAGTCACGAGCCCCTTCTGGGGTTGATTTAGTTAAAATGGGAGTTTCTATTTCTATAAAGCTGTCTTTTTGAAGAAAATCCCTTATAAATTGAATCACTCTTTGCCTTTCAATCATATTTCTTTTCATTCTTTTCCTTCTTAAATCCAAATAGCGGTATTTCATTCTCTTTTCCTCATTTATCTCATATCCACCTCCATTAATAGAAAAAGGCAGGGTTTTTGCCTTAGATAAAACTTTCAAATTCTCAATTGAAATTTCTATTTTTCCAGTTTCAATTTTCGGATTCACCATGTTCGGAGGCCGCTTAGAAACCTTTCCTACTGCCTCAATAACCCATTCAGGCCGAATTTCTTTAGCAATATCTGAAGTATTGACCAATTGAACAATCCCGCTCATATCACGGAGGTCAATAAAAATAATCTTACCATGAGATCTAACGGAATCTACCCAGCCAGAAACTTTTACTTGTTTGCCTAAGTATTTAATTGTGTCGCTGTTAATAACTCTTTCCACCCCGTTAGAGATTCTTTCGCCTTTTTTTATTGTTTTAGCCATAATTAATAATAAAGTATTATTTTCTTGATAATACCCCGCAATCTCTAACGGGGTCCATTAAATCTATTATACATAACTCTTCTGTATTTGAAAATAGCTAACCAGGACTTGACAAATCTTCTTGTTATTGCCAAAATGAACTAATAGTTGTTTCTTTTAAAAATAAATATTAATTTTAAGAAAGGTAAGATATGAGTGAAAATGGCGTAAAATTAAGAGAATTGGCTTTTCAAAGAAGATCTGAAGATTATCAAGAAGTTATAGATCTCCTCTCTGAATTACAAGAAAGAAAAATAAAAGGGGAAGTTCTTGACGGAGACGATTATAAAGGCATGGATATTGCTCAAGCATATCTAAGAGAGGTGAAAGAACCATCTTAAAAAGGCGGAATCAATAAATTGATTACTGCCTTTTTTGTTTGGGGTTGACACGAAGTTCTAATTTTACTATAATAAAAAATCGTTGCTCTTTAAAAAACTGCACACCTATTTTGGAGAAATCACTATGGCTAAATCAATACTTGGTAACAATGAAAACAAAACATTTTTTTGCAGTAGTAACTAAAAACTGCAAAACAGTTTTTGTAGAAAAAAACAAAAGAACTGTAAGAGAAAAAATTACTCGACGGCACGTAACAGGAAATAATTTTGCTATGTTTGAATGCTGTTTCAATGGAAAAAGAGTAAATAAAGTGTTAATGCATAAACCAGCATTTAAATTAATGCCACGCCATCATAGAGTTTTGGAAAATGCATGTCTTGATTTTTTGAAGAATGAAATGAGAGCTTGACAAAGAATCTATAATATGCTAAAAGTATTATATAGTACTCTAACATCAAAACATAGGTTAAATGGTTAAATTGAAAGGGACAAAAATGAAAGGAAAAATGTTTATTGCTGTAATGGTTGTTTTAATTGTTTGTTTGCTGAGCTTCGGAGGATGTAAGACTTCGGCTGGAACTGGCGGTCTTATTGGCACTGGAATTGGTGCCATTGCTGGCCAGGCAATAGGAGGTGACACTAAGTCAACATTAATCGGCGCTGCACTAGGTGGCGGAACTGGTTACATAATTGGTGACCAACAAGACAAGAAAAAAACGCAAGCCGAAATGGAGAACCTCCGGCAAGAAATGAATATCGTTACTGTTAATATTATTAACAGCAATGATTCTATCACCCAAGTAGCTCTACGAAAAGACGGTATTGGTTATCGTGGCCCCAGAAATGAATTTTACGATCATCTACCAAACGAAGCTGAACTGAAAACAGCTGGATACGGGTTCTAACATCCTTGTTCAAAACAGCCAAAAAGCGCGAAAGAGATTTTTCTCTTCCGCGCTTCCTTTTTCATTTGACAAGTCCTATGAACCTGCTATAATTGAAATAGTGTAAAAACATTAACAATTAAATAGGTGTAAATTGAAAGGAGTCAAAAATGTTAGTATTAAGCAGGCAGAGAGATGAATCAATCATGATTGGCGATGATATAGAAATCATTATCGTGGACGTCAGAGGCGATAAAGTGCGTTTGGGCATTACTGCGCCGAAGAGTATACCGGTTCATCGGAGAGAAATATACGATGCAATTCAGCGCAAAAAAGCACAAGAAGAAAAACCAAAAGAAGAACCAAAAAAACCCTCTGAATAAAAAAACAAAAAAGTGCGATAGTTTAACTACCGCACTCTTTTTTTTGTCTTAAGATTACATTGCTGGTCCGCCTGGTGGCGGCGTTGTTGGTGGCGCCATAGGTGGTCCGCCTCCTTCTTTCTTTTTGAAAATCTTATCTTTAAAGATATAAACCACTATTGCCACTATCACAACAGCAGCTATGATTATTCCAATTGTTGTTGAACTCATAAGTTTTAAAAATTAATATCTTTGTTAAGACCTTTCTTTTTTAATTTTCTCTTTTTTATCAAATCTTGTCAAGCAACTTATACACATCCCCTGCACCCATAATTATTACTACTTCTCCGCCCTTTAAATTTCTTTTCAAATAATCCTTTATCTTCTCTTTTGGTAAATATACTTTTTCAGCTTTTTTAATCTTCCTAACTAATTCTTTTGAACTTATTTTCTCTTTTATTTTCTTCTTTTCCCTGCCAGCCACATCATATATATCAGTAATTATTAATTTATCTATTAAAGCATTAGAAAAAACCCTGACAAAATCATTGAATAAATAAAAGGTTCTTTGATATTGATGGGGCTGAAAAATACACCAGATTTCTTTGTCTGGAAATTTCTCACGAGCGGCCTGCAGTGTTGCTTTCACCTCTGTTGGATGATGAGCATAGTCATGAATAATTTTTAATTTTAAATTTTTAATTTTAAATTCTTTTTCTTCAAATCTGCGCCAAACACATTTATACTCTGACAATGCCTTAAATGAAATCTTATCTGGAATTCTTAAAGTTCTTGCCAATGTTAAAGCAGCAAGAGCATTATATATATTATGTTTACCAGGAACTTTCAGGATTTCTTTTAATTTTTTTCTTTCTTTTTGTTTCAAAGAGAATTTTCGGATTTCGGATTTCGGATTTCGGATTTCGGATATATTCTTATCGTCTTGATTAACAATCAAAATGTCATGCTTTGACAAATGCCCTATATATTCTTTATACGTGCTTAGAATATGCTTTAAATCTCTATAATAATCCAAATGTTCCTTTTCAATATTAGTTAAAACAATAATTTTAGGCCAATAATTTAAAAAAGAGGCCTGCCATTCATCTGCCTCAATAATAAGATATTTGCTCTTCCCTATTCTAAAGTTTTTATTGCCAAACTCTTTTAATTTAGTGCCAATAATCACGGTTGGGTCAAACCCTGCTTTCATCAAAATTAAAGAAATCATTGCACAAGTTGTGCTTTTACCGTGAGTACCAGAAACAGCAACAGTAAAGTATTCTTTAGTAAGTTCTCCTAATGCTTGAGGATAGGTCTGAATTTTAATCTTAAGCTTCTTTGCCTGTTTAATCTCAGGGTTATCTGATCTGACCGCTGGGCTATGAATCACTAAATCAGCGTCCTTAGGCACATTCTTAGCTCTATGAGGCCTTAAAACAAGATCAGAGCCGCTAACTTTATGGCCTTTTGCTAAATAATATCCTGCAAGAGCGCTAACCCCAATCCCTTTAATGCCAATAAAATGTATTTTCATATTATTAAAATTAGAAATTAGAAATTAGAAATTTTTGAATCAGCCAATTTGGCTGATTCAAGCACTGTATATTCAGGTCCTCCTTTTTTTAGAACGCTCTCCATAAGTTCAATTGAATCAACTGGAAAACTCAAATCTATTTTCTCATCAACCTCTGGCCTCTCTTCTGGCTCAATCTTCTGCCATTCCCATTTTCTGATTCTTCCTAAAGTAATATGAGGAGAAAACTGCCTTTTTTCTGAGATAGCTAAAGATTTATCCAAATCATCCTTAAGAGAAGCAAATTTTTCTGATTTCTCCCCTATTGCCCAAACCATGCGAGGAGGTTTTTTATCTGTAGGACCGTAACAGATTTTAAATAAATTAACAGAGAATGATGAATGCTTGGAACCAGCTTCTTTTACAGCCTCACAAACATTTATAAGTTCTTCATCTGCAATACACCCTAAAAAAGCCAAAGTAATATGAATATTATTCTGTTTTGTCCATTTAATAGGCCCCAAACCAGAAGCTTCGCTTCGGTACGGGGTAAACAATTCCTCTATCTTTTTCTGATAATCACTTAGTTTCTGTTTTATATCCTTTGGTAAATTTATAGCAATAAATATTCTTCGCTTTTTCATGTTTTCAATTGAATTTTATCATAAAAAACGCTAAAATTAAAGTATGAATCCCGTTAGAGATTTACGATATGTTTTATATATACTTATTATTAAGCAAAAAGGATAAAAAATGGTATACAGGTTACACTAATGACTTACGGAAACGTTTTAAAGATCATAATTCTAACAAGGTTTTATCTACAAAAAATAGAGGGCCATTTGAATTAATTTACTATGAAGTTTGTTTAAATTCACAAGATGCAAGGTCGAGAGAAAAATATTTAAAAACAGGAATGGGAAAACGTTATCTTAAGAATAGATTAAAACGTTTCCTATCTCTAACGGGATGAAAATTAGTATTAAAAATACTGGAGAAAATACAATAAACTTAATAAGAAAGATTGGTTATCTTTTTCAGAAAGAAAATCAATTTGTTAAACCATTAGAAAGAGGCGGCTATCCAAGATTTCACATATATATCAAAGAAAACAAAGAAGAAATAATTCTTAATCTTCATCTTGACCAAAAAAGACCAGTCTATAAGACAGCTCATGATCACGCAGCGGAATATGAAGGAAAAGTCGTTGAAGCTGAAGCCGAAAGAATAAAACAAGCATTAAGATGACTAATAAGAAAATCGCTAAAATATTATATAAAATAGAAGAACTTCTGAATATAAAAGGAGTGGCTTTTAAACCGCGGGCCTACCATAAAGCAGCTCATGTTTTAGAAAACTTAAAACAAGATGTTTCTGAGATATATAAGAAGAAGGGAAGAAAAGGACTTGAAGAAATTCAAGGCATAGGCAAAAGCATTGCCAAAAAGATTGAAGAATATATTAAAAAAGGGCAAATCAAATATTACATAGAACTAACAGAAGAAACAGCTATTCGCCAAATTGTCACTTTTTATTTCAAAACCAAAGGATTGAGCTTGGATGAAATTAAAAGAGACGCTAAAAAAAGAAAAATAGTTTATTCAAGATTCACCAAACCAGCTAAACAGCTTTTAGTATTAGCAGGTTCTGTAAAAAAAGCCAAGCAAGCAATTGATAAAGTAGCTAAATGGGCAAAATCAAGGGACTTGGATTATGCAATAGAGACAGTTTTCAAAAAATGGCTGGAAATAGACCGCTTAAAGCCGAAGGAAATAGTTAAAAAGCCCTTTTTCCAGGGAAAACCAATGGTCTGGAGCCAAACAAAAAGAAAATGGTATGTAATCAATTATGACGGTGAATGGTTAGAGTTTGCTGGAAAAGAATCTGATATTATATGGAGAATTGTGAAATAAGAACCTGCTCGCTATGCTCGCAGAACCTTGATTCAGTTCACAGCGAGTTCACTGCGAGCTGCTATTGTATAAATATATAATCTTAAATTGAAATGAAAACTATATTTTTAGGCACTGGAGAATTTGGAGAAATTGTACTAAAAGGGCTTATTGAAAACGGATATAAGAACCGTGTTTCGCTTCGCTCAACAGAACCTTGTAATGCTTTGAATTATAAGCCTGTTTTGATTTATGACTTTAAGAAAGTAAAAGAATTAAAGCCTGATTTAGTTATTATTGCTTCTTATGGAAAGATTATTCCAAAAAAGATTTTACAAATACCTAAATATGGTTGTTTAAATGTCCATCCATCTCTTTTGCCAAAATATCGTGGTCCCTCCCCTATTCAAACAACCATTCTTAATGGAGATAAAAAAACAGGTGTAACAATAATGTTAATGGATGAAGAAATAGACCACGGGCCAATTCTCGGCCAGCGAGAATTGGAATTTTCAATTTCTAATTTTCAATTTTCAAAACTTCATGATAAGCTGGCGAAACTTGGGGTAAAATTATTGATAGAAACTATTCCTAAATGGATAAAAGGTAAAATTAAGGCAAAACCACAGGATCATTCAAAAGCAACTTATACAAAGATTTTAAAAAGAGAAGATGGAAAAATTGACTGGTCAAAACCAGGTCGCGAAATTGAAAGACAGATAAGAGCTTTTAACCCCTGGCCTGGTACTTTCACATTTATTAAACACAAAAACAAAACTTTAAGAATTAAAGTTTTAGAAGCTGACATTTCAAAAGATAATAAACTAATAATTAAAAAACTCCAGCCAGAAGGAAAGAAGCCAATGACATTTGAAGAGTTCCAAAGAGGATATCATGGCTTCAATCCTATATAAAAAGAGGATATCATGGCTTCAATCCTATATAAAAAAGGGTGTATAAAAACACCCTTTTTATTAGTCAAACCGATAAAGAGATTTATCTGCTTGAATAATTGCATTAACATCTGCCTCATGACCAGAACATATTGAAGTAACGTCTGCAGATAATAAACCATCCCGGCAAAGTAGACTTAATGTTCCAAGTAAGTCAGTTACTCGATGATTTATAAATTGCTTTAATATTGTTATTTGTTTTCCACGTACTCGAGCCAAAGTAAAAGTTTTATCATGAGGCCACCTACCTCTTGAGGCTATCTTTGAAAAATAATAAAAATAAGGAGGCCAACATTGATTATAAGCAGTACATAATTCTTCGAGTATTTCTCTGTTTGGAAAAGAAAAATAATCTGTCCAAGCGCCGATGCCAGGATAGCTACACATTATTTTCACCTTAAGTTCTTTCCTAGTATTCGGATAAATTTCTGTAAAAGCTGCTTGATTATTGCGAAGTTTAAGATAAGTCCATTTAACTGGTTCCCTTATAGTATACCATTTAATATCTTCGGACTTATTTTCTTCACAGAATGGCTTAATCGCTTGCCAAAACTCAGAAGAACGACCGTAATATGGAGGCCAAGGACTAGATTGAATAGAAAGCCCACAAAGCCCAAACCAACGCAAAACACCTAGATGTTCAAAAATTTGCAGTTTCTTCCCTTCAAAACAAAGCCTTACTCGACGTACTTTAGTGTCAACAATCGCAGAGTTTATAGAAATAAGAAACGATCTACTCCACCACATCCATCCATTTTTTGATTCCAAAGGATAAAATGTAAGCTCCCTTCTTAATCCTCGAAAATCAGGGCCTTTAATAATCACCTTTTTGGTTAATCTAATCGGATGCATTTTATCCCCTTTCTTGTATAATTTTCCTTTATTTCGTTTTTTTTAAAGAACAACCTAATTTAATAGATTATATGATATTTACGGCTATGTCAACTAGTTAAAAGCTGAATTCAACCTGCAAGCGCAACACTAAAGACTTCTAAGGGGGTTTTCCATTTTAATCTTTTGCGTGGTCTGTTGTTAAGAAAGACTTCAACCTCTTGTAATTCTTTATCAGATACTTTAGTAAAGTCTGTTTTCTTTGGGAAATAATCTCTAATTAAGCCATTAGTATTCTCATTGGTTCCTCTTTCCCAAGAATGATAAGCATTAGCAAAGAAAGCCTTGAGTC
>JAUWYA010000023.1 GCA_030616085.1 Candidatus Nealsoniibacteriota bacterium | reverse complement strand
AAAGATATTCCTAAAACAATGAGAGCATACAAAAAGGTCATTCCTGAATATATTCATTACTACAATACCGAGAGATTACATCTTGGTATTAATCTTAAAACTCCTATGCAAGTGGTGACAAGCTACTGACTAGAAAGCACCGTTTAGAGATAAGACGCCTAAAAACGTCTGACGGTTGCCTATGGCAACCCATCTCTAACGGGGTCAAGGGTTTTGCTAAAAATCTAAATAAAAGGTAAAATAGAGCATAATAATCATGAAACTCTCTTATAAGAAGAACAAGGTTTTGATAATGGTTGTTGTAGTGATTTTACTTGTTTTTTTGTTAAATGTTTTCCAAAAAGAAGTTAGAAGCTTGTTTTATTCTTTTTCTGCGCCGATTCAGAAAGTTCTTTTCAGGGCAGGGGAGAGCACATCTGATTTTTTTCAAGGTATTGTACGACTAAAAACATTAAAGCAAGAATTAGATGAACTTAAGATTGAAAACCAGGAACTACTCAGCCAGGTTGTTGCTTTAGAAAACTTAAAGAAAGAAAATAAAAGCTTAAGACAAGCATTAGGCCTGGGGCTTCAAGAAGATTTTAAATTATCTTCAGCTCAAGTAGTTGGCAGGGATATTTCCCAAGATTTTATTTTAATTGATAAAGGCGCTCAAGATAATATTTCAAAAGATATGCCAGTTATTACTGAACAAAGAGTTTTGGTAGGAAAGATTAGCCAAGTTTATGAAAATTCCTCAAAAGCAATGCTTATTTCGCATAAAGAGAGTTCTTTTGACGTCAAAATACAAAAAGAGGAAAAAGATATTACTGGAATTGTAAAAGGGCAGGGAAATTCTAAGGTTCTGCTTGATTTTGTTCCAAGAGAAGAAAATCTTTCTCAAGGAGATATTGTTGTAACGAGTGTTTTCGGAGGAATTTTCCCAAAAGGACTTTTAGTTGGCAGAATCAAGCAAATCAAGAAAAGCGATGTTGAACCTTTTCAACAAGCAGAAATTGAACCATTTTTTCATATTTCCCAAACAAATAATCTTTTTATTATTTTGGAATTTTAATGTTTAAGAAAATCTTAATCTCAATAATTGTTTTTTACTTTTTAGTTCTGATTCAAACCAGTTTTTTAGTTCATTTTACTATATTTGATGCAGTTCCAAATATCGTCTTAATTTTGGTAATTATTTGGAATCTTTTGGAAAAAAGAAAGAATTATCTTGGATTAATAAATGCTCTTATCGGAGGATTCTTTTTAGATATATTTTCTGTTGGCTTTATTGGTTTTTATGTTTTAATCTTAGTGGGATTAGCAATTTTCATAAAATTAATTTTTAAGAGATATGTTCAAATTCCCTTCATTGATAAAATTTAGAAATAAGAAGGTAAACAAAAAACCTCAAAAAGAGATTGAACCGCAAGAGATTTTCTTAGACCAGCTTGCTCAGAGAAAAGAAGCAGAAGGTGGTATTCCAGAGAGGAAATTAGAAGTTCCTCTTTCTAAAAAAATCCTTAAGGGGATTTTGCTTTTTTTTATTATTTTTCTTTTTGTTCTTTTTGCCAAAACATTTCAGTTTCAGATTTTAGAAAATAAAAAATATTCTGTTTTAGCCAATGAAAACAAATTTATATTTCATTCAATCAAAGCAGAACGAGGAGTAATTTATGATAGTCAGGGCAGGCAGCTAGTTTTTAACGAGCCAAGTTTTGATTTAGTTTTAGACAAAGATAAGCTTCCTGAAGATGAATCAGAAAGAATAAGAGTTTTAGAAGAAGTTTCTGAAATTATTAATCAAGATTATCATGAATTTGAAAATAAAGATTTGATTGTAAAGAACCTTGACCACCAGACACTAGTTTTACTTGAGACAAAGATTGCTCAATTTCCTGGTTTTCAAATTGAGCAAAACTCTATTAGATATTACGAAGAAGGTTCAAGCTTTGCTCATTTGATCGGTTATACTGGAAAAAAAAGTGATGAGGAATATGTTGGCAGAGACGGTCTTGAAAGGTCATATGAAGAGATTTTGAGAAAAAACCCGGGGGAAACCAGAATTGAAAGAGATGTTTATGGAAATTTGTTATCAAAAGAAATAGTTTCTTTGCCAGAATCTGGCAAGAGTTTAGTTTTGTGGCTGGATTCGGGATTAGAGAAGAAAATTGAACAAACTCTTAATAACGTTCTCCAAAATACAGGAGCTGAAAAAGCAGTTGGCGTGGCTTTAAATCCAAAAACCGGAGGAGTATTGGCTTTAGTCAGCATACCTAGTTATGACAATAATTTGTTTAGCAAAGGAGCTGATCAGGAAGCCCTTAAAAATCTTTTAGAAGACCCTCAAGAACAAAACCCTCTTTTTAATAGGGCTATAGCAGGCTTATATCCGACCGGCTCTGCTATCAAACCTTTAATTGCTTCAGCTGTTTTAGAAGAAGGAATAATTTCTCCTTCAAAGAAAATTAATTGTCAAGGAAAGATTGTTATTCCTCATAGATATGACCCGAAAGTCAGTACTGAAAAACAAGATTGGCGAATTCATGGTTTAACTAATATGAGAAAGGCAATTGCTGAGTCCTGTAATGTTTATTTTTATACAGTTGGAGGCGGATATGAAGACCAGGAAGGATTAGGCCCTTCAAGAATTAAAGAATATCTTGAACTTTTTGGCTGGGGCAAAAAAACCGGCATTGATCTTCCAGCAGAGGCTAACGGCCTTATTCCTTTTCCTGATTGGAAAAAAGAAGTTAAAAAAGAGAATTGGTGGGATGGCGATACTTATAATCTTTCCATTGGCCAGGGTGATATAAAAGTGACTCCTCTTCAAGTGGCTTCTGCTTTTGTGGCTATAGCTAATAAAGGAACTCTGTATAAACCCAAAGTTGTTAAACAGATTGTAGACAATGAAAGAAATCTTATTGAGGAAATTAGACCGGAGATTTTAAAAGAAAACTTTATTAATCCAGAAAACCTTGAAATTGTTAGACAGGGAATGAAAATGGCTGTAACAGGGGAGGGAAGTCCTTATGCTTCAGCTACTTTATTAAATTCTTTACCAGTTTCAGCTGCTGCTAAAACAGGAACTGCTGAAACATTCCGGCCTGATTATTATCACAACTGGATTGCTGTTTTTGCTCCTTACGATGATCCACAAATCATCCTAGTAATTATGATTGAGGATATAAAAGGACTCCAGTCAGCTGCTTTACCAGTAGCAAAAGAAGTGTTGCAGTGGTACTTCAGCAAATGATATATTATAATAATACTATGAATAAGAAAAAAGCCTTCACTCTATCTTATATAAGTCTTATCTAAAAATCTATGCGTATCTACGATATTATTCCACCAAAAAAGAAAATAAAGCAAAGTAAACTGTTATCCATTCTATTGGTTATTCTTTTGCTCGTTCAAATTTTAGGCGGGGTTTTGTTTTATCCTCCACTTGAAGAAGCCTATGCCAATGACGTAAGTTGGTATAATTCAAGCTGGTTATATAGAAAGCCAATCACTATTGATAATACTGGAAATGCGAACGATTTAACCAATTATCAAGTCAAAATTACTCTTAGTTCTTCTAACTTTGATTTCTCTAAAGCTCAATCTAATGGAGAAGACTTAAGATTTACTAACAGTAATGGCACTACTTTGTTTGATTACTGGATTGAGAGCTATGATAATTCAGGCCAAACTGCCATTGCTTGGGTTGAAATTTCAAGTATTTCTGCTTCTTCAACAAAGACAATTTATATATATTATGGGAATTCAAGTGCCAGTAGTGCCTCAAATGGAGATAATACTTTTGTGTTCTTTGATGATTTTTCATCTGATGGCGAGTTGAGTGCCGCCCAGTGGGATGATCATGCAGAAAGCCCTGTGTTTGCACATGCTCTGGGCAGCGTAGTAAAAGACGGCGATACTTACTATCTTTATTATGATACCGTATATGGAGGTACCAGTATTGCAATGGCCACTTCGACAGACGGCATTAATTTTACAGATGCCACAAGCCATAATCCTATTCTCAGCGTAGGAGAAGCAGGAGAGTGGGACGATCATCACATAGGGCTTCCTTATGTCTGGAAAGAAGACACCACTTTTTATATGGCTTATCGGGGAGACGATGGTGTTGGGAATGATCGGGAAGGAGGACTTGCTTATTCATCCGATGGCTACAGCTGGACTAAAATTGCCAACAATCCTTATTTAGTAGATGATTCAGCTTGGGTAAGTGGCGGCGTAGAGCCCTGGGGCGTGATAAAAGTAGGTGATACTTATTATCAATATTATTCTGCTTTTGGCGGCCTTACGAGAAGGACAGGGGTCATGACCACTACTGCATCTCCAATGGATTGGAGTACCGCTACCTTTACCCAAGACGCGAATAACCCTATTTTTGGCGATTACTACCGTTGCATGGATGTTTTTAAGTATGGTTCTTATTATTATGCCATACCTACGTATAGAGCGAGTTCCGATTCAGGCACAGCCCAGCTTCGCCTATTTAGAGATACAAGTCCTACCTTTTATTCAAGCAGCCGAGAGTATTTAGGAGTGGTAAAAAGATGCGCCTCAACAGGTTGGAATAGTTATTTTATAGATATGCCATATGTGATTACCGATGACATAAACAGGGATTCTTTCCCGAACAATGAGCTTTGGGTATATTATTCCGGAGAAGAGACAGATCCAAACTACCAACAAGGATTAATAGTTGAAACTGATATAGACGCAGCATTGCAGCCTAGTACTAGTAAATGGGATCTATCAGAGGGGGGAATGGAGGTTAGCGGCGGCAACCTTCTTCTTGAAGGGACAAGCGGAACCAGAGGTCTTGCTGAGCAAAACACCAATCATGCCAATGTTTTTCAATATGTGAGGGTTAGAAGCAGATTTGAAGCAAAGCAAGCCCGAGCTACCTATGCCTATCCATTAGCGGTTCGTACACCAGGTTCTAATGACGATAGGATTACTTTATATGGCAATGATGCTACAGATGATAGGCTTGATTTCAGGAATTGCAAGGATGGAAGTTGTACCACTACCGGCCTGGTTAATTCGGATATTCAGACCCCTCATACATGGGAATTACTCTGGAAGGCAAATGAGGTAAAATTGTATCAAGATGATACCTTAAAAGCTACTCATACCACTAATGTTACTAGTGAAAGTTGCGTTGTGTATTTTAGAGAAGGCAGTGTAGACGGAGAAGATGTTGAAGTAGATTGGGTTTTTGTAGGTGAATATAGTTCCCCCGAGCCCTCAACAACTCTTGGAAGTGAAGAAGCTATCCCGCTTGTCCCTACTATTAGTACGCCTTCTGCTTTATCATCTACTTCAATCCGTTGGAACTTCACAGACAACGCTGACAATGAAACAGGTTTTAGGATATATGATAATACAGATGCAATAGCTACCTCATCAGCTACTGCTGATCTTTCCTATCTTGATGAAACAGATCTTTCTGCAAATACAAGTTATACAGGCCGTTATGTTAAAACATATAATAGTTATGGAGAAAGTGTTTCTTCATCTACGGCAGCTAGCATTTATACAAATATTGAATCTTTTTCATCAGCATCATGGGATAGTATTGGAGTAAATTCAATCACTCTTTCTGGTTCCGGAACGCTATCAAATCTTTCTTCTGGGACATCCGGCCTTTATTTTGAAAATACAACTGCCTCTACTAATTCAGGCTGGACGCAAACTAATTCCTGGACAAGCAGCTCTCTTGCAGAAAATACCCAATATACTTTTCAAGTTACTTCAAGAAATGGCGATTCAGAAGAAAATAGCGCAGTTAGCTTAGGCAGTAAATATACATTAGCAGATACACCGACTAATTTTACTGCTACAAAACCTCAAAACAATGCAGTAAATCTTTCAGTTGGTAGTTTTACAAATGCAACAGCTGGTTCTTCCGGATATTATTTTTACCGTTCAGGCGGTGAAGCTTCTCATAACTCTGGCTGGATTCAGACTAATTCCTGGCAGGATACTGACTTTGATTGCAATACAAACTATACTTGGTATGTTAAACACAGGAATGGCGACGGAACAGAAACAAGCGCTGTTTCTGTCACAAGCTCAGAATATCCTCTTACTTGCGGAGGTGGTGGCTTATCTCCTGGAGCATATAATCCACCCACCTCACCAGTACCAACTCCAGAAAATCCAGAAGGAGGATTTAAAGTATTAATCAATGAGGATAAATTATACACAGAATCAAGATCAAGAAAAGTAACTTTGACTTTATTCGCTGGTTCTGATACTAAAAGAATGGCTATCTCTAATAATCCTGATTTTTCAGGGATAGGAACAGGCCAAATTTCTTATCAATCTTCCTATGATTGGGACCTTTGTTACTGGCAGAAAAAATGTCCCTCAGGAGCTTATATAGTATATGTTAAGTTCTATACTCAATGGGGACAGTCTTCAGAAGTTGTTTCTGATATGATTGTTTTAAAAGGTATTGAAGCAGAAGAATCTGCTGAAGAGATGACCGTAGAGGAAATTAAAGCCAAAATTCTTGAAATTCAGAAAAAGATTGTTATGTTCTTACAACAATTAATTCAACTTCTTCAAGAAGAAATTAGCCAATTTAATATCTAACATATAGTACTTATTCTCAAGTTAGACAAGCGGGTTTTTTTATTTTTACAAAACAATTAATTTGTGGTATATTAAATTATGATGGGAATTATTGAGAAATTTAAGTTTATTAAACCAGGAGAAGTCAGGACAAGATTTGCTCCTTCGCCAACTGGTTTTCTTCATATTGGCAGCGCTAGAACAGCGCTTTTTAATTATCTTTTTGCTAAGAAAAATAAAGGCAGCTTTATTTTAAGAATTGAGGATACTGATAAAGAAAGGTCCAAGCCAGAGTTTGAACAAGATATTATTGAAAATTTAAAGTGGATTGGAATTGAATGGGACGAAGACCTTTATAAACAAAGTGAGCGGGAAGATATTTATACGAAATATCTAAAGAAGCTATTAGAAAAAGATACGGCTTATTATTGTTTTTGCTCGGAAGAAGAATTAGAAGATCAGAAGCAGGAACAAATGAGCAGGGGATTGCCTGCTCGTTATAATCAGAAATGTGCTCAGCTTTCTGCTGAAGAAGTTAAGAAAAACTTGGATGCTGAAAAAAAAGCTGTTATGAGGTTTAGAACGCCTGCGCAAAAAATAGTATTCAATGACCTGGTTCGTGGAAAAGTAGAGTTTGACAGCAGTTTAATGGGAGATGTTGTTATTGCTAAAGATTTAACAACCCCTTTATATAATTTTGCTGTGGTAGTAGATGACTTTGAAATGAAAATTAGCCATGTAATTAGAGGAGAAGATCTTCTGCCTAATACTCCTATTCAGATTCTCTTGCAAAAAGCTCTTGGTTTTTCTCAACCAGAATATGCGCATCTGCCTTTAATTTTAGGTTCAGACAAAAGCAAACTAAGCAAAAGGCATGGAGCAGTATCAGTGGCTGAATACAAAAAACAAGGCTATTTATCCGAGACCATAATTAACTTTTTAGCATTTTTGGGCTGGAATCCAGGAACTGAAAGAGAAATATTTTCTTTAGCATCTCTTATTAAAGAATTTTCAATGGAAAGAGTTCAAAAAGGAGCAGCAGTTTTTAATATTAAAAGATTGGACTTTTTAAACGGCTTTTATATCCGTCAAAAATCTCCAGATAAATTAACAGAATTATGCATTCCTTATTTAGTTCAAGAAGGACTGTTAGAACCAGTCTTTAAAACAGAATCGTATCCACCGGCTTATGGAGGAATGAGCATCAGTCAAAAGTATAGGGTTGTTGAAACAAAAGAAGAAGTAAGTTTTGATTATCTTAAAAAAGTTGTTGCTATATATCAGGAACGGCTGAAAAAGCTTTCAGAAATTATTGAATTAACTGATTTGTTTTTCAAAGATAAATTGCATTACGATAAAAAACTTCTTAAATGGAAAGATATGAGCGATGAAGAGATTAAGAATGTTCTTGACAAATTAACAGAAGTATTGTCTGAAATAAAAGATGCGGATTGGAGAAAGAAGAATTTAGAAAACATTTTAATGTTAGAAGCAGAAAAGATAGGGGACAGGGGAAAGATTTTATGGCCTTTAAGAACAGCTCTAACTGGAAAAAAGGCATCAGCTGGACCATTTGAAATAGCTGAAATCTTAGGTAAAGGAAAAACTTTAAAGAGAATAAAACAGGCAGGGGGATTAATAGAATAAGAATCTGAAATTAAAAAAGCCGGCACTGTTTGGACCGGCCTAAGTTTTTAAACATAATAAATTATACACTTTTCATTATCTATTACGCTTGGAGAAAATTTATCTGGCTCTATTTCTGACAGCGAAAGACGTTTCACGAACATCTCCTGGGAAAATAACCCAATGATTGTTTCTGCGAATAGAAATTGTTTTCCTCTCGGGTTTAAAAACTAATAAATCGTCTTTCTGTAATTTGGTTTCTACTTCATTTTCACCTATATCCAAGATCATTTTTTCTCCTTAAATCTACTTAAATCTAAACGATATCCATATTTAAAAAAGAGCAATACAATATTATTATGTTTTATTATAAAAGAATAGTTTTGTCAAGCTTGATCATCACTTTTCTATTAGGTTTTGCCATGCCTGAGGTTTTTGCCCAAGAAATTACAGAAGCACCAGAAACTTTAGAAGAGGCAAAATCATTAGGCCAGAAAATTTTAAAAGGTTTTCCAGAAGTATTTAAGAAAAGCTGGCAAGAAGCTGTATCTTTATGGAAAAAAATGTTGGATTACGTTTCACCATGGTTTAAGAATATTTGGTATAAGATTCTTTCCTTTTTAGGAAAAGAAGTTGAACAAAGAAAACCAGAAATTGAACAAGAATTTAAAAAGGAAACACAAGAAATGAAAGAGGAAATTCCAAAAGCAGGCAAGTCTCTATGGCAGCGTCTTAAAGAACTTATTTATTGACGGATTTCCAGATATATGATAGATTGTTAATATGTTAAGTACTTTACAAATAGAATAAAACTAAAACAAGAAAGGGGATTAGTATGTTTGAAAGATTTACAGATATAGCAAGAGAAATAATGGCCTCAGCAAATCAAGAAGCTCAACATTATAACCATGAACATATAGACACTGGTCATATTTTATTGGCTATAGTGGAGAAAAAGAGAGGTATGGCATATGATATTTTAAAAAGTTTAAGCTTAAAAGATTTAAGCAGCATTGATTTAGAAAAGATTCGTTCAGAATTCAAGAATAGAATAAAGCCAGGTTCCGATGTAGCGAGTACTGATAAAGTTCGTCTTCAAACGTCTCTTGTTAAAAAAGTGATTGAGTATGCTATAGAGCAAGCCCGAAGCTTAAATCATAGCTATGTCGGTTCTGAACATCTTTTGCTCGGCTTGTTCCTTACGCTTTCAGATGGAACAGAACTAGTACCCGAAGAAGAAAATATAGCAAAAGATATATTGTTAAGTTGTGGTTTAACATTCAAAACAGTACAAGTAGAGGCACTGAATTTATTAGAAGCTGTCGAAAAGAAGAAAAAGAAGTTCAAGTCCGCAAGAAAGAAAAAACAAAGACCTGTTAAATGCAAGATCTTTGAATTTGAATTAAATGAGGAAAAGATTATGGAGTTTCTTAAAACAATAGAATTTGTACAAGCCACTCAGTCGTCTTTAAATCTGCCGAATAGTACTCATTCTAGCAAAATCACAATTTTCTACAGAGATAGAGAATAATTTCCATAATAATAAGCCTGTAAGATTATCTTATGGGCTTTTCTTTTTTTCCACTTGACCCCGTTAGAAGTTATTCACTTCTAACGGGGTTGACAGTGCTTAGGGGAGTAGATTAATATAAAGGTAGAAGGTTCGCATAATTATACTTAAGAGAACTTAAATATACTACCCTCTTATATATGGAAAAATCATCAAGACCTATTATTCAGCATTTATCAGACTTTTTAGATTGGTTAGATATAGAGAAAGGTTTATCTTCTAAGTCCCAGGAAAATTATACAAGATTTATTGAAAGATTCTTTTTTTGGTTAAAATCAAATAAGTTAGAGAATATAAAACCTCATGAATTAACCAAGGATCATATATGGGAATATCGTGTTTTTCTCTCTCGCAAATACCCTTCCAAGACCAAGAAACCATTAAAAAGAAGCACTCAAAACTACTATTTAATCGCCCTGAGAGCCCTTCTAAGCTACTTTTCTGCAAGAGATATAGTTTGCATCCCATTGGATAAAATAAAGCTTTCAAAAGGGAAAAAAGAAACAGTAGTAAAATTCCTTAACATAGAACAATTGGAAAAACTGTTTAATGCTCCTAATGTTTCAAGCGTTCAAGGATTAAGAGACAGGGCTATTTTAGAAACATTCTTCTCCACTGGGATGAGAATAGCTGAATTAGTTTCCTTAGATAGAGAGCAGATTAAAATAAAAACAGGCATGGAAGAGTTTGAGCTTGGAATTATTGGCAAAGGAGGAAGACCTCGTACAGTTTATTTCTCAGAAAACGCTATGGGCTGGTTAAGGAAATATCTTGAAACAAGAAACGATAAAGAAAAAGCTTTATTTATTAACTATAGAAGCAGAAAAGATGCTTCTAAGAGATTAACGCCTAGAGCAATTGAGAAGCTTATTAAAAAATATTCTATTATAGCTGGAATACCAATAAGCACTACCCCGCATGTCTTACGTCATAGTTTTGCTACCGACTTGTTAACCCAAGGAGTAGATTTAAGGACTGTTCAAGAATTCTTAGGACATAAGAATATTACTGCAACTCAAATTTATACACATATTACTAGCAAAAGACTTCGCGATATCCATAAGAAATTTCACAGGGGTAAAAAAATGAATGAATAAAAAAGATCCAAAGCTTTGCTCGGATCTTTTGTCTTTTGAGGGCTGTGATTAGATAGCAATTGATTCTAGTACCAAATTCTCTGCTGGTATTAAGTTCATTAACTGAACAAAAACAGTCATTTGTTCATTTAGTTCTTTATCGAACTCATCTTTTGCAGTTTGGACATCATGTGGTACTCTGAAATCAATTATATTTGCATGCGACTTACATGATTTTAGCCCGGAACTACGTAGAAAAGATTTCTTTTTTTGGTTTGTTCTTTCGTCCAAAGTCTGAATGATTTCAATAATCTCGAATGATAAACATTTGCTATCATCATCTTTTAAATTCCAAAGTTCAAGCAATTTATGATATTCTGAGCTCTTAGCTATTTCAGCAACTATATCTTTAGCTTTCACCTTATTCCCCTTTCTTATTATTTAACTATCTTTAGATAATTCCAATTTCAAGTTACTATTCATAGTATACACTTATTATAAAAACTTGTCAAGCATTAAAGTGAGTTCAATAAATTAACGCAAAACTAATCCGGTGGTATAGTAAAGGATATGCAAAAAAGATACCACCGCTTAACCTTGACTGAGCGGGAAGAAATCAGCCGAGGAATATGGGCCAGAGAAACCTTTAGTCAAAT
>JAUWYA010000008.1 GCA_030616085.1 Candidatus Nealsoniibacteriota bacterium | reverse complement strand
TTTAGAAAAACAAGGATTTGAAGTGATTTATGCTGGACGAGTATGAGGCCACGAAGAAAGTTGCCCCAAGGGACATAAATTTTTAACATTCAAAGAAAAAGGCGTAGATGTGAGAATTGCGGTTGATATGATTACGCTCAGTTACAATAAAGAATTAAAAGTAGCAATTATCGGCAGTTCTGATTCAGATTTACAGCCAGCAATAAAAGAACTAGAAAATCAAGGAATAGAGCGAATTTATCTTGGTTCTGAAGTATCTCTCAATAAAGGGTTAACATACACTACCAATCGCACCATTCTTATTAGAAATTCCGAAGTAAATGAATTTATTGGCAAAACTTTAGTTTAAACAGGTTCTAACGTCGTCCGTCCCTCGGAGCTAAAAAATAGACGCCCGATTCTAAAACGGGTATCTATTTTTAGAAAGAATTAAAGTTTAATGATAATTATTCTTTTTTCTTTGCTGCCTCAATAATTTCTTTAGCTCCCTCAATACTATTCTCAAGAGCACCTTTAACTGCTTCCACTGTTTCACCACCAATATCTTTAGCAGCTCCCATGGCAGCCAATACAGCTTCTTTAGTTGCTTTACCTGCATCACCACCGACTTCTTTGATAGCCTGAACCGAGCCTTTTACTGCTTCTACTGCAGTCTCACCAACATCTAAACTTAACTCTTTTGCACTCTGTACTGCTTGGGCTACGGCGCCACGGACAGCCTCGTCTTCTTTTCCACCGCCCTCTATAATACCACTTACAGTTCCTCTCACAATACCACTGATTGCTCCAACTACTGATGCCCCGATATCAGTCACTCCAGAGATTGCACCTTTTACGATTGAGGCAGAAGCCTCGATACCTTTGCCTACAAATTCTCCCGTCTCTTTCAATGTTGTGACAGCTGTATTTCTTACAACACCAACAATAGCACTACCAATATCACTAACTCCTTCTAAGCCAGCTTTAACTCCTCCCCTTACACCATTAACTAGACGTGAAATAAGTGAAAAAACCATATTTTTGCATTAGAATTGTTAATGAATGAAAAATAAAAAACCGACCTTTATTTTATATTACCAGAAAACAACAAAACAAAAAAGTGATGATTTATCTGAAATTCTTTTCTCGGGTTTTTGTTTTAGATATGGTAAAATAATAGAAAGGTCAAAATTTAAAAAATATCTAAAAACATGAAAAAGAAAACCAAAACCAAAACCAGAGAATGGACAGTCTATAGAAGTTCAATAACTGGTAGATTTGTTACGAAAAAACATGCCAAACAAAAACCAAGAACTACCGAGAAAGAAAGAATAAAAATACGCAAATAGCAACTATTTTTTGTCGAACAAAATAATAATTAATCAGAAAATAAGAACCTGCCTTCGGCAGAACCTTGATTCGCTAAGGTATAAATATATAATCTTGAAATAATATGAAACAATTAACTGAAAATACGGAAAAAATAGACACTTCAAAAATTCAGGGCTATCTTGTCGGTCAGGTAATAGTTTCGGTTGTCGGAGCTTTACTGCTCTTAATTGGTGACTTTGCAGGTTTCTATTACAGTAATTATTATATTCGTAGTCAAACCTGGGGAGATATCTATTTTGGCTCAGGTTTTTTAGCAACCATGCTTATCATTATTGGTGCAGGAGGTCTACTGTTTTCACTTTTTTTTGCAGTCAAAACTTTAAGATTGAAGAACAAGGTTTCTATAAGTTTAGTAAAGAAAAACGTAAAAAAATCAATTATAGGTGGGATATTTACAGCAGGATTGGCAGGCATAGGTGGACTCGTATTTATAATAAGTAATGTAATAGACGAAACAGAGGAATGGTGGCTTGATTCAGGGTTTTACGGTGCATTTATAGGCGGGTTATTAGTGGCTTTTTTTGGAATAGCGATTCTTAATAAAGTTAAGTCTAGGGGGAAATAGTGAGGGTAGAATAGAAATATGAAAGAAGAAAAGCCATTTGTTGTCCATTTGGAAAAAGGCAACAAATATCAATCACTTCTGCAAGGGAGACCGCAAACTCAGGGAATGCGGGCAGGAAGGATATTTCTTCTACCTGGCCAAGATTGCGGACAGCATAGTACTGATGGTAATGAGGAGCTCCTTATTTTTCTTGCCGGCGAAGGAGAGGTTATTATTGAGAAGAGCATCCCTTTTCGGGTTGGTGCGGGAAGAATATCCTACATCCCTTCAGAAACTATTCACAATGTTAGAAATACTGGAGATGAGCCGTTAATTTATATTTATTGTGTTGCTCCAGTAAATCAGGAGAGATTAGGGCTTTAAACAAACAGGTTCTAACATAGTTCAGTTCCCGGAGCTCGCTTCGGAAAATCGCCAAGAAGGCGGTTTTTTGGTAGAATGAAAATATGAAATTAGGTTTTAATAAAGAATACTGGAAAGAGCAACTTAAACATTCTAATTGGTATATAATTCTTGAGAAAGATTTAAAGGAAAAGATTTTTCCTATTGTCCATAAAAATCCTGAAGTTAAAACTTTTAGACATAAAGTCTATGAGCTGGTGGAAGAATTACTGGAAAAAGATCAAATTCCTTTAGCTAAAGAGGGCCCAAATCTTGATGCTGATAGAAAACCAATAGATGCAATAATTATTCACCATACCGAAGAAAAGCCAGAAATTAGACTTAGTAAACTTTCTGCAATTGGTTTTATAAGACAATACGGTCTTACTTATTTGAAAAATGATGTTTTAGGATACAAATTGAAAGGTCAACCAATTTGGTCAGGACATTTTCGAAATGGGAAAATAGTATTCTTTGCTTATCACTGGTTGGTAAGACCAAATGGTAACGTAGAAAGGTTGCTTAAAGATGATTATATAGGTTGGCATTCAGGAAATTGGGAGATAAACACTAAAAGTATAGCTATTGCTCTTTCCGGGGACTATGAAAAAGATACTCCATCGATTTCGCAAATTGAAGGAGTAGCTAAAATTATTAAGGAGAATTATCGCCGAGTAGATAAAAATCGGATTTTAGGTCACATGGAAATTAAAGAAAAAAGAACCTGCCCAGGAGCATATTTTCTTAAAGAATGGAAAAAGACTTTATTGGATTTACTCTGAAAAAGGTTTTAACCCTTCAATTCTTCATGGCAGGCATCGTCCTGCCAACGAAGTCATTGACCCGAGAGTTTTTCTCGGGCTTTTATATAATATTTGCTATACTTAATTAATATGGTTTTTAAGATATTCTTAATAATATTCTGCTTATTCCTGCCTTTTGTTGTCCAGGGAGCTTCTTCAATAGATATTAATACCGCTCCCTTAGAGGAATTGGAAAAAATAATCGGTATCGGACCTGTGTTGGCTCAAAGAATAATAGAAGCGAGACCGTTTGATTCTTTGGATGATTTAATTAAAGTTAAGGGGATAGGAGAAATAACTTTACAGAAAATTAAGGACCAAGGATTAGCCTGGGTAGGTCCTCAAGAAGAATTAGAACCAAAACCCGAGCCCGAACCAGAACCAGAATCCGAGCCCCCGTTAGAGTCTTCTGACGAAGACCTAACGGGGCAGGCAGAACCAGATAAAGAAACAATACCTGCGAGCTATCCAACAGGAATTATTTTCAACGAAATACTGCCCTCGCCTGAAGGTCCGGACGCTGAAGAAGAATGGATTGAACTATATAATCAAAATGATTTTGATGTTGATTTATCTGGATGGACAATTCAAGACACTACAGGAAGCGCTAAAACATATACTTTAAATGCTAAAATCCCTGCTTTGGGATATTTGGTTCTTTCAAGGCCTGAAACAAAAATTACTTTAAACAATACTGGCGATGGATTAAATCTTTTTAATCCCAATGAAGAGATTGTTGATTCAGTAGATTTTGGAAAAGCTTTTCTTGGCCAATCATACAGCAAAATCTCATCTGGCTGGGCTTGGAATGATAATCTGACTCCTGGAGAAAAAAATATTATATCTGTAAAAACAAAAAAATCTCCATCTGCTGCTAACATTGCAGAAAAAGAATTATCCGAGGACGGGCCTCGAATAGCTGAATCTGTTGATATTAATCTATCAAATCAGAAATCTAAACCTCCTATCTGGCTAATCGCATTAGTTGTTGCCATTCTTTCAGGAATAGCTATTCTGATTGTAAAAAATTCACTATTCTAGCATAGCCGTTTAGGGCGTGGCACACAGAATCGGTTCTGACATATTTGTTTGCTTCGTTCCAATAAACACCTCCTAATGCTCTTTCTGGATTCTTTAAGAAAGAGCTGTTTCCTTCTGAATAAGTATATTGCATAACCCACCCAATTATATTAATCACTGTTTCTTTATACTTCTCGCAATCGCTTCTTTCCTGCTCAAGACAAAATCTATATGTATCTGTCATTACTTCACTTATCCATCCGTTCCCGCTTGTTGAATAAGCGCCGTCTATTTTACCATCTTCCATTTGATGAGAAATAACCTGAGAGCTAAGTTCAAACACAATATCTTTATAATAATCATCATGGTTTGTCCTGTAGAAATCCATTAAAGACATTACTACCCAGGAATTTGATATTGGGTTCTTGGTCCTATATTCTCCAACAACATATTGTCTTCCAGCGTCTTCATATTTTTGGGCAAAGTGCTTAGCAATCTTTTCAGCAGCAATATAATATTTCTGAGTATTGGTAGCAATGTAAAGCTTGGAAAGAGCTGAAAGGCTTTGGCCGTTGTAAAGCAATGATTCTTTTTTGCCAAAAACCCAGCTTCCATCTGAATACCTTGTATAAGGATTTATTACTCCGTCTTCTCTTTGCATTGTGATTAACCAATCACCAGCTAATTTTGCTGATTCTAAATATTTATCCTGGCCAGTTATTTCATACAATCTTAGCAAGGTGAAAATGCTTAAAGCGCTGGTTCCAACAACATATCTCTGCTCTTTTTCTCTGGTATCTAAATAGTATGAATAAGAAAATGCGCCGTATCTCCTACTGTTTTTGTCTCTATCCTGCATAGAAAGCAGAAACTCCCCCCAATCAGACAAATGTTCTAAAATCTCCTCATCCTGGCCATAATCATAGATATATAAGAAAGTATAAATAATAGAGGCCGAATAAACAGTATGCAGCCTTTGTTCAAAGCTATCATTTACAGCATTGTATTTCTTGTAAAATCCATGCTCTTCCGGATGCTCCATTCTATATAAAAACTCTTTGCCCTGTTCAATTTTCTCTTGAAGCAAATCTTTAAAGGTTTCAGAGGTTTCAGGAATTTCTGAATCAGTTTTAATCAAAGACGCTGTAAAAGGCTCAAATACAAAACAGGGCTGATACTTTGTCCATGTAAAAATAAATAAAAAAGCTATTGCAGAAAATGCTAGGAATATATATAAATATAAATTTTTAATCTTAATGTTCATATTTACCCCGTTAGAGATACGTTCTTTCTTTCGTTTCTCTCTATCCTCGGAATCTCTAACCGGGTTTATAATTACTTTAGCTTTAAATTAGACAAAACACAATTTTTAAGGTAAAATAAGTTAAGATTAACTAATAAATATCATGTCAGGACATAGTCACGCTAAAACTGTAAAAAGGGTTAAAGAGGCAGGAGACAAAAAACGAGGAAAGGCCTTTTCAAAAATGGCCCGTGTTATTATTCTTGCAGCAAAAGAGGGAGGAGGCGATCCAGGATCTAATTATAAGCTGAAAATGGCAATTGATCAGGCAAGGCAGGTCAATATGCCCAAAGACAATATAGAAAGAGCTATTAAAAAAGGCACTGGCGAATTATTTGGCGAGAAATTAGAACAATTTGTTTTTGAGGCCTATAGCCCAGGAAAAACAGCTATTATTATTGAAGGAATTACTGATAATAAAAATAGAAGTTTAAGCGAAATTAAACAAATTTTAAATCAATACAATGGAAAGCTTGCTGGCGCAGGTTCAGTAAAATGGCTCTTTGAAAGAAAAGGAACTATAACAGTGGACAATGAACAAGAAACAATAAGCAAAGAAGAGTTGGAACTAATAGCTATTGAGGCTGAGGCTGAAGACATTTATTGGCACAATAATACTTTATATATCTACACCAAGCCAGAGGAATTAGAAAAAGTAAAAAGGAATTTAGAAGAAAAAAGTATTAAAATTGAATCATCTTCTCTGGACTGGATAGCTAAAGAAACGATTGAAATTGAAGAAAAAGAAAAAGAGTCCTGTCAAAAACTCTTTGAAGCGCTAGACGAGAATGACGCGGTCCAAGATATCTACTCAAACCTAAAACTATGATTATATTAGGTATAGATCCCGGCACTGCCACGACGGGATTTGCAATCATTAATAAAACAAAGAAAGGCATTAAAGTTATTGATTACGGCTGTATATTAACTACTCCTGATTTATGTCCTGGGAATCGTTTGAAAATAATCAATAATGAATTAAATAAATTAATAAAACTCCACCAGCCAAAAATAATGGCTGTTGAGAATCTATTCTTTTTTAAAAATCTGAAAACAGCTATGCCAGTGAGTCAGGCAAAAGGAGTGATTTTATTAACTGCTGCTAAAAAGAAAATACCTGTTTATGAATTTTCTCCTCTTCAGGTTAAAATGGCTATTACCGGCTATGGCAGGGCAGAAAAAAAGCAGGTTCAGAAAATGATCCAAACCATGCTTAATTTAGAAGAAAAACCAAAAGATAAGAATAAAAGAAAAGATGATGCAACAGACGCTTTAGGCATTGCGCTTTGCTACACCATCAAATCAAAAGTTAAACTAAGCTAATTTATTTTTACAAAATGGCGTTTACCGACTTGGACTATTTATCTTTTTAATTTTTTATATATCGCCCCTCTATGATCTGCCCCATAAAGAATTATTTCTTTGTTTTGATGATCCACCCAAAACAAAACTCGCCAATCACCAACTCTATATTTCTGCAAACCTTCTAAATCTTTTGGCATATGTTTTATTGAAGAATGAAGAAGTTCGGGATGTCTTGCTAACCATTCTATCTTTTCTATTATCCTTTTGGCAATTTGGCGATTAAGTTTCTTTATATCTTTGTCAAAGGTAGAAGTTGTTTCTATTTGATACATAAAAAACAGGAATTATTCTTAGATTAATTCCTGCTTAAGAGTTTTTAGATTTCTAGTTTCTCCCTGTAAGTGTTCTTTTCTAGCCTTTTTCATTTTATTTACAAATTCTTTATCTGAAGCTAATAAAAAATCTTCGAATTCATCGCTGAATTCTTCCCATTTTTGATATGCTTTAAACATACTATTAAAAAGTTCGCGAGGCACACAAACATTTTTTACTTGTTTATTATTCATAATTTAATTCTACTAAAATACTACCTTTTGTCAAATTAGCTTAATAAACCTTCTTCTACCGACTTGGATTATCAGTCCTTTTTTTATTTGAATCACTGTTTTCCAATCCTGTTGAATTTTTTTATCTATCTTTACTCCTTTTTGCAAAATTAATCTTTTTGCCTCTGATTTTGAAGAAACAAGTTTTGTTTTTACTAACAAATCTAAGATATTGAGCTCTTTCTTTCTAATTTTAATCTCTGGAATTTTCGCTGGCAGCCCTTTTTCTTTAAATACTTTATTAAATTCTTTTTCAGCTTGTTGCGCTGCCTTTTTACTGTGATACATTATTACAATCTCTCTTGCTAATCTTGCTTTTATGTCTTTTGGATTGATACTGCTTTTCATCAGTTTATTAATTTCAGCCATTGGAATTTTAGTTAAAAGTTCAAAACCAATACTAATTAGATTATCCGACCAGTTCATTATCTTGCCATACATTTCTTTTGGGTTCTCGTCTAAACTAATTATATTCCCCTCTGTTTTTCCCATTTTCTTTCCTGTCGGGTCAACCAGAAGTTTAGTTGTTAGCACGAACGTTTTCTTGTTTTTCATCTTCTTCATTAATTTCCTTCCTGCCAACATATTAAATGTTTGGTCATTGCCGCCAATTTGCATATCTATATCCATAGTTACTGCATCATAAGCTTGAAATACTGGATACAAAAATTCGTGCGCGTGAATGTCCTTTCCTGCTTTTATACGTCTTTGGAACATGTCTCTTTCTAATAATCTGGCGACAGTAAACTTGGAAGCTATAGCAAGCAGATCTATTGGTTTTAATTTATTAGTCCATTCTTCGTTATATAAAAACTTAACATTTGATTTGTTAAAATCTAAAATTTTCCTAATTTGTTTTTTATAGTTTTTAGCGTGAGCTAAAACCTGCTTGCGTGTTAACGCTTTTCTTGCTGCGTTCTTACCAGTTGGATCACCAATAGTAGCTGTAAAGTCGCCTATTAAAACAATAACTTCATGGCCAAGATCTTGAAATTGACGTAATTTTCCTAAAACTGCTCCATGGCCAAGATGAAGTTTTCCTGTCGGATCAATACCGCAATAAATTCGAAGTTTTTTGCCAGACTTCAAAACTGTTTCTAGTGTTTGACAATTAGGATAAACATTTTCCACTCCCCGAGTTAAAGCTTCTTCTATTTTCTGGGTCTTTATCTTCATACACTTTTATATTAAAATAAAAAAACAATATTGTAAATCATGGCAGAAAGAAAATTCTATAGAAAAATATATAAAAAGAATAAAAAAAAGAGAATCATTTTTTGGGTTCTCGCTGTTTTGCTTTTAGGTTTTGTTTTAATGGCTTTCTCGGGCTTAGGATTATTTATCTATTACGCAAAAGATCTTCCCCGCCCAGAAAAGTTTGCTGAAAGAGCTTTTATTGAATCAACTAAAATATATGATAGAACCGGAGAAACTGTTCTTTACGAATTGTACGGCGAAGAAAGAAGAGAAATTATCCCTTTAAATGATATGCCTGAACATTTGAAACAGGCTGTACTTTCAACAGAAGACGCTAGATTTTATTCTCATCATGGAATTGATTTTTGGGGAATCCTTAGAGCCATAAAGATTAATTTAGGCCTTGGCAAAGCAACCTATGGCGGCTCAACAATTTCTCAACAACTTATTCGTTCTACTTTTTTAACTTTAGAAAAAAGTGTTAAAAGAAAAATTAGGGAAATCATTTTAACCCTGGAGCTAGAAAGACGCTATTCAAAAGATCAGATATTAGAATGGTATTTAAATCAAATTCCTTTAGGCATAAACATATATGGAGTTGAAGCTGCTGCAAAAACATACTTTAACAAACCAGCCAAAGAATTAACGCTTGCTGAATCAGCTATTTTAGCGGCTTCAATTAAAGCTCCGAGCTATTACTCTCCTTTTGGAAATCATTTAGATAAACTTTTGGGTAGAAAAGATTATGTTTTAGACAGAATGGCTCAAGAAGGATATATAACTCAAGAACAGGCTGATGAAGCAAAACAAGTAGAATTAGAATTTGCAAAGGTTTCCCAAACAATTAAAGCTCCTCATTTTGTTCTTTATGTTAAAGAATATCTTTTTGAGAACTATGGAAAGAACTTTTTAGAAGAAGAGGGATTTAGGGTTTATACTACTTTGGATTGGGAGCTTCAAGAAGCAGCAGAAAAAGCAGTAAGCGAAGGGATCGAAAGAATTAAGGGATATAATGCTCATAATGCCGCTTTGGTAGCGATGGATCCAAGGACTGGAGAAATTCTTGCCATGGTCGGTTCAGCTGACTGGTTTGGAGATTCATATCCTGAAGGATGTACTTCTGGAAAAGACTGTATGTTTGACCCAAAATTAAACGTAGCCACCTATAGAATAGGACGCCAACCAGGTTCTGCCTTTAAACCTTTTGTTTATGTTACTGCCTTTCAAAACGGATATGATGATGAGTATATTGTTATTGATGAAGAAACTAACTTTGGCGTTTGGGGAGAAAAAGAATATATACCTCAAAACTATGATGGATTATTCAGAGGCCCGGTAACTTTAAGACAAGCATTGGCCCAATCATTAAACGTTCCCTCTGTTAAGGTTTTAGTTAATCTAGCTGGAATTCAAAATAGCATTGATACAGCTAAAAAATGCGGCGTTACTACTTTAAACAAACCTACTTCTTTTTATGGACCTGCTCTTGTATTGGGAGGAGGAGAGATTCGACTTCTTGATATGGTTTCTGCTTATGGCGTGTTTGCTGCTGAAGGCAAAAGATATCCACCTGTTTCTATTTTAAGAATTGAGGATTCAGAAGGAAATATTATTGAGCAAAAGAAAAAAACCCCAAAAAGAGTTTTAGAACAAGAAGCAACAAGGATACTTAATGATATTTTATCAGACAATGAAGCCAGATCTCCAATGTTTGGATATAATTCTTCATTATACTTTCCAAGCTATCAAGTAGCAGCCAAAACAGGAACAACTAACAATTATAGAGACGCTTGGACCATTGGATACACTCCTTCAATTGCAGCTGGGGTATGGGCAGGCAATAACAACAATGCCGAGATGGCGCAAAAGCCGTCAATAACAATCGCTGGCCCAATTTGGCGCGCCTTTATGCTTGAAGCCCTGCCAAAATTCCCAAACGAAAGTTTTACTCCCCCGCTTGAAAAAGAACCAGAAGAAGAAAGCGAAGAATAAAAAACGAGCTTAGCTCCTTATAAATTTCTCAATATACTTAATAAATTCGTTAAAATCATTCAAATCTTTTTTAACAATAGTTAAAATTTCTTCTGGCGACACTTTCCAATAAAGATGAACTAATCTATTTCTATAACCAGACATTCCTTTAATTTTTTCAGCAAACTTTTTGGGTAAAACATCATAATCAACTAAAGAAAGAATAATTTCTGTATAATCTTTTTTCTTTCCATTAGAGGGCAAGCGGGAAAGAATATGGGTCGCAATAGTTAAAACCGCTTCTATGGCAATTCTTAAATGATAAGAAGTTAAAGCAAAATAGTTTTTATCGCTTAAAAATTCTTTCAAGTCCATTTTTTGGAATTTTTTTAATTCCAAGCTTGCATTTTTAATATCTTCTACTCTTTCTGTAATTTTTTCTTTATCTAATAATGTTTTTTTCATGTTTTCGCCGACACTTCTAAAATTCCTTGAAAAAATTCATCAATAAAATATTTATAATCGCGGTAATAATTAATAATTTTTTCTTGAAAATTAAAAGAATCTTCTAAATTTTTAGAATAAATTAATTCTCCATTATCAATAATTTTAAACTGAAAATGCAATGGCACTTCTTGTATAAAAACTAAATCAATCTTTTGATTTTTAAAACACAGATTTAAATCTGAAAAAAGATTGCCATAAACTTTTCCTCTTTTTTCTTTTTTAGGCAAACCTTTTTCAAATCTTACAGCAATATCAAAATCACTCTCTTCTCTCTGAAATCCGGAAATTTGAGAACCAAAAAGATAAATATCAACTAATTGATATTCTTTGGCAATTTGATTTAATTTCGTTTTTAAAAATTTCATAATATCTTATTATTATACTAATTATAACAAAAATCTATTAATTTTACAATCAAGAAGCTTAGCTTTTTGTTTTTATCCACTGGGTTGCTTTTTTTCTTTATGCTATAATTACAAATGAGGAAGAAATGAAAGCTTGTTTTCATTTCGACCGAATGAAGTAATTATGCGACGGAGTCACAATAATAAACAATGCCAAATTATCCAAAAGAACAACTCTGGGAATTATATAAAGATCTTCCTAAAGACCTTCAAAAAGCTACTTTTTCTAAAGAAGTTGCTGCTAGTATCCAAGAGGTTTGTGCTGAAAATGACATCACTGATGACGATATAATTTTTGATATTACTAAAAATATCGGCTATGTTTTTCTTGGCCTTTTGCCGCCAAATGAATTTTCAGATGTTTTAGAAAGAGAATTAAAATTAGATAAAAAAACAGCTAAACAAGTTGCTTCAGAAATTATTAGATTTATTTTTTTGCCAGTTAGAAAAAGCTTAGAAGCGCTTTATCAAATAAAGATAAAAGCAAGTTCTAAGCTAAAAAAGGGAGATCAGCCTACATCTGACCAGCCAAAGAATGAAAAACCTAAAAGAAAAGACCGTTATAGAGAAACAATCGAATAAATCAAATATCAAATGGAATTTACAGTTCCACAATTTATTGAGAAAGAAGCGAAAATAGTTGGTCCATTTACCTTTAAGCAGTTCATCTTCATTGCTATTGCCGGCGGAGTTTGCATTTTTCTTTTTTTTACCGTTTCTTTGTTTGTTTTCATAATTATGACAATACTTTTATTAGGAGGAGCTTTTGCATTGGCTTTTCTAAAAATTGGAAAAACTTCTCTACCTGTTTTTATAAAAAACTTTTTTAGTTTTCTTTTTAAACCAAAGGTTTATCTCTGGAAGAAAAAAACAAGCCCTCCAAAGTTTCTCAGAAAAGAAAAAGTAAAAGCAAAGAAAGAAAAAATTGAGGAAGAATCAAAATTAAGGGTTAGCAAGGGCAGCAGATTAGATGAATTATTCACAAAATTAGAAACAAAGTGATATGAAACTTTCTACTCAAGACTTTTTAGAATTTGACCAAATAAAAGACGGGGTTATTATCTTAAAAAACAAAGGCCTAAGAATAGTGTTAATGGTCTCTTCTTTAAACTTTGCCTTAAAGTCAACTGAAGAACAAAATGCTATTTTATACCAATTTCAGAATTTCTTAAATTCTTTGGATTTCTCCTGCCAAATCCTTGTTCAATCAAGACGTCTTAATATTACAGGCTATTTAGAAAAACTATCAGAGATTGAAAAAAAAGAGGAGAATGAGTTGCTTAAAATTCAAATCACTGATTATAGGAAATTTATTGAACAAATAACAAAAGGCGGATCAATTATGCAAAAAACTTTCTATGTAATAGTTCCCTTTTCCATTATGAAAGCTTCAATAACCACAAAAAAAGGAAAACTTCCTAAAATTTTGACCTTAACTGAAGAAGTATTCCAAAGATGTAAAACACAGCTTTTGCAAAGAGTAGAGTTCGTAGCTCTAGGACTAAGAGCATCTGGACTTCAGACTGTTCCTTTAACCACTTTAGAACTTAGTGAACTTTTTTGGAGCTTGTATCATCCATTAGAAGCAGAACAGGGCTACTACCCAGAAATACCAAATGAACTAGTAGAATAATTATAAAAATAACAAATGACAAATTTCTAATTTCTAACAAAAATCCAAATGACAAATGTCAAAATTAGATATTAGGATTTAGACATTTTATGCGATTACCTTTTTTAGAAAAATTTAAAAAGAAATCCAAAATTCCAGAAGAACTCTTTGCTGAAGAGCCTTTAAGAATTACTGATATTATTGCTCCATCTTCTCTTGAAATTAAACAGAATTATATAAAAGTAGGGGAACGATTTGCTAAAAGCTACTTTATTTTTTCTTATCCAAGATATTTAACCACTGGCTGGCTTTCTCCGATAATAAACTTGAATGTTCCAATGGACATTTCTTTTTACCTGCATCCGGTTTCAAGCGAAAGTATTTTAAAAAAGCTTAGAAAAAAAGTTACTGAGGTTCAGGCAGAAGTTGCTGAAAGAGAAGAAAAGGGTTTAATCCGCGATCCTGCTTTGGAAACTGCTTATCAGGACTTGGAAGATTTAAGAGACAAGCTTCAAACAGCCCAAGAAAGAATGTTCCGCTTCAGCTTATACATCACTGTTTATGCTAATAATGAAAAAGGATTAAGAGATATTGAGACAAATTTAAGGTCAATTCTGGAATCGCGCTTAATATATATAAAGCCTGCTCTTTACCAGCAAAAAGAAGGATTTATTTGCACTTCCCCATATAATTTAGACCAGTTGATGGTTAGCACTTTAATGAACACTGCTCCTTTATCAAGCACATTCCCATTTATTTCTTTTGATTTGAGCTCCAACGAAGGAATCCTTTATGGTATTAACAAGCACAACAGTTCCCTGGTCTTGTTTGACCGTTTTAGTTTGGCTAACGCCAACGAAGTAATTTTCGCGACCTCAGGCGCCGGGAAAAGCGTGAAGAGCGACAGCCCTGTTTTAATAAAAAATGAATCAGGGGAAATTCAATTAACAAAAATTGGTCCTTTAGTTGAAAAAACAATAAAAGAAAAAGGACTAACTCAAATTGATGAAGAATTAGAAGGAACAATTGATCCTGGAATTGAGGTCTTTAGTTTTAACAAAGAACTTAAAGGAGAATGGTCTAAAGTAAGTGTGGCTGCTCGCAAAAAAGCGCCAAAGCTTTTCTATAAATTCAAAACTAAAAGTGGAAGAGAAATTACTACTACTGGCGATCATAATATGTTAATTCTTAAGAATGGAAAAGTAATTGCTACTAAAAGTTCGGAAGTAAAACAAGGAGAATATATCCCATTGCCTAAAGAAATATCTGTAAATCAAAAACCTTTAACACATTTAAATTTGTTAACACTCCTTAAAAACTCAGAAAGAGTTTATGTAATTAATGCAGGAAATATTCTAAAAAGAAATTATGAGGTTTTAAAGAAAACTGTCTTAGACGAAAAATATGATCGCTACCTATATAAATATCGAGATGATCGACCTATGCCCATACAATACTTTTGGAAAATCTTAGACCTCCTTAAAATTAAACCTGATAGCCTTAAACTTAAGAGTTTAAAAATTACTTCAAAAAATGGAAAAAAACGATATTCATTACCTATTGACTTTCCTGTGACGTCAGCGCTTTTAAAGGTTTTAGGATTTATTGCTGCTGAGGGAACAACGAGAAATGAAGTTATTATGATAAGCAATACAGATCCCGAATTTCTTCAAAGCGCTGAAGCTGCTTTCAGCGATATGAACATTCCTTTCTTTTACGGAAATCAAGGTATTAATACTAGCGGTCGAGTTTTTATCGATATAGTTAAAGCTCTCAAAGGTTTTGGCAAATCTGGTGAAAAAAGAATCTGTCCATTTGTCTTTGATTTAGACAAAACAAACATTGCTCAATACTTATCAGCTTATTTTGAAGGAGATGGAGGAGTAGAAAAAAACCTAATTGCTATTGTTTCTAAATCAAAAAGCTTGATTTCGGAAATCTCTTATCTTTTATATTATTTCGGCATTGTTAGCAGAATCTCAAAAACAGAAAAAAGAGCTCAAGGTTGGACCTGGAAAAAAACCTACTGGACATTATCTATTTCGGGCCAAGACAACTTAAGAAAATTCGCCGAATATATCGGCTTTATATCCAAAAGAAAAAAGAAGAAACTTAAACAAATCATTGGAAAAGAAGGTAATACTAATGTTGATTTAATTCCAGAAGTGGCTCCGATAATCCAAGAAATCTATCATCTGTTTTCATCTCAATTACATGGCATTCATGAAATTAGTAGTTTAAAGTTAAAATCTTATCAACCTTCGTCCCTACAACTACAAAAGGTCATAAATAAAATCGAGGAAAGAATTCAACATTTTAAAAATTTAGGAGCTACTTTTGAAACTTTAAGTAAACTTCCTAATTTAGCTCAGATTATCAATATCGGAAAAGGAAATGGACAACTGAATAGTGTTTTATGGCAAACCCTTGGTCATAGTTGGCAAGTAATGAAAAGCCAAAAGTCTAAACCTTTCTCTCGAAATGCTTTTAAAGCAATAAAAGTAATTAATGGAAGTGATTATTTTTTAGTAGATTTGAAAGAAAAAATTCACTTAGGATTTAAAGAAATGAATATTTCAATGAAATATTATAATCGCTCCTTACAATCAGCTTTAGTTGTTCGTAAAAAAAGCAATACTTCTTATGAAATAATTCAAAAATCAGCTCAGTTTGTCTGGCAGAATTATCAAAATGTTCTAATGAATAAAATTCCTTTGGTCGAAAAGAAATTAGCCCAACTTAGAGTGTTAGCTAATTCTGCTCTTTTCTGGGATCCGATTGTAGAAATTGAGAAAATTGAGAATAAAAACGATAAATATGTTTATGATTTAACAGTTGATAATGAAGTTTTCTTAGCTGGCCATGGAGGAATGTTTGTTCATAATTCTTACGCAGTCAAATTAGAAATTCTAAGATATCTTATGCTTGGGACAGAATGCATTATTATAGACCCGGAAAATGAGTACAAGTTCTTAGCAGATGCTGTTGGAGGTTCCTTCTTTAATATTTCTTTATCTTCTGAACATCATATTAATCCCTTTGATCTTCCTCCTCCTAGAGAAGATGAAAAACCAGAAGATGTTTTAAGAAATAATATTATTAACTTAGTCGGTTTGATGAGAGTTATGCTTGGAGGATTAACTCCGGAAGAAGATGGTGTTATGGACAGGGCATTGACTGAAACTTATGCAGCAAAAGATATTACTCCAGAAACCGACTCAAAACTTTGGGGCAAAAAAGAAAGCCTTCCATTCCCAGTAATGAGCGATCTTGAGGCAATTCTTGAAACAATGGAAGGAGCTGAATCGTTGGTCAAGCGCATTCAAAGATTTACCAAAGGCGTTTATTCTCAATTCTTTAACCAGCCCTCTAATGTAAGTATGAAAAACAGATTAGTTGTTTTCGGCATCCGCGACATGGAAGATGAATTAAGGCCTATGGCTCTGTTTATAATCTTAAGATATATTTGGAAAACAATTACCTCTGAAATGAAAAAACGGATGTTAATAATTGATGAGGCCTGGTGGCTGATGAAAACAGAAGATGGAGCTTCTTTTCTATTCGGAACAGTTAAAAGAGCAAGGAAATATTGGTTAGGAGTAACTACTATTACCCAAGATGTGCAGGACTTTATGAAATCAGAGTATGGCAAACCAATTCTTACCAACTCTTCTTTAGCCCTCTTAATGAAGCAAAGCCCAGCTACTATTAATGTAGTTCAAAAAACATTTAATCTTACTGAAGAAGAAAAAATGTCATTATTGGAATCTCCAGTAGGAGAGGGTATATTCTTTGCTGGCACAAAACACGTCCTTATTAAAATCCTTGCTTCATATACTGAAGACCAGATTATTACAACATCCCCAGAACAACTCCAAAAAATAAAAGAAGCTAAAAAGGGATTATAATAATATGGTTGAGGAAGAAGAAAAAACTGAAGAGAAGAAACCAGAAGAAAAAAAGCCTGAAGAAAAACAGCCTGAAGAGAAACAACCGGCTCAAATCACAACTGGCACTAATCTCCTTTCAGAAAAAGAAAAACCGGCTCCAAAAAAGAAGAAAGGTGGCTGGTTTCAAAAAATCCCTTCTGAGATTTTTCTTACGCCTGGAGGAATGATTATTCTTTTTGTTGTTGTTATTGTTGAAATTCTTGGCATATTAGTCCCGATACCAATTATTGGTTTTATAATACAACTACCTTTCGTAATACTTCTTTACATTTTATTAATCACAGTTGCTAAAGTCTCCTTTAAATCTCTAATTATAGTGCCTATTATTGAATTATTTTTCCCCTTCCTCCCGACATGGATTATCAGAATACTTTTATAATATGCTTCTCTTTTTTTTAGAAATAATTTATCCCAAGATTCCTGGAGCTTTAGCGCCTCAAGATTTTTTAGATACTGCTTTACCAGAAGACGTTCTTTCTCTTTATGCAAAATATATTGTTAACCTATCTATCTGGACAGGAGGAATACTCGCTTTGGCAGGATTAATTTACGGCGGAGTTCTCTACTTAATCTCAACTGGCAAGCCAGATAGAATGGTTTTAGCTAAAAACCAAATCTCTGGTGCTTTTTTCGGCCTCTTGATTCTATTGTCTTCTTATCTTATTTTGAAAACTCTTAGCCCGCAATTTATTAATCTAAAAATCCCAACGATCCAACAGGTTCAAATTCCTGTAAAACCAGATGTGCCTTTGCCTGAAACTACTGCCATCAACACCTCAATTGATTTTGAAATGCCTTTTGCAAGAATAATTGAAAAGATTTTTGAAACATACATTTCTGATTATCCAAAACCTGAAGAAGAAAAAACGCCAAGAATGACACGAATCAAAGATATTACTGAAGCAACAAAAGAAATTACTGGTAATCTTTTAAGTCAGAGTGAAAACTTAAAAAACGCATCAGATAAATGTCAATGCAGAAACACTCATCCTGACCCTTATTGCGGCAGCGGAGGCACAGAAATACACTGTAAAAGAGGCTGTGCCAGTTGTCCTCCGCAATATTGCACTTGCGATCCATGCAGCAATGTAAGAGGAGAGATTCAAAGCAATGAAGATAAAAACCAAACAGAAATTAATAATCTCAATATAAAGAACAAAGAGATAGAAGAAGAGGCCCGCCTTTTAAAAGAATGGCTAGACCGCTTGAAAAGAGCAGAGAAATTCATTAAAGAATGTCCTTTAAGATCTTTAAAAAGCTTAACTCAGTTCTATAATAAAAAAGATTCTTATGATAATCAGGACTGGATAATAAGAGAAACTAAATTCTGGGATGATGTAAATCTTTATTATTACACAGGCGAATATACAAAAGATCAATACGGTAGCTGGTATTTTCAGCCAACTAAAGAATTTTTGCCTGATTTTGCAACTTTTTATTGTTCTGTGAGCGGGACAATGGAACAAGAAGAAGTTTTTTCAGCTACGCCTGACGAAGGTAAACTTACTGGCGAAGAAACAATGGAACAAGCAGAGGAAATATTTTCCGAATCAATGGCCTGTTCAAATGAAGCTCCTGTTGGAGAAATCATTGACAGAACGAAAAGAACAACTCAGCTCTTAATAAACAAGCTTGAACTGCTTGTTGAAAAGAACAAAGAATTAACTGATGCTGTTGACAAGCTCCAGGTCTTAATCAGCCAGTGCAGCTCTAGAAGATGCAATCCTAGATGTTGGTGTACGTCATGCGGCAAGAAGCCATGTTGTTGTGGCTATAGATATTGCTTTGGCGAACCCTGCCCAAGCAAAGAAATTCGAGACCAGCTTAACGAAGTCAAAAGAATCCAACAAGAAATAAAAGACATAATAGATGGAAAAGATAGCAATGATACTCCAGATAACATTGGCATAATAAGCATAATTGATGAAATAGCCCTAGAGATAATTAAAGATTTAGCAAAGAATGCTAGATACACAATGAGACATTATGACGAACTATTTAACTGCTCGCAAGCAAAAGGAGCAATTATCCCTCCTGATAGTAGGATGCTGCGAATCTGCTGCAAAACAGAAAGCTCTGTTTACGGAGATTGTTTCGAAGAATGTTATCTAGAGAAAGGCCAGGAAAAACACAGAAAATGCGTTCAGAAATGCCTAAATGAAAAAGCCCAAGAATTAAATGATCCAGAAATTGCCGACTGTATCCATAGGCTCAATTTTTACGTATGCGAAATTAAATAACAAATATGCCTTCTCTTACTGACGCTTTTCAAAATCTTTATACATACATCATCTCTATCGCTGGAGTAATTGCTCTAATAGCTTTAATTATAGGCGGAATTCTTTATTTAACATCATCTGGCGAGCCGGAAAAACTAAACAAGGCCAGAAAACAAATCTTAGCTGCTTTTTTAGGAATTATTATCCTTTTTTCTTCTTATTTAATTTTAAGAACTATTAATCCTGATCTGGTCAGTTTTGAAATGCCTGATTTGGAAGATATTGTTTTCGATCCCTCAGATATGCCTACTCCTGAAACTAAAGTTCCAAAACTCTTGGGTAAAGTTGAAGAAATCGCTGAACAGCTTAAAAAATATATAATCCCTGGGATTGAACTTTCAAGCCAAAAAATAAAAGACCTGACTAACAACTGCAACTGCAGCAATACTCAACCCTTATGTTATTGCACAGGAGGAGGCTCGGGCGATTCCTGCCAGCCTCGTGGCTGTTATGCTGGGCCTGGCTTTCAACCTTGTCCAAATCAATCAGAAATTAAAGAAAATCAAAAAAGAGTTATTGCTTGGAAGGATGAAATTATGTATTATAGAAATAGAGCTATTGCTGAAGAAAAAGATTTGCTTGATGAAATAAAAAAGGTTTTAGATGAACAAATAGTTTATTATCAAAAGAATATAATAATAGAAGAAGACGAAAAAGTTATTGAATATTTTAAACAAGAAAAAGAAAAAATAACCACAGAAAAGAACTTGAAGAAAGATTTAGCAGCCAAACTTAAAGAATTAGCTGATAAAATCGAAGAAATAGAGCCCTTTATGTCAGAAATAGGCGCGCTCCCGGATAAATGCCTGTATGACGAGGGAGTAGTATATGGAGTAAATAATTGTGATGCAAGCTGTAAAGGAAAATGCCATGACTACAAAGATGGCTGTGAACCAGACGAATGCAAAGGTGGCAACCCTTGTCCTATCGGCGAAATTAATGACCAACTTCTCCTTATCCAAGGATTACAGTCCCAAATCATTAATAAGTCTGATGAAATACTCAATATCATAGATGAAATAATCAAACATAAAACGATAATTATATGATTAAAAAATTCTTTGCCATTATTATTGTATTTATTTTGCTTTTCGGTTTGGCTGGTTTTGTTTTTGCCCAGGGCAGAGAACTTGAAGTTGACTATCCAGAAATTGAAGGAGAACAACCAGAAGAAACTACTACTCCGGTTCCTGAATATTTTAAATATATATTTAATTTCTTAATCTGGATAAGCGGCTTGATTGCCCTTGTTGTTTTAGTTTATGCAGGGTTTCAATACTTTACATCAGCTGGCAATCCAGAAGCAATGAATGATGCTAAAAGCAGAATTGGCGCTGCTCTTTTAGGCATTTTAATCCTTTTTGGCTCTTATTTGATTTTAACAACCATTAACCCTGACCTAATCGTATTCCACCTCCCCCGGCTAAGACCTATTATGTCCGAACTTCCCTCTGGGGTCCTTGTTTGCAAGGAACAACCAAAAACAGCCGACGGGAACGACGCCGTTGTGAGGGCCCGAAAAATTACTGTAGATTTTAAATATAAAAACCCGAGCGAAGAACAGATGCTCGAGTGGAAAAAAGAATCAGACATATTACTTGATGATATTGCTCTAAAATGTTATACGATTACGACCGCAGGGGATATTAGAGGAGATTTTGATAATAAAGTAGGGCTTGTCTATTTTATCCCAAGTCCACCTACACAAAAAACAGGAAGGATAGTACAATATGGAGCTGTCCTCTATGAAGAAAGAAATTATGGGGGCAACTCTAAAACCTATGCTAAACACTTTGATAATCCAGGAGTCACCATATACGATATAGAAGTTAAAGAATTAACAAATTTTCAACTTTCTTCAATTAAACCTTTTAATTTACTTTGGCCAACAGATCCCAATTGGAAAGTTATCTTATACCAAGAATATAATTATGACAAAAATTTTCCCAACGAATCCTATCAACTTATTTCACCTAATTTAAGACGTGAAATCAGACCATTACCTTTCTCGCCAAAATCAATGAGAATTGTAGGCGATCTCTTGATTGTTTTTATTGCAAAAGATCCCAAAACCCAAGAGAGTAAAAGCGAAGTCTTTTTTGCTGAAAGTGATGCTAATTTAGAAGATAATCTTAATATAGTGGAATGGGTAAATTGTAAAGATTATGAAAGTGAGATAAGTAAACAATGTGAAATATTCGTGCCTGGTTCCATGGGCCCAGGCGGCGTTGCAAAGATAAAATGCTGCGCCCAAGCAGCAGCCACAATAATGAGAATCATCAGTGCGAAGATTTATTAAAGCATTTTCAATAATCAAAAAAACCGCTTTTCAAAAGCGGTTTTGTCGTGTTGGCGGTATCCGATACCGCCAACACTTTCAAGCATACGGGCGGATTACTATCCTTCTTTCTGGTTCTTCGCCCATGCTTTCAGTAATAATATCTTTTCTTTCAGCTAATTCTAAATGAACAATTCTTCTTTCATAGGCTGACATTGCTGTTAGTATTTTTTCTTTCTTAGTTAAAGCAACTTCATCGGCTAAAGAAATAGCTGTTTCTTTTAAATACTCTGTTTTTTTCTTTTTGTAATCATTAATATCAATATTAAGATAAAATTGTTCTGGGATTTTACGTCTTAATATCGCTTTTAAAACATGCTGAATCTCAGCCAAAGTTTGGCCGTTTTGACCAATTAAAATTCTTGGTTCCTCGGTTTTTATCTTTACTGGAACCGTTTTTTCTTCAAAAGGCAAAACCTCAGCTTCAACTTCAAAAGTTGCTTTCTTAAAAAACTCTTCAATGGTTTTCCTTATTTCATTTATATTATTTTGATCAATCATTTTTCTTTTTTACCCTGTAGAAGAATTTCGAACAGGCTTCGTCTATTTAATATTATTATTCGAAATTTCTCTACGGGGTTTAAGGATAACATATTGTTGAACAATTGTAAAGAGCGTAGTGGTAAGCCAATAAAGACCAACAGCTGAAGGCAGCCGAAAAAGAATTAAAACCATGAAAGCAGGCATAAAATATAGCATCTGTTTCTGCATCTGGCCGGCAAAGCTAGAATCTTTTTTCTTGTCTTCCTTGGGTTTGGGAGTAGCCATCTTTACTTGAACAAACTGAAAAATTCCTGCTAAAAATGCTATTACTATATTAGGATTGGCAAGATTTACGATTCCGAAAAAAGTTGGGTCAATTGCTCCGGGAAGAGGAACAAAACTATAAAGAAGGGCCATTTGTTCTGCTTGCAAACCGCTCCAAAATACCCTGTAAAGAGCGATCAAAACAGGAAGTTGAATTAGAAGAGGCAAACAGCCGGAAAAAGGGTTTATCTTCTCCCTTTTGTAAAGTCCCATTATTTCCCTTGTCTGCTGTTCTTTATTGTCTTTGTATTTTTCCTGAATTTCTTTTATTTTCGGCTGAAGAGTAGAAAGAGCTTTCTGCGATTTAATTGCTTTAACTCCCAAAGGATAAAATAGAACTTTGATTAAGATTGTCAAAACAATCACTGCCAGCCCAAAATCATGGCCAGGAATGTATTGATAGAGCAAGATTAAAATATTCAACAAGGGACGATACAGTATTGTATTAAATATGCCAACTAGTAGTTCCATGTTTTTTAATTTTCAATTTCTAATTTTTAATTTTCATTGAATGTTACAATTTTCAATTTTCAAACAGTTTGAAAATTGATTCATTGAAAATTGACTGTAAATTGATAATTGTAAATTTTATGGCTCATCTATCCCCCCAGTGTGCCATGGATGACACCTTAATATTCTTTTAAATCCTCTCCATGTCCCTTTAGTAACGCCGTATTTCTCAAGCACTAAACAATAATATTCTGAACAACTTGGATAAAACCGACAATGATGACCCAAAAGAGGGGAAATAGCTTTTTGATAGAACTTAACAATTTTAAAAATTATCTTCTTCACAATTTTGCTTTTTTAAAAAGTTTATCTAACGTATCTTCTAATTTCTGAAACTCATTTTCAGCTCCAGGCATCACCACTATTATTGCATCCACCCCTTTTTTAATTTCTGGCAATCTCATTTTAATTATTTCGCTTAATCTTCTTTTAGTTTTATTCCTAATTACTGCTTTTTTAGAAAACTTTTTGCTAATTACAAAACCGAAACGACTCGTATTCAAGTTATTTTTCATAATTTTTAGATACAAAAAGCCCTGCTTAAATCCCTTGCCTTGCTTAAATACTGTCTCAAAATCCTTCTTCTTTTTAACACGGTTCTTTTGTAATAACATTTTTAGACAGAAATTCTCTTTCTTTTTTTTGCTCTCCTTCTTTTTAATACCCTTTTTCCTGCCTTGGTTTTCTGGCGCGCTCTAAATCCATGGGTTTTTTTTCTTTTTCTTTTTTTTGGTTGATATGTGATAGACATATTCTTAAAATTTCTAATTTCTAATTTCTAATTTCTAAAAATTTGAATTTATATTTAAGTATACTATTTAAAAACTCTTTGGTCAATTCTTTTATTTAAGCTTAATATCCAGTAATGGAGTTTCCACAGATTGTCCCCACATTATTAACAAAAACTGGCTTTTTATGTTATTTTGTTTTAATTTTGACATATGATACAATAAAAAAACATGACCAATGAAGAACTCTGGCAAACAGTTCTTAGCCAAATCCAATTAAATATTTCCCAGGCAAATTTTGCTACATGGTTTAAAGGCACTGAAATTACTTCTCAAGAAAAAGGGGAAATTATTGTTTTAGTGCCCAATTCTTTTGTTAAAGAATGGTTAGAAAATAAGTATAATAAGACAATTTTAAAAATCTTGCATAATTTAAACAAAGAAATCAAAGGAGTCAGATATGATATTGGTAAAACTAAATTAAAGATCCTAAAAAAAGCCCCAGTAATTCTGCCAGAAACAGACCAGTTGGAATTTCAGCAATTTAAAGTAAATAAGGAAACCAATCTTAACCCTCGCTATACTTTTGATTCTTATATAGTCGGCCCTTTTAATGAATTGCCGCATGCTGCCGCTATTGCTGTTTCAAAAAAACCTGGCGCTGTTTATAATCCTCTTTTCATTTATGGAGGCGTTGGCTTGGGCAAAACCCATATTCTGCAAGCTATTGGAAATGAAATAATTAATAATTCTAAAAAGAACAAAGTAAAGTACGTTTCTTCTGAAAAATTCACTTCAGAAGTGGTCTCGTCAATTAGAAACGATAAAATAGACTCATTTAAATCGAAATACAGGGAAGTTGATGTTTTAATTATTGATGATATCCAATTCTTAGCCGGAAAAGAAAAAACTCAAGAAGAATTCTTTCATATTTTTAACGTATTGTACGAAAACAATAAACAAATTATTCTTTCTTCAGACCGTCCGCCGAAAGCTATCTCTTCATTGGCCGAGAGATTAAGGTCAAGATTTGAAGGAGGAATGATAGCAGATATTAGCAGTCCTGATTTTGAAACAAGAATTGCTATTTTGAAAACTAAGGCCCAAGAAAAAAAAGTAGAGTTTTCTGATGAAATCTATCAATATATTTCTTCAGTTATCCAAAAAAACATTAGAGAACTGGAAGGCGCTCTTAACCGTTTAATTATTTACGAGAAATTAAATAATCAAAAACCTGATATAGAAATGGCTAAAACTCTTTTTAAAAATTTACTCTCTTCTCCCTTAAGAATAGTTACGCCTAAAAAAATAATTCAAATGGTAGCAGAATTTTATGATTTAAAAGAAAGAGACCTTTTAACTTCTTCTCGGAAAAAAGAGATTGTTAGGCCGCGCCAAATAGCAATGTATTTATTAAGAGAAGAATTAAAAAACTCTTTCCCTTTCATCGGAAGAAAATTCAATGGCAAAGATCATACCACTGCTATCCATTCCTATAAAAAGATATTAAACGAATTAGAGAAAAATAAAAAATTAGAAGAAGAAATCGGCTTAATAAAAGAACGTGTATTTAATGCCTAATAATTTGGGGACAAATACTTAATAAAGTTAAAAGAATAATAATTCACTTTTAATTCAATTAATTTTAAACAATAAATTACCAATTAAACTACCCACAAAAAATTACTTTCCCACTATACTAATAACAATAACAATTAATTAAATAACAACTAATAATAACTAAATATTATGAAACTGTTAATTCTACAAGAAAAATTAAAACAAGGATTAAATATTGTTGAAAAAGTTTCTTCAAAATCCTTAACCCTTCCAATTTTAAATAATATTTTAATATCAACAGAAAAGAATTTTTTAAACTTAGCTGCCACTGATTTAGAAATGGGAATAAATTGGTGGGTTTTGACTAAAACCGAAAAAGAAGGAAAAACTACCATCCCATCGCGTTTATTTTCTAATTTTATAAATCTTTTGCCGAATAAAAAAATAAACTTGGAATTAAGGGATAATAATTTATTTATTGAATGTGAGAATTATAAAACCCAGATAAAAGGTTTAAGCGCTGAAGAGTTTCCAATTATACCTAAAATCACCAACGGAGACATAGTTTCTATTGAAACATCTTCTTTTTGTAAAAGTTTAAATCAAATAGCTGATATTGCCGTTCCTTCTACTGCTAGGCCTGAAATTTCTGGCGTTTATTTCTTATTTCAAAAAAACCTGATAACTATAGCAGCCACTGACAGTTTCCGCTTAGGCGAGAAGAAGATATTTCTAAAAAACAACTCTCCTTTAGAAAAAGAATATTCTTTAATTCTTCCACAAAAAACAGCAAAGGAATTAGTAAATATCTTTGGTGAAAAACAAGGAGAATTAAAAATGTATTTTTCGCCCAATCAAGTAATGTTTGAGTATCCTATGGAAGAAACCGATCACGCTCAGATCCAAGTTATTTCTCGCTTAATAGAGGGAGAATACCCGAATTATCAAGAGATTATCCCCAAGAAATACACAACACAGCTAGTATTGAATAAAGATGAATTCTTGAATCAAATAAAAACAGCCAGCCTGTTTAGCGGGAAAATAAATGAGGTCAAAATTAAAGCTAGTCCAGAAGAAAATAAAATAGAGATTTTCAGCCAGAGCTCAGAAATTGGAGAATATCAATCTTCTGTGTCTGGTAAAGTTGAAGGAGAGCCAGTGGAAATCTCTTTTAACCACCGCTTTTTATTAGACGGACTTTTAAGCATTAAAGCTCCTGAAATTATACTCGAATTAAATAAAGAAACTGGTCCAGGCGTGCTTAAAGCGGTTGGCGATGATACATATATATATGTTGTAATGCCGATTAAGGCTAGTTGATATGACGATTAAGGTAATTAAAGAGAAGATTAAAAAAGATGAACTGGGCGAGGATACTGTAAAAGGTGTTGTTGATATTGAAAAAGAAATTATAGCATTAGGCGGAGAGTTTCATTCTGATGCCAATTCTTTATTAATAGAAAAAGAGAATTCAAGCCAAAGAGATATTTGGGGGTTTAATATTTCCCCAAATAAATCAAAAGAGCAACGGCTTGAATTTGTTTCTTTAATTAATATTAGGCCGGCTGATAATAACTTTGATATGGAAATACAAAACCCGGAGATAAGAAAGAAAATAAAACAGATTGTTGATAAATTAATAACATGAAGGATAGCTGGGCTAAAATGTCTTTAGCAGAACAGATGGGAAATATTGGGGCAGAGTTTTTCAGGATGGTTAATTGCAGAGAAAAAAAAGATAAAGAAGGTGAAAAAGATTGCCTTATTAGGACTTTAGAATTAATTGATTTAACTATTTCTGACAAAAGATGGCGAGGTCGTCTCTTTGAAGTTTGTCGCTTACGAGAAGTTATTTGTGATTTATTTATTGGCAGCAATATTTACAAGGTTTCAACAAAATCTCTAAAAGATTACTTTTTATTTTTCGCTTTCCTCGCGCAAAGCACTAAAAAAGTTTAGGTGTTGGCGGTATCCGATACCGCCAGACGATACCGCCAGACAATATAATCCTAAGGGGCAGGGAAATTTTCTGTCTTTTTCTTTTTGGGTTTATTCGTAATTCATAATTCTTAATTCATAATTCCAATAAGGTGCTTTCTAGTCAGTAGCTTGTCACCACTTGCATAGGAGTTTTAAGATTAATACCAAGATGTAATCTCTCGGTATTGTAGTAATGAATATATTCAGGAATGACCTTTTTGTATGCTCTCATTGTTTTAGGAATATCTTT
>JAUWYA010000018.1 GCA_030616085.1 Candidatus Nealsoniibacteriota bacterium | reverse complement strand
CCCGAAAGAGAATAGATTTTCCTTTGAAATTGTGTATAGTCGGGGTCTCGAACTTTCAGTTTTTCAGGTCTTTTTTCTTGCTTTGATGAATTAAATTTGGTAAGATAATAGAGAAAGTTTGAATTCGTTTAATTCGAGCACCCAAACAAGTAGACACGAACTTACTCTGTTGAGGGGGGAGCGAGCTTGCCTCGCTCCTGCCAGAAAAAATTGCCCTGCCTTGCGAAAGCAAGGCAGGGTTTTCCTTGTTATCAGAAACTTGAAAATCTTTTAGATTTTCCGAATAAAATAGAGTGATTTTGATGTTTTCTAAAAAGGATATTTATCCACAGTTGCGACTTTCTAAATTTTCCAAGAATGTAGTATAATAAAAGTGTAACCAACTGAGGAAACGCATTTTTGATAGAATCTAAAGATTAAAAGATTGTATCACCAAACGGGCAACTTCTGTTCAATCGTGCGTTTCACGGTTGGTTACAACAGGGTTGCCCTTTTGGTTTAAAAATATGAACAAAACAAAATTCAAACAATGCGCTATCTATACAAGGGTCTCAACTGATCTACAAGCTGAAAAAGAATTTTCCTCTTGTGAATCCCAAGAAGAAAAAATCAGGTCCTTCATTAAAAGCCAGAATAACTGGCAGATTGCCAAGGTCTATACTGACGCAGGTTATACCGGAGCTAACACTAATCGTCCTGCCCTGCAAAAATTACTTGAAGATATAAAGCAAAATAAAATTGATATTATTTTATCTTACAAAATTGATAGATTAACCCGTTCTCCAAGAGATTTTTACCAGTTAATAGAACTCCTTGAACAATATAATGTTGACTTTATTTCTATTACAGAGAGATTTGATACTTCTACCCCAGCCGGCAGATTGTTAAGAAACATAATGCTCACCTTTGCTCAATTTGAAAGAGAATTAACTTCAGAAAGAACCAAAGACAAATTGTTAGAGCGTGCCAGAAAAGGATTGTGGAACGGCGGTAGATCGCCTTACGGATACCAAAGAGAAAACAAAAAACTTATCATTAACAAAAAGGAGGCTGAAATTATCAGGTTGATATTTGAAACTTATCTTGAAACTTGCCTTATCAACAGAGTTTACGATTTACTGAAAGAGAAAAACATCAAAAACAGACAAGGGAAAACCTTTCTTAAACCATTTCTTGCCTTCGTTTTGAGAAACATCACTTATGTTGGGAAAACTAAATATGCCGGCCAAATTTATCAAGGAATTCATCAACCTATAATTTCAGAGGAATTATTTGAGCTGGCTCAAAAAATTCACAAAAAGAGAGTTAGAAAATACAGAATTTACCGAGATTTTCTTTTTGGTGGTTTAATTAAATGTAAAGAATGCGGACATAAAATGAGTGCTTGTTTTACCAACAAGTGGCGCAAAAGCAAAATGAAAAGGTATTATTACTATCGTTGCACTTCTATTGACAAAAAAGGCTGGCAAGCTTGTCCTATCAAGGAAGTATCAGCCGACAGATTAGAGAAATATATTTTGGAAAATTTAGAAAGAATTTCTGTGGATAGAAGCTATGTAGAAAATTTAGTTTTTAAGCTAAACCACAGCTTAAAAGGTTTGAGTCCTGACTTTAAAAATTCGGGTTCGCCCGTCGAAGACGGACTCGAACCATCGCAAGTATGCTCTGAATTTTCTAAATTTTCACTAGAAACTATTGTTTCTATTCTCAAACTTTTTCTCTCGGCTCTCGCCACCAAAAAAGGAACTGAAAGAAATCTCTTAATAAGAAGGGGGGTCAAAGAGATTGTTTACTCTAAAGAAAACATCAAAATCACTCTATTTTATTCGGAAAATCTAAAAGATTTTCAAGTTTCTGATAACAAACAAAACCCTGCCTTGCTTTCGCAAGGCAGGGCAATTTTTTCTGGCAGGAGCGAGGCAAGCTCGCTCCCCCCTCAACAGAGTAAGTTCGTGTCTACTTGTTTGGGTGGGCAATGCAGGACTCGAACCTGCGGCCTCATCGATGTGAACGATGCGCTCTGCCTTTGAGCTAATTGCCCAATTTTGAGATAGGCCTGGCCTATCCCGATCTATTAATTTTTGTTCTCTTTTTCCTGATATTCAAGAATCTTTTCAGCTGGTGAAAGACCGTTTAGAATTTTATGTGGGAAATAATTCCAGGCATCATTTGCCAATTCAAGAATATTGCTTAATTCTGAAATATCTCCCCCGCGATCAAATATAGCTATCACCTTCATCATATCATCGGTTTCCTTCTCATAATAAATTACATCTTTAATATGTTCCAAAGTAAAAATGCTTTTAGTTTCCTTGAGCAACTCTATAAGTTCTTGCTCAATCTCTTTTTTTCTTTGAATAATTTGTTCTTTATTTTCTATTTTCATAAATTCTATTTAATTTTTTGACTTTTTAATTATTAACTATTGACAAGGGTTTCTGACTTTGCTAATCTAAATATGTAATCAAAAGATTACCCTGTCCGTCGGAGACGGATCCGATATTCAGCCCGCTTATTTTATAGGCGGGCTTTTTATTTTCTTTATTGAGGTAATAACTCTTTTGATATTTTTTGCGTGTACTACTTTATCAGCATACTTTTTTAAATCACGGCTAATATAACCTCCGCCAATAAGAATAACTTTCTTGTTCTTTCTTTTTAAATATTGAAATAATTTTTCGAAATCACGATCGCTTGAAAACAAAAGAAAAGTATCATAATCTTTCAATCTTCGGATAGCGTCAATAGTAATCTCAACGTCAAAATTACATTTTGGAATATAGATAAAAGACTTACCGAATTCATCTTTATAAATCATTCTTTTATTTAATATATCTTCAGATGTCAAATAATGCCTTGTCCGGTGAACTGGTTTTGTAATTTTAACAAACTTATATTTTTTAGCGAGTGCAATAATATGAAGACTAGCAGGTTTATTAGCAATATGTCCATAATAAAATCTTTTATGATCTATAAACTGATCAATAAACTTCCCTAATTTATAAACGTCAACATAAAAGACTTCATCTGGTTCTAATGTTATTCCGTCAGTTTTTCTGCGGTCATCATCGTACCAATGTTGAACGTTTCCATAATCAACAAAAGCAAAAATTCTACCAAAGTCTTTCGGATTAAATTTTAAATTTATTAACTTAAGTTTCTCTAAACTATCGAATTTCATAAACTTCAATTAATTTTTAATTGTCTATATATTTAATTTACTCCTTTTTTAGTTTAAAATCAAACTTAAAACGGCGATTGGGCGTTAAAGCTAAGCTTCCACTTTGGCGAGAAGCTCGGCTTTATGACGACTACGACCAATATAAAAATTAAATAAGCCTGGCTTATTAAATTGGGATAGGCCAAGCCTATCCCAATTTATAATTGCCCATTATCTTTATATATATTACAATATATATGTAACTATGCAAATTTTTGAACTACATTTTAATCCTAAATTAAAAGAAGACCAAATCTTTGACAGCTTTGTTTACGAGCCAGAAAGCACTTATGAAAAAAACTTAGGAAGCTTATATATAGTTGGGGAGCTTCAGAATGCCCTGCCCCAGAATTCAAAGTTCTTAGATAATCTGGCTAAAATTGTCAAAAAAAACTATTACACTTTTTCTATTAAATCTCCTGAAAAAGCCTTTTCTCAATGTTTAAAAAAAGCAAACGAATCTTTAGCAGAAGAAGTGAAAAAAGAAAATGTCAGCTGGCTGGGAAATCTAAACTTTACTGTTCTCTCTTTAAATAATCTTAATTTAATTTTTACCAAAACAGGTGAACTTAAAATTCTTCTCTTAAGAAACAAGGAAATAATTGATGTTGGCAAAAACTTGGACCTCCGGGAAATTGAACCTTATCCTTTAAAAATCTTTCTTAATGTTGTTTCAGGAAAACTGCTCCAAGATGATAGAATTCTGGTTTTAACCAAAGAGGTTTTTGAATTCTTATTTCAGCAGAATTTATTAGCTAAAATCGCTGAAGCAGAAAACATCAACTCAAAAAAAATAAAAGAGATTCTCCCTATGTCTCTTTTTACCAAAGATGAAGGTTCAAAGGTTTCTGGAATTTGCTTCCTATCTGTTATCACAGCAGAATCCAAAAAAACAGAAAAATTCCAGCCCATTCTCTTCCAAAATAAAAAGAAGTTTTCTTTTCCGAAAATTAGATTCCCTTTTAAGCTTCCGAAAATGATTAAAAGACCAAAGCTGCCTGAAATAAAGCTGCCAAGAATAAAAATTCCTGCCACAGGTTCAATAATAGAGAAATTTCGGCCCAAGACAGAAATTAAAAAGAAGTTAATCCTAATTGCCGTTTTAATCCTAATTCTAGTTCTTGGATTTTTAATCTTTAAAAAAGCAGGGGAAATAAAAGAAGGAGGAGTTAAAAAATCTCTATCTGAAATACAAGAAAAAGTTAATCAAGCAGAAAACTTCCTAATTTTTAAAGATGATGAACAAGCCAATGCTCTGCTTAAAGAGGCTTTGGAAGAAATCTCTCTTTTATCTGAAAAAGAAACCTCTCTAGAATCTGACATCCTTTCCATAAAACAGTCAATTGAAGAAAAACTAATAGAATTAAATAAATTAGAAATGATTGAAAACCCTGAACTTGTAAATGAACCAGATCCAAATCTATTCTCTTCTCCTTCCAGCTCTGTAGTTGATCCGCCTTCATTTGAATTTAGTTTTGATATATCTGCTTCTTATCTTTCCAATCTTTATTTCTTGGATAAAGAAACTTGCGAGATTATTAAATACTCTAGTTCAGGAGCTCTAAATTGGGGCTCTGCTAAAAAATGGATGAAAGATAAAGGTCCCTGTTCTAACCCTAAATCAATGACAGTTGATGGTTCAGTTTGGATTCTGAACGGAGATAACTCAATTCTTCGCTATTATTCCGGTTCTTTTGAAGAAAGTATTGTTCTTGATTTCTTCCCGTTCTTAGAAAATATTACTCAAATCAAAACCAAAGCAGATATCCCCTATCTTTATCTGTTAGAGCCAGTAAAAAACAGAGTAATTGTTATTAATAAAACTGGGAAAATCATCAAGCAATTCCAAAGCGACAAGTTTGACAATCTTAAAGACCTTGACATCTCCCTTGACGGCAAAACAATCTATCTCTTAAACGACTCAAGAGTATACAAGATAGAGATGTAAAAAAAGAAGGCATGTAGAGAAATCTATACATGCCCTTTTGTAATATTCGTTTTTACTATTTTGTTTCATCAAGAATTATTCTGTCTTTGAATCCACCTCTTTCTTCGGCTTTCTTTTTTCTTAGAGATTCTAATTCTTCTTTGTCCACCCCCATAAAATCGCGGATTGCATAAACTACTTCCAAAATATCAGCAAGTTCTTCTTTGCTGTTTTTTTTCAGAAACTCATCAACTTCTTCTTTGAGTTTCTCTTTCAATCTCTCCCGATACTCTTTATCGTCAGCAATATGAGTTATTGGAACATCCCCTTTCTGTCTTATAATTTCAGGGATTCTGTCTCTGACAAGTTTATCGTGTTTCATATACTTATTCTACCTCCTTTCTTCTATTTTTTCTATGTTTATGTACTAACCATACTATATCAATCAGATTAGATTTGTCAACAACAAATTCTCAAAAATAAAAACCGCCATGCGGGCGATTTTTTGTTGTATTTATTTCATTGGAAAAATAGAATTGACGCCTATTCTTACTAAGTTTTATTCTCAATCTCGCTAAGAGCAATTTCAATAACTTCTTCAGAAACATCAAAATTTTTTGATATTGGTATAGCTAAATAAGAATTTAATGTTTTATCGTCTATCTTTTTTGAGCTAATTAGTTTGTTGAATTCTTTTAGCGCCTGATTTTTCTTATCAGCCAATACCTTTTTTGGCACAAGCAAATAATTAGCGAACTTATTAGCTTGGGTTTCAAAATAACTATATTGTTTTCGTGGAATATCTTTATTTAATTTATAATAATCCTTATGATTTTTTATATTAAAATTGGTATAAATTTTTTTATGTAAAACGGAATGAGCAACTTCATGGGCCAATGAGAATCTTAAACGATTATGACGACGTTCATCTAAATATTCATCTCTATCAACATAAATAGATTTCCAATCTGAACTCATCAATGCATCTATATTAGCAAATCTTAAAAAACCTGGTATAGGAATAACATTAATTTTCAATTTTATATCTATAATATATTCTATATCAACTGGAATATTATCGCCCCAAAATTTTCTCCTGAATAACTCTGCCTCTTTCTCTATTTTTGTATTATTTAAATAAAGAACAATTATTTTCTTATAATCCATTTTCTAAACCTTTCTGATTAATTCTATTAATTTATCTATTTCTTTTTTTGTCGGCTTTTTGTTTCTTAAGGTTCTGAAAAAAGCAGGTAAAAAATCAACTATACTCTCTTGAGATAAAATGTCTTGAGGTATTAGACCTTGTGCTAAGTTTGCTTCGTCAATAAACGCTTCAATTTCTTTTTCTTTAGATATTCCTAAAATTTTAGCCCACTTCCGCAAAATTTTTTTATCGGGGGGCGGCGACATCTTTCCTCTTTCAATTTTACTCCAGTTGCTTGGATCGTAATTTGCTATCCGACAAGCGTATCTTAAGGTTAATCTTTTTTTAATTCTTAATTCTTTTAAAACTTGACCAAATTTTTTTCTCATATTTCTTGTTTTTTAACTTTAATATTCGACCTTTTATTTAATAAACTGTGGTTTAATTTTACCACAACAGATATCAATGTCAATAGTTCAACTGTTAATAACTTTATGATATAAAATAAAAACTGCCCGAGGACGAAGCCCGGACAATTTTAAATGGTTTTTCTATTCTCCTTTTCTTTTCTTCTTACGAGATAACCAATACAAAATAATTATTATAATTATAAGAAGTAATAAAAGCCACCAGAGGTTTTCTAATCTAAACAAATCACCAATTGCTGCTAAGAGCCAACTCAGGCCTGTTTCTACTTCTTCTTGAATCTCAACAAAACCAGGTATTGCAAGCAATCCATTTTTTTCTTCCTCTTCTTCCTCTTCTTCCTCCTCTTGCTCACCAACTCCTTCTTCGGTTTCTCCTTCAACAACAATAATTTCCTCTTCTTCCTTCTCCTCTTCTTCTTGTTCTCCTATAACACTAAGAGTAGTAAAACTATGTTCAGTAGTAATTGCTAAAGAACCATGAGAAACACAACGAAAATAATAAATAGTTCCTGACAAAAGATCAGTAATGATTACTGAATGATTAATAACCTTATTTGAATCCTCATCAGTTGAAAAAACATAACCATAATTTGGCGGGTTAGTTAGTTGCAACAAATGCGGAAAACCCTCAGGTGAATAAATTACTCTACTAGTACTGTCATAGTTGGTCTCCCAAGTAATAGTTGTTTCGTTAACAGTAATATCTGAAGCATTTTCATCAAAAATTGTTAGTCCGGCTACAATGATACTGCCCCCACCGCCTCCGCCGCCACCAGGTATTATTTCTTCTCCTATTGATTCTTCACCAAAAAATCCTATTTTAATATCAAAATTAGTGGTTGAGTTTTGGTAATCATCTCCAGCATCAGGATTAAAAGTCATTGAAAAATAATATTTTGTCGTTGCTCCTGTATTTAAATCAGGAAGAATTTTTTCTCCAGCTCCATAAAAAGTCGTTAAAGAGCCAAAATATAAAGTAGTTCCATTTTCACTAATAACCAAATCTAACACATCAGATAAGCAAGTCCCTGAGCATGGAGAATTGTTTATTATTTCCAAACCTATTTTTTTAGTTTCGCCAGAGTTATTGGTTACATCAACCCATCGAGCTACAGTCTCCCCTGGTAAGAAATTTACTTCCTTAAATAAAGGTTCGGGATCAGATTCAAAAACAACTTCCAAACCATTAGCAAAAACTGGACTAGCGCAAAATAAGGCTATTCCTAAAACAGTAAAAATGAATATTTTTTTATACATTTTCTTCTTCATCATTATTATTTAATTCAGGATCTGGTTCAGGTTCAGGCTCTGGTTCAGGCTCAGGCTCAGGATCTGGTTCAGGTTCAAGTTCTGACTCAGACTCAGGTTCTTTTAATGGCTCTGCCTGCCCCGTTTGATCTTCGTTAGAAGATTCTAACGGGGGCTGAGGGTCTTCTACGAGAATCTCCTCTGGGGCTGATTCCTCAACCGGCTCCTCTATCACTGGCTCTTCTTCCTCAACAACAGGTTCTTCCTCAAAAATCTCCTCTTCTTCAATAGGAAGCTCTTCTTCGATAGGCAGTTCTTCTTGAATAATCTCTTCTTCTAAGATTGTTTCCTCTGGAGCTTCATCTATTAGTTCCTCTTCAATTGGTTCCTCTATAACTATCACTTCTTCAATTGAAGGAGTCGTTGTCTCAATAATACTATCTTCTGGGAGTTCACTTATTATACTTATTTCTGGCTCTATTATTATCTCTATATCCATCGGCTCTTCTAGCTCTTCTAATTCCTCTATTAAATCTCCTGCTCCTCCATTAGAATCCATAAACTCTTCTACAAGCTCAGAAAACGTAGGATCATCTTTATTATCTAAAACATTTGGTCCTCCAGGCGTAGGAATTGGATCATACCAAGGGCCTGTTCCATCAGGATAACGCGCATAGGATTTATTTTCTGGCTGTTCTCCATAATAAGAGTAAGAATCAGCCAAAGAACCTGCAGAATGATATAAAAATACTGCATCACCATTATTATTTAATATACAATCATCTAAAAATACAACTAACCATTCAGAGCCAGAACCTTCAGGACCGATTGTTGTAGAACCGCCCATAGTATTTGAACTGTCTATAGTAATTCTATCGCTTTCCGAATTCTCAATATACCAACCATATAAATTCGTTTCTATATCACTGTTGTTATAAATCTCAACCCATTCTCCGTAAAGCCCGCTCAAAGAACAATCTTCGCCTTCAGGATCAGGAAGAATTTCATTTAAAACAACTGTCTTTTCCTGCCTTAAAGTAACTCTTGTAAAAACGCTTTCTTCATCCTTAAATCCAGAAACATTATAATCAGCCATATTATCCTGCCATCCCTTGAAAGCAAAATCAAACAAGCACCATTCTCCCATATGTTCAAACTGATCTCCAGAAAAAGTAAAAACAAACTGCCAACTTGCTGGTTCTGAAAATAAAATAGAAGAACTTAAGGGAAAACTATTTAAACTCCCGCTATATTTTATTTCCTCATTCAACTTAACTTCTACATCTAAATCGTCGCAAAGAGAACCGGAAAAATCTGCTTTTTCAACTGTATACTGAAATAATAAACTACCTTGATTAATAACATTAACATGTCTAACAACTGAACTAGACGACATAAGATTAAGAGAAAAATCTCCTGGCGTGTGCAAAGAAAAGTCCAGAGTTCCTGCTTGATAACTATTTTCTGGACTACTTTCAATATCATTAAAATAAGCAAAGGTTCTGCCAATAGCTAAAAGCCCGGTCCAATTAAGGCCGACAACTAATAAAAACACAACTATTCTTAAAATAGATTTTTTTACCCCGTTAGAAATTTTCTTATTTTTATTTCTCATACTAATTTTATTGGTTAACCCCATTAACTTATAATTTCTAACGGGGTTCATAACTCCCCTATTCTGCTTTTTTTGCTTTTCTTTTTTTAACCTCTGCATAAATTTTCTTTGCTTCATCAAAAATAATAACAAGAGCTGGAATTATAATAATTAAACTAAAACCAATGGGCTTTTGAGCAAAGTCTATTACATATCCTAAATAAGGAATATTGAATAAAACCTTGCCAATAATTTCTCTCTGAGAAACTTCTCTCTGATCTGGAGCATTGTTGGCATCGCCTTTGGTAATATAGCGCGGCTCTCCCCCAACAACCTTAATATCGTGAATTCGGTGAGTAATCGGTTCTTTATTCTTTGCTATTTGGAAAGTAATCACATCCCCTATCCTATAATCATCCACTGGCTTTATTGCAACAATGCTTCCCATTTTAATTTCTGGCTGCATTGAACCCGATTGAACAATCATTACTTTAAAATTTCCAGTAATAGGGAAAATCGAAATAATCAACAAAACCGCAATTAATCCAATAAAAGCAATAAAGATGTAATATAAAATTTTCAATGCTTTCATTACTGTTTTCATTGCTAATCACTCCGCCTAGCCACAAGCAAGGCGGAATTCATTAACAATCAAAAGAGAAATCTTAAAGATCGGTATCATCGTAAGTAATCAATCTCGTTTCAAACAAGAATTTGTCTGTATTTGTCCAGCTTAAAATAGAACCACTTAAACTGCTAGTTGGTACCAGCCAAATCTTAGCACCCTCTGGATAATTAGCATCTAATGATTGATTTGGGAGATCCATGCCTAATTCAACGCTATTGCTAACATTTATTGAACCGCCTGTCGCAGTCATAGAAGCGCCAATCAAAACAACCTGCTTGCTGGAAGTCCAAGGATCAGGATAATAAATCAACTGATAATCTTCATCCTGGAGTCCACTGGCAGTAAAGCTGTAATCAAATTCTGGACCTTTGGTCTGGTAAGTCAATTTTCCTTGAGCTCCACCTTGGATAATATTCCAATCAGGGTCACCATCTTTATCTTCCAAAGTCACGGTTGCACCGCCTGGCTGATTAAGCTGCTCTCCTTTAATTTCTATATTAAAGGTTAAACCATCGCCCTGGTATTCATTATCCGCATCTCCGCTCAAGTGATAACTCTGGGTTACTAACATATATCCGCCAACCGGAATCATACCTAAATCAACATAATTTCCTCCGTTAGTCCCATAGACATCTGCTATGCTTTTATTTTCCGCATCAGAATAAATGGTCTGCCACCAAAGAAGCACATCCGCACCAGTATAAACTTCTACAGATAAATCATAAGTAGTTACATTTTGTATATCATCTTCACGATGTGTCAAAATTTGTTCAGCTTCACATTCTGGTTCTGAAGAAACCGTGCCAATATTAGCACAATCATATATTTCTATTCCGCCATTTCCCTGAACCTCATATAATTTCTTGGATATATTAACTGGATTTTGACCAACATTGTTAATTCGGAAATTAATATAAGCTGTCTCGCTTGGTTTCAAATCACCAAGATGATAAGTTTCTGTCCAAGGATTTTGCCCATCAATGTCAATATCAATGGTTCCAGCAGAAAAAGTATTCCCAACGCTTGTTTCTGTATCAGAAAAGTAAGCAGTGGTGGCGCCGATTACGATGGCTGCCACTACACCAATAATACCTAAACTAATTGCAATTTTTTTCATATTTTTGTTTTTAAATTAATTAATTGATAATTTAGTGGCTTACCTTAGCTTTCTTCTAAGGTAAGCCACTCTTGATCGACCTTTGCCCCAAATAAAAAAGGAGTTCAAGCTTTAATATATAAAAAACTATATACTAAAGTTTCAACTCCTACAAATCCCTTTTTATAAATTTTAGTTCTAAAAAACAAAATTTTAAATCTAGTTCCTCCGCTAGATAGTAAAAACTTACGACAATAGATAATTTTATTATGAGCTAAGAAAATAGTCAAGCAAAAGTTTTCCACAAATCATCCACACCCCAAAACAAAAAAGGAGATTGTATCTGGACACTAAAATTAGGGAGGAAAAACCAATCTAATCCAGTGTCCAGATATAATACCCCTTTTTCTTTATAAACAACACTATAGCAAACTCTAAAACTTTTGTCAACCCCGTTTAAAAATAAGACGCCCCCAGGTGTCTGCCGACATGCCTTTGGCAGGGCGGATTTCTAACGGGGTCAAGCCCAAAACAAAACCTCGTTTCAAAACGAGGTTTTGTGTGTTGTAACTCTTTACAACAAAAACTACAAAAGCAAGTCGTTTACAAAATCATCGCTGATAACCGGTTTCTGTCTACGCTTCAGACGACCAGGAATATTATCTTTAGCATAATCAAACGCTTCTTCTACAACTACTTGACCATTATGATTACCGTTCTCAAAGTATCTATCTGCTAAACCCTGCAACATCCCTTTATTAACAAAAAGACGACTGAACACTCCCTCGCCATCTTCAATGCCGTCTCCATCAATGTCGCTTCCTCCAGTTGAATACACATAAGCATATTTATTCTCTTCTGTTGACATAACAACAACCCGTCCATCACTGGCTAAATCATTCATTCCTCCAGCAAGGCAAGTATCAAATATAAAGACAATTCTAGTGGTAGTAAAACCAGTAAATGCCGTTTTTAATTCTCCGTCCCAGATAAAATCTAATGTTGAATAGCCATCTACATCCATAAATCCATCGCTATCATGAACGACAATTCCTTCATCTATATCTTCGTTGTCGTTGTCTTCAGCTACTCCGTTTGTGCCATGTCCACTGAAAAAGAAAACCACTTCATCTTCTGAACTTGTTGCTAGCTCTTTTATTTCTTGAATAGCAGTCAAGATCCTATCCCGGGTTGGAGCAGCATAACTCACACTATTCAGGATTGGACCAGTAGTACCTCCCATATCTTTGAACAACCTGATATTTTCTGGCTTATATCCATAAAGTTCGGTAAGGGCCTTATATATATGCAAAGAATCTCCATCAGAGTCACAAAGGTCATTAGCAGTTCCTGGATAATCACAAATTCCGATCACAATAGCATATTTATTACCTGTTGTTGTATCGCCTAAAATTCCGGTTGCTGCTCCTTCTGATTCTTTTTTCTTATCTTGCCCTGGCGGAGACAATGGTTTTTTCGGCTTACCTTTTGCTTCGTCAACAGCTGAAGAAAGAAGAATTTTCTTGACTACCTTAATATTAGTAGCGTGTATAGGTTTGGGGGCTTGCCTATATGAACTTTGAACCCTTTCAGCCGATGCCTCCTGAGAAACTAAAGCCATTCCAAACAAACTTAAGGTTAACCCGATTATAACTGTACTAACTATTAAAATACTAAATCGTTTTTTCATGTTTGTGTTTTTAATTAAATTTTAAATGCTCGACCTTTTTGTAAAAACTTAGCCTGGCTAAGTTTTACACACTACTTTCAGAATAATCCTATTTCCTAAAAATTTCAAGGGAAATAAAAAAACCAAGCAAAACTGCCCGAGGACAGACCTCGGACAAAATAGAAATTAAAATAAAAAGTAGAGGACGAGCCTCTACTTTTTTGACCTAAAGAGCTAAATTAAGAATTGTCTTATTCAACAATTATTGAATCTGATATCTTTTTTAACATATCTTTTTGTATTTCACCTTTTCTAGGGGCTTCGTTAAAGACGACTAATTGCTGATCAAGATCTTTTGCAAACTCTGCCATTTTCCCTAAAGCCTTCTGTTTCAGTATATGTACACTAAAATTATCTCCACAAGCTAAATCATAAACTTCTAACCACTGATAAAAATCCTTTATTAGCTCCAACTCATCTATTTTAGATAAAATAAAGTCTCGTATTTCCCATAAACTCAGACATTCAGCTTCTTCGCAAATACTTACTAGTCCTTGAATATGTAGCCCCTTCCAAAAATCTGGAGATAATTTTCTGCAAGAGAATATAACCGCTTTAGCAAGTCCAACCTTATTTCTCAATTTTTCAAATTCCATTTCTTGTCCTTTCAAATAATTTATTCTTTCTTTGTTTCGTTGTAAAATAACTATTCTGTAGTATATGTTTTTTATTTAAATCTGTCAATAAAAAAACAGAGGACGGGCCTCTGCTTTTTATTTCAACTTACTTCAACTCAATTGTTGCGCCAGCTGCTTCAAATTTCTTTTTGATCTCTCCTGCTTCTTCTTTCTTTGCATTTTCCTTTATTATTTGGGAACCGCTGGCTACTGCGTCAACCAAGTCCTTTGCCTCTTTTAATCCTTTTTCCATAACATCCCTAACCATCTTAATTACTTCAATCTTTTTCTCCCCTACTGCAGTTAACTCAATACTGAAGACACTCTTTTCTTCAGCTTGATCAGCTTCTCCTTCACCTTCTCCGATAGGAGCTACAGCAACTGGAGCTGCGGCAGAAACGCCAAATTTCTTTTCTAAGATCTTAACTAATTCTGCCAAATCCAAAACAGACATCTTTTCTATATCTTCAACTAATGCCTTAAACTTTTTTGGAACTTCAACCTCTTCTTCTTCCTCCTCTTTTTTTTCTTCCTTGCCCGCCGTAGCTTCAGCGGAGGCGGGTTGTTTTTTTTCTTCTGTCATATTTTTTAATTCTTAATTCTTAATTAAAAATTCGGTAATTGAAAATTCATTAGAAATTAAAAATTAGAAATTAGAAATTTATGTTTTGGCTTTTGCCAAAACAGTTATTAGACCTTTAATATTACCCTGGAGCACATTGGCAAATCCTGATATAGGCGCCTTGATGCTTCCAATAATTTTTGCCAAAAGTTCCTCTTTTGAAGGTATTTTTGCCAAAATAATCATTTCTTCAGCAGTTTTAATTTCATTTTCAAAAAACCCTCCAAGAATCTTTAAATTCTTATTCTTCTTAGAAAACTGATAAGCAATTCTAGCCGGCATAATTTCATCTCCAAACCCAAAAACCAAAGCAAGCTCTCCTTTCAATTCTTTAGCATCAAACTCCATTTTGCTTTGCTTAAAAGCTATGCTCAATAGAGTTTTCTTAGCAACAGTCAATAAGCAGTTATCTTGTTTTAATTCTTTTCTTAAATCAAAAAGCTCAGTTGTTTTCAAGCCGTCAATTGCTACAAAAACCACTGCTTTCTGTTGAGCAATGCTTTGCTTCAATTTCTCAACAATATTCTTTTTTTGTTCTTTAGTTAAAGCCATAGAGTCTTAATACTATATAATTGATCACTCGGTCGAAATACAAAAGTTCACTTTTGTATTTCGACCGAGTGATCAATTATAAAAAAATTGCTATCTTTGTAGACAGCAAAAAATAACTTTTGCCTCGATGGGACTTACTTACCCCGCTAAGCGGGGTAAACCCATTGTCTACGGCTATATTTTATATTACTCAATTAAGAATTATTGTCAAGGGCTAAGGGTAATGTTCACACACATATGGCGGTTTTTATCAGGATTAGTATAATCCTGGTATATGTGTATACCTATGCCTAAAAATGTAAAAGAAGAAAGATTAAGATGGGTATTGCCTATCTACAATAAAGAG
>JAUWYA010000014.1 GCA_030616085.1 Candidatus Nealsoniibacteriota bacterium | reverse complement strand
TATTGGGATTATAGCCAGTATTGTATTAGTAGCTACCAAGTCAGCAAGAGACAAAGCCAGAATAGCCAAGGGACTTCAATTTAGTTCCAGTGTTCATCATGCTTTAGGAGCATATGCAGTAGGAATCTGGGATTTTAACGATCAAGCAGATCCCACTGCTGATAACAGTGGTTATAGCAATGACGGAGATCTTGTCAATGGTCCTATCTATCGTTGTGCCAGCACTGACTCAGAGCACACCCCAAGCGGAAAAGGATGCTCTTTGTATTTTGATGGTGTGAATGATTATGTGATAGTAAATAACAATTTTGTTGTTAGTCCTACATCTTTAACAATATCAGCTTGGTTTAAAAAAATTGGTTCGGGAGCTAACTATGAATGTGTTTTACATAAGTCTTCTGACAGTAGTATAGGCAGCAGCGAATATTGGCTAGGCGTTGATTCAAACGATTATTTAACTGCAACTATTGGAGCTAGAACTGGAGTAGGCTGGGCAGCGGGACAAACTTCAATTAAAGCAACTTTAGGGGTTTGGTATCATTTACTAGCAACCTGGAACGGATCTGTAGTTAAAGTTTATATAAACGGTGAATATATTAAAGAGTACTCTTTATCATCATATAGTTCTCTGACAACCCCTACAAGATTTGGAGCATCTGCAGATGGATCGGGTTATTTATTCAACGGGAACATAGAGGATATTTACATCTACGAGCAGGCGTTGAGTTCAGCTCAAATCCAGCAGCTTTATGTGGAAGGGGCGAGGGAGCATGGCTTTTTAGCTGAAGAATAATAAATATGTTTGATTTAAAAAAGGCAAAAATATATCAGGCAGTTAAATGGGGGAGATTGTTAGGATACGCTGGATTTTTAAAGAAGCTATTTTTGATTTTGTTTATTTTTGTATTTCTAACATTTCTTTACGGGTTTATCCCTGAGAATTTTTCTAAGGAAATCAATAAGGTTTTATTGGGATTGTCAATAATCTTTCTTGTTTCATTTTTGAGTTCTTGGATTAAAGAGAGCTTTTTCAATTTGAAATTAAAGCAGCCCGAAATTAAACCAGGAGAAGACAATTTAGCTGAATTTTTAAGTTTTGAAGCAGCTAAAGCAGTTAGCAGGTCTATAAGTTCAACCCATCTCTTTTATTTTCTTTTAAGAGATAATCCTAAGTTGGATTTTATTTTCTCGCGAGTTCTTTTGAATTTAAAAGATATTAAAAAGCAATTAAAGGATTCTCTTGATTCTAAAAATTCAGAAAGTTTTGAGAACATAATTCTTGAGGCTTTGAAAATAGGGCGAAAGAAAAATCATCTTAGAATCCAAATAGGGGATATTTTATCTGCTCTTGCTGCAAATGATGTGATCTTTAAACAAATTTTAATTGAGAATAAATTAAAAAAAGAAGATATTGAGAATTTAACTTGGTGGCTGGAGAATATTGAAGAGAAAATCAGAAAGAGTAAAAGGTTTTGGGAATATGAAAATTTAGCAAAAAGAGGAACTCTGGCTAAAGAATGGACAGCTGGCTATACAATAACCCTGGATAGATATTCCAAAGATTTGACTAATTCAATTAGAAAAAAGGATTTAGAATTTGTTGGCCATAAAGAAGAAATAAAAATAGCAGAAAGAATTTTAGCCAGAGGAGAAATTAACAACGTTTTAATAATTGGAGAGCCGGGCACTGGCAAAAGAAGCATGGTCTATGCTTTAGCCCAGAAAAGCTTATTGGGCAGAAGTTTGCCCGGAGTAAATTATAAGAGAATAGTTGAACTGGATATGCCATCTCTTTTAGCTCAGATGGAGAGTTCAGAAAAAGTGGAAGCTGTTTTAGACAAAATCTTTCAAGAAATAGTTTTGGCAGGCAATATTATTTTACTGATTGATGGGCTTCATAATTATATAGGCAGGGATCCTGGTCCAGGAATAATTGATATTTCTGGAATCATTGCTCCTTACCTGCGTTTTCCTCAATTTCAAATTATAGCGCTTACTAACTATAGAGGGCTGCATAAATATATTGAAAGGAATTCTTCTATTTTATCTCTTTTTGAGAAAGTTGAGGTTTCAGGAATCTCCCCAAGGGAGACATTAATTCTTTTGGAATATCTGACCTTTGTTCTTGAGAAAAGGCATAAAATCTTTATCTCTTATCCTGCTATTCGAGAAATAGTTTCTTTGACCGACCGTTATTTTCCTTCTCTTCATTTTCCGGAAAAAGCTATAGATATTTTAGATGAGGCGGCAGTTTATGTTGGAAGCTCAATAAAAGAAAAAATTGTCCTGCCTAAACATATAGCTAAGATTATTACTGAAAAGACTGAGATTCCAGTAGGGGAGATAGAAGCAAAAGAAAGAGAGGTTTTACTCAATTTAGAAAGCTTGATTCATCAAAGAATTATTAATCAAGACGAAGCAGTCAAGGAAGTTTCCACTGCTTTGCGCAGAGCCAGATCAGAAGTTACAGTTAAAAAAGGCCTAATGGGCGGCTTTTTGTTCTTAGGGCCGACTGGAGTTGGCAAGACAGAAACTGCCAAGGCCTTAGCGCAATTCTATTTCCGTTCAGAAAAACGAATGATACGACTTGATATGTCAGAATTTCAAGATATAAAAGATATTCCTAGATTGATTGGCTCTTCAGATGGAACAGGACTTTTAACTATGCCGGTTAGAGAAAATCCTTTTTCTCTTATTCTTTTGGATGAAATTGAAAAAGCTCATCCAAATATTCTAAATTTGTTTTTACAAGTTTTAGACGAAGGTCACTTAACAGACGGTCTTGGAAGAAAGATTAATTTTAAGAACACAATAATAATTGCCACTAGCAACGCTGGCTATAAAGTGATTTTAAAAGCTTTGAAAGAAAAACAAGAATGGCCGGAAGTAAAGCAAAAACTTCTTAATTATTTGTTTGAACACAGAATTTTTAGGCCGGAACTTATTAACCGTTTTGATGCTGTTGTTATTTTTAGTCCTTTAAGCAAAGAAAACCTTTTAGATATTTCTCAATTAATGCTTGGGAGATTAAAGAAAAATCTTCAGGAAAAAGGCATTGAATTTATAATTACCCAGCCTTTAAAAGAAAAAATAGTTGAGTTGAGTTACAACCCAGTTTTCGGCGCGAGGGAAATGCGCAGGGTTATCCAGGACAAAGTAGAAAACGTTTTAGCTTCTGCTTTGCTTTCTAAAGAACTTGTAAGGGGGGGCAAAGCAGAGATTGATCCAGAGGGATTTAAACTGATTATTAATTCTAAGAAATAAAAAAAAGAGGAAATAAAACAGGCCGAGCAATAAAACTGCTCGGTTTTTTGTTTTAAAAGGGGCTGTGAAAAAAATGTGGAAAAGTATGGGTTGACGAGACCCTATAAAAAGGGGTATAAAGGAAATAGGTGGATGATTGTGGAAAACCTTGGGAAAAACTAACTTTTTGGGGGAAAACTAATCATGCTTATAGGCGAATATTTATATTCAATAGATCACAAAAAGAGACTATCTATTCCATCCAAATTTAGGAAAGAGTTGGGAAAAAAGATAGTGATCACTAGGGGCATTGAGAAATGTTTAGTGCTTTATCCATTAGAAGAGTGGGGCAAATTAGCAAAAAAACTTGAAAGTTTACCCACTTCTCAAATTGATGTTCGGGGTTTTGTTCGGATTATGTTTTCTGGAGCAGTGGATGTAGGGTTTGATAAGTTAGGGAGAATTTTAATTCCTGATTATTTGAAAGAATATGCTTTCTTGAAAAAAAATGTATTTATTATTGGTCTTTCTAACCGAATTGAAATTTGGGATAAGAATAAATGGCAGGATTTCAGGAAGAAGACCGAAACAGCAGTAGGAGATATAGCTGAACGGCTCTCAGAACTAGGAGTTTAAAATGCACATACCTGTTCTTAAAAAAGAAGTTTTACAATATTTAGACCCAAAGCCAAATGAAAATTTTATTGATTGTACAGTTGGACAAAGTGGGCATGCTATAGGCATACTTGAAAGAAATAAGCCAAATGGCAAAGTTTTAGGAATAGAGCTAGATAAAGATATTTTCGATAAACTAAACTTATCGAAAATAGATAGATTAGTTTTAACCAACGATTCTTATACTAATTTAAAGAAGATTGTTGAAAAGCATAATTTTAAGTCGGTTAATGGGATTCTGTTTGATCTTGGGATGTCCAGCTGGCATTTAGAAGAGTCGGGCAGGGGATTTACTTTTTTAAAAGATGAGCCGCTTGACATGAGATATGATACTGAATGTCAAAGTTTGACAGCTGAAGAAATTGTAAATAATTATTCTCAAGAAAAGATTGAAAAGATTTTGAAAGAATATGGAGAAGAGAGATTTGCTAAAAAGATTGCTAAAAGAATTATTCAACAGCAGCCGATTAAAAGCACTTTTCAATTAGTAGAGATTATTAAAAAAGCAGTTCCTGGCAAAAGAACAGGAATTCATCCTGCCACTCGGACATTTCAGGCATTAAGGATTGCTGTTAATGACGAACTAAATAATTTAAAAAAGGCCTTGCCTCAAGCAGTAGAAGTTTTAGAAAAAGGCGGGAGAATCGTAATTATTTCTTTTCATTCTTTAGAAGACAGAATTGTTAAAAACTTTTTCAAAGATTCAAATTTAAATCCCGTTAGAGATAATGGGAATAAAAAAGAGATTTCTAAAAGCAACAAAATCTCTAACGGGATAAATATTTTAACCAAAAAACCAGTAACATCTTCCCAAGAAGAGATTAAAATTAATCGTCGTTCGCGCAGTGCAAAACTTAGAGCAGCAGTAAAATTATGACTACACATTCTTTAGTAAATCGCATAACATTCCCTCGTATTAATTTAAGAGTGTTTTGGCTTTTGAGTATTTTATTAATAATTACTTTTTTAGTCTTTTATATATTCCAAGTTAATGCTGAAGTTTCAGAAAGATATTCAATTCAAGGATATGAAAAAAGAATAGCTGAGATTTCAAAAGAAAATCAGAGTTTAGAAATTAGTTCAGCGCGAATAAATTCTTTAGAAAATCTCACGCTTTTATTAGAAGAGCTTAATTTTGAAAAAACAGATACAGGTAAAGTTCACTATATCCGAGTTTTAGATACTCAAGTTGTCGCAAAATGAACCCCGTTAGACATTACAGAAGTGCTGACGGGGTTAAAAGAAATAAAAATGTTATGTCTAACGGGGTGAAAAAATGGCGAATTAACTTAATATTCATTTTAATTATATTATTCGGAGCGGCTATTATTAGCCGCTTGGTTTATTATCAAATTGTTAAACAAGAGCTTTATAAGGCGTTGGCTCAAGGACAGCAAAGAAGCTTTCAGATTATAAAGGGGGAGCGAGGAAAGATTTTCTTTAATGGAGGAGAAATTTTAGCTACGAATATTAAAGGGAAATATGTTTTCATTTCTCCTGAAGAAATTAAAGAAAAAGAAAAAACAGCAAGAGAGCTTTCTCAGATTTTTAACTTAGAACAAGGATTGATTTTAGAAAAAATTGAAAGAGATAGTTTATTTGAGAAAATAAAAAGCAACTTAACAGAACAAGAAGAGCAATCCTTAAAAGAAATAGATTTGCCAGGCGTTTATTTGGGAGAAACAGTTTTCAGGCAGTATCCTCAAGCAACTATGGCTTCTCAGATCATCGGGTTTTTTAGCGGCGAAGAAAAAGGTCAATACGGGATAGAAGGTTATTATGATGATTTTCTTCAGGGAAAAGAGAAGATTTTTCTCTCTGAAAATTCTCAAGGATCTAACAAGGGCGCTGATATTTTTTTAACCATTGACTACAATATTCAGTTTATGGCAGAGAAGTTATTAGCAGAGGCTAAAGAAAACTTAGATATTGAGGCAGGGCAAATTATTGTTTTAGATCCTAACACGGGAAGAATTTTAGCTTTAGCTCATTTTCCAGACTTTGATCCAAACTATTATTCAGAAGTTGATGATTTCCAGATTTTTCAAAATGGGGCTGTTCAGAAACTATTTGAGCCGGGTTCTGCATTTAAGCCAATCACTATGGCATCTGCTTTAGACCAGGGGAAAATAACGCCTCAAACTACTTATATTGATTCTGGAAAGGTTAAAATTGGCAAGTATGTTATTGAAAATTACAATGAGAGAGTTTTCGGGGAACAAACCATGATAGAGATTTTAGAGAAATCAATTAATACTGGAGCAGTTTTTGTTGAAAAACAATTGGGCCACGATCTGTTTTTACAATATATAGAGGATTTTGATCTTTTTAAACCAACTGGAATTGATTTGCAGGGAGAAGTTTTTTCTGAAAATAGAGAGTTTAGAAAAGGCTATGAGATAAACTTTGCCACTGCTTCTTTTGGCCAGGGGATTGAAATGACTCCTATCCAATTAGTTAAAGCATTTTGCGCAATTGCTAATGGAGGAAAGTTAGTTAAACCTTATCTAGTAGAAAAGATTCTGCAAGGCAATGAAATAATTGAAACCCAAGCTGAAATATCTTCAAACCAAGTTATTTCATCAAAAACCTCTTCTCAAATAACAGCAATGATAGTGAGCGTAGTTGAAAATGGTTTTGGCAAAGGCGCTAGAATTCCTGGCTATTATATTGCTGGAAAAACAGGCACTGCTCAAGTTTCTTGGTCAAGCCTTGGAATAGATAAAGAGGGTTATTCAGATGAGACCTGGCAAAGCTTTATTGGTTTTTTCCCTGCTTTTGAGCCCGAGTTTTTAATTTTAGTTAAGCTTGATAATCCTGAAACTAGAACTGCTGAATATTCAGCAGTGCCAATTTTCAAAGAATTAGCAAAATATATTATATATTATTATCAGATACCGCCTGACTATGAACCCCGTTAGAAATTCTATATTAACCACAATTTCTAAAGGGGATTAGTTTAGCAAAAATTATTATGAAAATTTCTAACGGGGTGAATAAACTTTTATTTTTCATAAAAAGACCTTGTGTTGTTTTTGTTGTTGGCAAGAGCTGTTCTTTTGCTGCTGAAACTATTTCCAAAATATTAAAGGATAAGAATGTTTTAATTTTGGGGCCAGAGGCATCAGACTTTTTCCTTAAGAAATCCAAACTCCCGATTTTAGTAGTAACAGATAGCGATGATGAAAAAGAAATCTCTAATATTAAAAGATTAGCTAAAATTATACCAGCTCAAGGGTTTTTGGTTTTGAACTTTGATAAAGATCAGATTCGGGACATAAAAAATATATCTATTGCTCAGTGTATAACCTATGGATTTTATAAAAAAGCAGATTTGCAAATCAGCGATTTAAATGTTGCTTCTGATGGAACGAACTTTAAAATAAACTACCAAGGCAATATTGTTCCATTTTGGTTTAAAGAATCTTTAGAAAAAAAACATATATATAGTATTTTATCAGCTATTGCTGTCGGGATAATTAAAGGTATAAATTTAGTTGAAATATCACAATCTTTAAAGTGAACCCCGTTAGAAATGGAATTTCTAACGGGGTAAAAAAAGCCCTGCGTTATATTGCCGCAAGGCTTATTTGGATTCTTTTTTGTCAAGAATGGACAGAATTTGGGTTTTATGATAAATTATATATGATGCCGCCTTCGTCTAGTGGTTTAGGACATCTCGTTCTCAACGAGAAGATTCGCGGGTTCGAATCCCGCAGGCGGCACAGCGTGACTATGTGGGTGGCATAGTTGGTGTAGTTTTTAACAAAATATTAACAACTTAAATGCCGGAGTGCCCGGAATTCTTCAGTGCGAAGGAGAAAAAAAATGGAAATTAAGCAAAGAAAAAGATTAAGCAATCAGTTCAGGAGCACATTAAAAGAAAGTGGAAAATTTAAACTAAATGTTAGTTTTTTAGGGTTTAAATTCGATGAATTTAGAGTTCGTTTTGATCTTGATGAATATAACAAGTTCTCAATTGGTGATTCATTCATAGGGTCGCTATATCTGATAGCAGCTTTTGTAGAAGTGAGAGGACATCTTAAAGGCAATAGCAGGATAGAAACAATAGATATGGCTTGTGTTATTGCTCAACGAGACGAAGAGGTCAATAGAGAAGTCATCTACAGTTTTCATAAAACGGAAGACGGATCAATTCTTCTTTATTCGTTAGAATGACTTTAAAGAATAAAAAATCAGGGCAGGTGACCACCCCACCTGCTTTTTTATTAGCTTGTTTTTTGATACAATAGAGGAATGGCAAAGGAAGTTGCTTGGCATAGCCTTTCTTGGAAAGAAGCAATTGAAAAGCTTAAATCAGATTCTAATAATGGTTTAAATGAAAAAGAAGTAAAAGAGAGAAGAGAAAAGTTTGGCAGGAATTTGCTTCCAGAAGAAAAGTCTCTTTCTAAGGTAAGGATATTTCTTGAACAATTTAAAAGCCCCTTAATATATATTCTAGTAATAGCTGGAATAGTAGTTTTGTTTTTCAAAGAATTCACTGACGCCATTGTTATTTTTGGCGCTGTTTTTTTAAATACTATTGTTGGCTTCTTCCAGGAAAATAAAGCCACTGATGCTTTGAGAAAATTAAAAAAGATAGTTAAGATTAGCGCTCAAGTCGTAAGACAGGGCAATACAAAGATTGTAGATTCTCAAGAATTGGTACCTGGCGATATCTTTATTTTAAGCCCTGGAGATAAAGTTCCAGCTGACGGGCGTATTATTGAAAGCAATAATCTAAAGATAAATGAAATGGCTTTGACTGGGGAATGGCTGCCAGCTGAGAAAAAGACAGATGCCTTGCCAAAGAAAAGGTCTTTGGCAGACAGAGACAATATGGTTTATATGGGTACGGTTGTAGAAGATGGAAAGGCAAAAGTAATAGTTACTGCAACTGGCTTTAAAACTGAAATAGGCAAGATAGCCCAGATGGTGAAAGAAGCCAGGGAAGAAAAAACGCCCTTGCAAAAAAAATTAGCAAGATTTGCTAAAATTATTGGTTTAATTGTTGTTGGAATTTGTCTTATCATTTTTATTGAAGGCATAGTCACTGGGAACACATTTTTAGAAATGTTTACAATAGCAGTGGCAGTTGCAGTAGCTGCCATTCCTGAGGGTCTGCCTGTAGCCATGACCGTTATTTTAGCGATAGGAATGCAGAGAATTCTAAAAAAGAAAGGATTAGTAAGAAAACTTGCTTCAGCTGAAACGCTTGGAAGCACTTCTGTTATTGCAACTGATAAGACAGCTACTTTGACTGAAGGAAAGATGAAAGTAACTGAAGTTATAACAGAGACAAAAACAGGCCGCAGCTTAGCTCTTAAGATTGCTACTTTGTGCAATGAGGCATTTATTGAGAATCCAGAGGAAACAATGGAGAAATGGATTATTCAGGGCAGGCCAACAGACAAGGCATTGCTTTTGGCAGGAGTTGAAGCAGGGATTAATAAAAAAGAATTGGAAAAAAGAATGATAAAAACAACCGAGCTTCCGTTCAGTCCGATTAATAAATATTTAGCTAGAGCATTTACTTCAGATAAAAATGAAGATATTCTTTATGTTTCAGGCGCTCCAGAAAAGTTATTAGAAATGTCAAAGTATTTTAGAAAAAGCAGAAAAGAAGAACTTTTAAGTTCTAAGAAGAGAGATGAATTAAAAGATACTTTGGAGGAGCTTACTGGAAAAGGATTAAGAGTTGTAGCTGTAGCATATAAGAAGATTGATAATCTTAAGGACTTGTTTGATAATTTGGTCTTTGTGGGAATGATAGGCTTGAAAGACCCAATCAGGAAAGAAGTGAAAGGAGCAATAAAGATCTGCAGGCAGGCAGGCATGCGGCCGATTATTGCTACTGGCGACCACAAGTTAACAGCAAAGGCAGTAGCTTTGGAATTAGGGTTTAAAGTAAAAGAAAGAAATATTATGGAAGGCAGAGAATTAGATAAACTTTCAGACAAGCAATTTGGAGAAAGAGTAAAAGATATTCAGATTTATGCTCGTGTTGAACCAAAACATAAAATGAGAATTATTCAGGCCTGGCAGGAGAAAGGAGAGGTGATAGCAATGACTGGTGATGGCATTAATGATGCTCCAGCTCTGAAAAAAGCTGATATTGGGGTAGCTTTGGGTTCTGGCACAGAAGTTGCTAAAGAGGTTTCCGACCTTGTTTTGCTTACTGATAATTTCAATATTATTGTAGCTGCTGTAGAAGAGGGAAGGGCAATTATTGATAATATCCGCAAAGTGATTACTTATCTTCTTTCTGATTCTTTTACTGAGATAGTTTTGATTGGAGTAGGGCTTTTCTTCGGCCATTTGCCAATTACTGCTGTTCAAATTTTATGGGTTAATCTTATTGAAGATGGTCTTCCTAATGTTGCTTTAGCTTTTGAGCCAAAAGAAAAAGATTTGATGAAGCAGAAGCCTCAAGGTCATAATGTCCCGCTTTTAAACCGAGAGATGAAAACATTGATTTTTATTATTGGGATACTAACCGATTTTTTTCTTTTAGCATTATTTTTCTATCTTTTAAAATATTCTAATTATGAAATCTCTCATATCAGAACAGTTATTTTTGCTGCTCTGGCTGTTGACTCGCTTTTATATGTTTTTTCCTGCAAAAGTTTAAGGAGAAATCTTTGGCATATAAATCCTTTTTCAAACAGATTTTTGGTTTATGCCTGGGGTTTTGGATTAGCAGCTTTGCTATTGGCTATTTATCTGCCGCCTTTTCAAACTCTTTTAAAGACTGTTCCTCTTGGACTAACTGATTGGATGATTGTTTTAGGATTAGGTTTTCTTGAGTTAATTCTGATTGAAGCTACAAAATATTATTTTATTGTGAGACATGAAACTAATATATAAAGCATTTATAATATGATTTGGTTATTCATCTTTATAATCTCTTGTTTTGTCTTATTTTGGTCAGGCTCTAAATTAATTAAGGGCTTAATAAGAATGGCTCGATATCTGGCCTTAAGGGAGTTTGTATTAGCTTTTTTTGTTATGGCTTTTGCTGGTACATTGCCCAACTTGTTTGTTGGCATTAATTCAGCTCTGCATGCAATCCCGCAGCTTTCTTTTGGAGAAATCGTTGGAGGAAATGTAATTGATTTGACATTAGCTGTGGGTTTGGCGATTTTAATAGGCAATACCGCCATACCGGTAAGAAGCAAAATGGTTCAGACCAGCACTATTTTTACCGCTGTAATTGCTATTTTACCATTAGTTCTAATTTTGGATGGAAGCTTAGGAAGAGCCGATGGTTTAATTTTGCTTTTAGCTTTTGTCCTTTATATCTTTTGGCTTTTTTCAAAAGAGGAAAGATTTAGAAAAGTGTATAAAGGGAATAAAAATGAACATAGGAATGGTCTGGGGTTTATAGATTTTTTAAGAAAGAGGAAGCAGCCGAAAAGCATTAAGCATTTCAGAGTCTTTTTAAAAGATTTAGGAAATATAATAATATGTTTAGCCTTACTTTCAGCAGCTTCTTGGGGTGTGGTTCAGAGCGCTCAGGTTTTTTCTGATGCTTTAAGCATTAGTCTTCCAATAGTTGGTATTTTAATTGTTGGTTTGGGCAATGCCTTGCCTGAAACTTACTTTGCCATTGTTTCGGCAAGAAAGCGCCAGACCTGGTTGATTTTAGGGAATTTAATGGGTTCGGTCATTGTTAGTGCTACCCTTGTTTTAGGAATTGTTGTTTTAATTTCACCAATCAGGAATATAGATTTTTCTCCTTTTGCTATTGCTCGCATCTTCCTTATAATCTCAGCTGTATTTTTCTTAATAGTTGTTAGAACTGACAAAAAGATAACTAAAAAAGAAGCTATTCTTTTAATAGGGATTTATATTCTTTTCCTTCTTGCTGAAATATTCTTTAAATAAGAACCTTTCGCTTTGCTCAAGAACCTTGATTCGCTAAGGTATAAGAACCTCACCTTCGGTGAGAACCTTGATTCGTTATTGTATAAATATATAATCTTAAATTAAATATATATTCTTGAAATAAAAAAGGAAGGCATTAAACCTTCCTTTCGGCGTCGTTCAGGAAGGGACAATCTTGGAGAAGTCTCACGAAGAAGGCCAAGTTGTCACACGACACCAGAGTTTATTTTTAATTTTCTACTTTCATTATATACTCATCACTATAGATTTGTCAAGAACAGAGTTGATTTTTTATTGAAATTGTTATAATATATATTTAATGGAGCAGGTGATAATTGGTATCTTAATAGTGATTATTATTGTATTGGCAGTAGGATTTTTTTTATTATTAAGAAAAAAACCAGAAAAGCAGTCAGATGCATTGGTTATGCTTCAGCAGCAAATGAATCATATTAGCCAGGTTTTAGATAGCAAGTTGTCTGAGTCAACCAAGGCGATTCAATCCCAATTTGGACAGAGCGCTAAAATTATCCAGGATGTTACTGAAAAGCTGACTCGGCTTGATGAAACTAATAAGCAGGTTGTAAGCTTTGCAGACCAGCTTCGGAATCTCCAGGATATTTTAAAAAACCCAAAGCAAAGAGGAGTTTTAGGAGAGTATTATTTGGAGACCGTTTTAAAGAATGTTTTACCGCCAGGCTCTTATCAGATGCAATATCCATTTAAGGATGGAACTATAGTTGATGCAGTAGTGTTTGTTGATAAACGAATTATTCCAATTGACTCCAAGTTTAGTTTAGAAAATTACAATAGAATATTAGAAACAAATAATCCTGAAGAGAAAAGAAAATACGAAAGAGCTTTTGTAAATGATCTTAAAACTAGAATTGACGAAACATCAAAGTATGTAAAACCAGAAGAAAACACAATGGATTTTGCTTTTATGTTTATTCCTTCAGAAGCAGTTTATTATGATTTGCTTATTAATAAAGTTGGAGCAGTTACTGATGATACAAATAACTTGATTTATTACGCTGGCAAGAAAAAGGTTATAGTTATCTCTCCTACATCTTTCTTAGCTTATCTGCAGACTGTTTTACAGGGGCTTAAAAATCAGAAGATTTCAGAGCAGGCAAGAGAAGTGATTAATCATGTAGAACGGCTTGGTAGGCATTTATTAACTTACAGCGAATATATGAAAAAACTTGGAAATCACTTGGGCACAACTGTAACTACTTATAAAAAAGCCCATAAAGAATTTGCCAAAGTTGATAAAGATGTGGTAAAAATAACTGGCAAAGAGACAAAGATAAAACTCAAAGAGCCAGACATTGAATCATTAGAAGAGTAATATGTTAGCAATAATTAAAACAGGGGGCAAGCCCCGAAGTACAAATGCTTCGCATTTGACTACGGGGCAGGCAGTATAAGTATGATTGCGGTAATAAAGACTGGTGGAAAGCAATATTTAGTTTCACCGGGAGACAAAATTAAAATTGAGAAGATTGCAGAGAAAGAAGGAAAAGAGATAACTTTCAAAGAGGTTTTGTTAGTGGAAAAGAATAGAAAATTAGACATTGGAACTCCTTTTGTAAAAGGAGCTAAGGTTGTTGCTAAGATTTTATCGCAAGGTAAAGGAAAAAAAGTAATTATCTTCAAATATAAGCCTAAGACTAGATATAAAAAGAAAGCTGGCCATCGCCAGCTATTCACTGAAGTTGAAATTACTAAAATAGAAACTTAAAAATTGAAAATGGAAAAAATTAACTGATTGTGCGAGGCGCAGAAAGGAAAATTAAAAATGAACAGAAAGAGAAGAATTTTACTTGGCTGGATGATTTTTGTTATTGGTGGTCCTGGAACAAGTTTGTTTTGGTACATCTATTCTTCAAAAATCCTTCTTTGTATTATCGTAGTTAACTTGGGAATTATCCTTACAACTCTCTTGATTCTATTTTTCTGGGTTCCTGCTGATTACGATCCATTCACCAGTATTACCAGCATTATTTGTAAAAAAAGAAGTAAAAAGCCCTTAGCAAAATAAGGGCTTTTTTATTTCAAGATTATATGTTTAACCTTAGCGAATCAAGGTTCTGACGAAGTCAGATTCTTATTTCCTTCCTTCAAAGGCGCTGGTGAGAGTATCTTCATCAGCGTATTCTAATTCTCCGCCTACGGGTAAGCCCCGCCCAAGGCGGGTGATTTTGATATTAAAGGGTTTTAGTTCTCTTTTTATAAACAGGGCAGTGGCTTCGCCTTCTGTTGTTGGGTTAGTGGCAATTATTATTTCTTGGAAATTGCTATTTTCAATTCTTTGTTTTAATTCTTCAATTCTTATTTTTTTTGAATCTGCTTTTTTTAAACTAATCGTCCCGCCTAAAATAAAATAAAGGCCTTTGTATCTTTTTGTCTTTTCAATTGAAATTAAATCAATTTCTTTTTCAATAATACAGAGTAGAGTTTTGTCGCGGGAGCTATCTTCACAAATAGGGCAGAGATCTTTGTCATCTAATGCTTCAAATGGATTAAAGCAAAATGAGCAGATTTTTATTGCTTTCCTTAAAGCTGTAACTGAATTCAGTAATTCATCAAATTTTTCTTGGTTAAGTTTTATTAGATAAAAAACAAAACGAGTGGCAGTTCGCGGCCCAACAGTAGGGAATTTAGAGAATAACTCAATGAGTTTTTGAATTGATTTGGGATACATCTATTATTAGAAATTAGAAATTAGAAATTATTCTTGGTATTGTTCTTTTTCAAGGTTTCTAAAACATACTCTTTGGTCGTCAAAATATAGTTCAATCTTTCCAATGGGTCCATTTCTGTGCTTAGCAATAATAATTTCAGCAATATTCTTTTTAGTACTTTCTGGATTATATCTGTCCTCACGATATATAAGGAGCACAACGTCGCTATCCTGCTCTAAAGATCCGCTTTCACGAAGGTCGGCTAATCTGGGGATTTGAGGACTTCTATGCTCTACTGCTCGGGAGAGCTGGGATAGAGCAAGAACTGGGACATTAAGTTCTCTAGCGAGTCCCTTAAGGGCTTTAGAAATTTCAGATACTTGTTGAACAATGTTGGCCATTGGATTTCTTGATTCCATTAATTGCAAATAATCAATAATAATCAGTCCTAAGCCATGTGATGCCTGCAATCTTCTCGCCATTGCTCTCATCTGGAGAACATTAGAAGAAGCAGCATCATCAATATAGATTGGGGCTTCAGACAACATAGCCATTGCATGTTGAATTCTGGAAAAGTCATTGTCTTCGCCTTCGCTGGAAAGTCGGCCGGTTCTTAAACGCCATAAGTCAACATTGGCTAAACCAGCAATCAATCTGTCTATTATTTGGTCTTTTGACATCTCTAAGCTGAATATGCCGACTGGTATTTTTTTATTGATAGCAATATTAGCTGCAAAATTTACAGCCATGGCGCTTTTTCCTAAAGATGGCCTGGAGGCCAAAATTATTAAGTCAGATTTCTGCAAGCCAGCTAAAATATTATCTAAAGCAGTAAAGCCAGTTGGAAGTCCTCGCAAGCCTCCTTTGTGCTTGGACAGATTATCAATTCTTTCAAAAGCGCTTTCTAAACCGTCTTTAATTGGAATAAAGCGTTGAGTTAAACTTTTTTGGGCAATGCTGAAAATTCTTTGTTCAGCCCGATCCAAGAGGATATCAATATCTTCTTGTTCATCATAACCCATTGTATTGATTTCCTGGCTGCTTGAAATCAAATCTCTTAGTATGCGTTTTCTCTGGACGATTTTGGCGTAGTTTGAGATATGAGTAGCTGTAGGGACAGTATTAATAAGTTCGGTAAGATAACTGTTTCCACCAATTTCTTCTAATAGGTTTTTTTCTTTGAGCCGGGTAGAGACGGCTAATAAATCAACTGGTTCTCCTTTTTCAAAAAGCTCTAGAATTGCCTGAAAAATCTGCTGATGGCTTTGTTTATAGAAATCTTTTGACTGAAGATAATCAGCAACTTTAATGATTGCATTTTTATCCAAAATTAAAGAACCCAGTAATGATTTTTCTGCCTCAATATTCTGCGGCGGCAATTTGTGTTCAGTATTCTTAGCCATAATACTTCTTTGTAGCAAAAACAAGAAACTATGACAAGTACTGCTTTCTAGTCAGTAGCTTGTCACCACTTGCATAGGAGTTTTAAGATTAATACCAAGATGTAATCTCTCGGTATTGTAGTAATGAATATATTCAGGAATGACCTTTGTGTATGCTCTCATTGTTTTAGGAATATCTTTTAAGCATTCTTCTTGTAATGTTCTGTTGAATCTCTCTAAGTGTCCATTATCTGAAGGTTTTCTTACTCTGGAATGTCTGTGAGCAATATCTCTTTTCTGAATATGTTCTG
>JAUWYA010000024.1 GCA_030616085.1 Candidatus Nealsoniibacteriota bacterium | reverse complement strand
TGGTTTTCAGCTTTCTTTTTTAGCAGCAATGGGAATTATTTGTTTATCTTCTACTTTTAGAAGATGGTTAAGATTTATTCCAGAAGTAAAGTTCTTTAATTTCAGAAGTATTCTAACTATGACATTTTCTGCCTATATTTTCACTTTACCAATTTTAATTTATAACTTTGGTAGGATATCTTTAATAGGTCCTTTGACTAATGTCTTAATTCTGCCTTTTATTTATTGGATTATGATTTTTGGCTTTATTTTTGGCTTAGCAGGAATGTTCTGGCAGTCTCTGGCATGGATTTTATCCTGGCCAGTTTGGTTTTTATTGACTTATCTAGTAAAAATAGTAGATATTTTTTCTAAACCCTGGGCAGCAAAAACCATTGATAATGTCCACTGGCTCTGGCTAGTGATTGCTTATTTAATTCTAGGATTTTTTGTCTGGTATTTGAATAAGAAGGAAAGGTTGGGATTTTTAAGATATTGATATATAATAAAAAAACATGGATAATAAAAAAGCTTGGGTAGTGACAGTTAATATGGGTTATGGCCATCAGAGGACTGTTTATCCTTTAAAGGATTTTGCTTTTAGCGGAAAACTTATAAACGCTAATGATTATGAGGGAATTCCAAAAAAGGATAAAAGAATCTGGAAATCAACCAGAATGTTTTATGAATTTATTTCAAGGTCCAAAAGAATTCCTTTTATTGGTGAGACCGCTTTTTCTCTCTATGATAAATTCCAGAAGATTCCAGGTTTTTATCCTAAAAGGGATTTATCTAAACCAACTCTGGGATTAAAGCAGATATTTTCTTTAATTGAAAAAGGATGGGGCAGAGATTTAGTTTCAAAGCTAAAAGAAAAACCTCTTCCTTTGATTACTTCTTTTTTTATCCCAGCTTTTATGGCTGAGGCTTTTAAGTATCCAGGAGATATTTTCTGCATTGTTTGTGATGCTGACATTTCTCGCAGCTGGGCTCCTTTGAAGCCGGCAAAAAGCAGAATAAAATATTTTGCTCCTAATTCTTGGGTAGCTAACCGCTTAAAACTTTATGGTGTAAAAGAAAAGAATATCTTTTTAACTGGTTTTCCTTTGCCTCGTGAAAATATTGGAACCAAAAAAGCAGAGATTCTCAAACATGATTTGAGCCATAGGATTTTAAATTTAGACCCGAAAAGAGAATATTATCAACAATACAAGGTTTTAATTGATAAGCATATAGGGCATTTACCAAGGAAATCAGATCATGCTTTAACAATTATGTTTACTATCGGGGGAGCTGGAGCACAGAAGGAAATAGCAATGAAATATGTTAAAAGTTTGGCTGAAAAGATTAAGAAAAAAGAAGTTAAAGTGATTTTGTCAGCCGGCACCAGAGAAAAGGTTAAAAAGTATTTCTTAAAGAATATTGAAAAACTTGGATTGAAAAAGAATTTTAATAAAAATATTGACCCCGTTAGAGATTCTAATAGCAAGAAGAGAGTACAAAACAAAAACATCTCTAACGGGGTTGAAATAGTTTTTTCTGAAAAGATAGAGGATTATTTCAAAGATTTTAATAAGAAATTAAGAAAGACCGATCTTCTTTGGACTAAGCCAAGCGAGCTTTCTTTTTACACAGGCTTGGGCATTCCAATCATTATGGCTCCTTCTATTGGATCTCAGGAAGATTTTAATAGAAAATGGCTTCTGGCGCTGGGGGCTGGTATTCCGCAAGAAAATCCTGTATATGCCAATGAATGGATTTTTGATTATCTGAATAGCGGAAGGTTTGCTGAAGCTATCATGGATGGATTTATTGAAGTGGAGAAATTAGGAACTTATAACATCAAAAAAATATGTCTTGGTTAATAGTCATTATCTTGGCTTATTTTCTTCTCGCCTTTGTTTCTTTAGGAGATAAATATCTTTTAAAAGGCCCCCCGAATCCAAAGATATATGTTTTTTATATAGGGGTTTTGGGAATATTAGCTTTACTCTTAATTCCTTTTGTTGGTTTTTCAATTCCTGGTATTCTCGCTATTCTTTTTTGTTTGTTAACAGGAGTAATGTATATTTTTGCTATTTTAGGGGCTTGTGAAGGCTTGGAAAAATTTGAAGCCTCCAGGATAATTCCTGCTATTGGCGGGTTCATGCCTTTATTCATTTTCGCCTTGATTTATTTGTTTTCAGGAGGAGGAGAGGTTTTAGGTTTTAAAGAAATAATAGCTTTTATTCTTCTTATTTTTGGGAGTGTTTTTATTGCTTGGGATCCATTAAAGAAAATTTCTTTTAAAAGTTTGCAAATTTCAGCTATTACTGCTTTTCTTTTTGCTTTATGTTTTGTTTTAACAAAATATGTTTATTTAATGCTGCCTTTTTGGACTGGCTTTATTTGGATAAGAATAAGCGTTTTTCTAATTGCTTTATTTTTTATTCTTTTTAAAGAAGTCAGAAAGGAAATCTTTTCTAAAAAGTCCAGCTTTAACAGGAAAACCAGCGCATTTTTCCTTTTTAATCAGGGTATGGGAGCAGGAGCTTTTATTCTGCAAAACTGGGCAATTGCTTTAGCAGGATTGGCTTATTTATCTATTATTAGCGCTCTTCAGGGCATTCAATACGTTTTCTTATTTATTCTGACAATGCTAATTTTAAAAGAAGGACTTTCCAAAAAGGTGATTCTTCAGAAGCTTTTTGCCATAATCCTTATAGGCATAGGACTTGCTTTTTTAGCTTTTTAAAATGGGTAAAAGATTAAAATACAAAAGAATTATAAGAATAATTTTATTAACTTTATTAGCTATAACTTTACTTGTTGTTGGTTATTTTTTCATTGGTTTTTCAAAACAAGCAGAAAATATTATTTGGGGGGTTAATTTTTCTCAAAAACATGCTGAGGGCTTAGGATTGGATTGGAAAGAGACCTACTCAGCTATATTAGATGATTTAGGCGCAAGGAATATTAAAATAGCTGTTCATTGGGATTTCATTGAAAGAGAGGAGGGGAATTATTATTTTGATGATTTAGACTGGCAGATTAATGAAGCTGAAAAAAGAGGAGCAGAAATTATCTTGGTAATTGGAATGAAAACTCCTCGCTGGCCGGAATGTCATGAGCCAGAATGGGCAATGGCTTTGAGCAGAGAAGATCAGCAGAAAAGAGTGTTAGAATTAATTGAAGAGATTGTTCTGCGCTATCAAGATGCAGAGGTAATTAAATATTGGCAAGTTGAAAATGAACCATTTTTTTCTTTTGGAAAATGCCCATCATTTGATGAAGAATTGTTAAAAAAAGAAATTGATTTAGTAAAGTCATTAGATTCCCAAGAAAGGCCGATAATAATTTCAGAGAGCGGAGAATTTTCATTCTGGACCAGGGCAGCAAGAGCAGGAGACATAGTTGGAACAACACTTTATAGAAGGATTTGGTCTAAAGAATTTAAAACTTATTATACTCATATCTTTACGCCAACTTTTTATCATAGAAAAGCTCAAATTATTGAGAAGATTTTTAATAAAAAAGTAATTTGTGTTGAGCTTCAAGCTGAACCCTGGGGCCCTGAACTGCTTTACAGTTCGCCTTTAGAAGAACAGGAAAAAAGCATGGATTTAGAGAGATTTCAGAAAAACATTAAGTTTGCTAAAAAAACAGGCCTTGATGAGTTTTATTTATGGGGAGCTGAATGGTGGTATTGGCTGAAAACAAAACATAACAAGCCAGACATCTGGGAAGAGGCAAAAGAGCTATTTTAGAATAATAAGCTCCGAAAACGAAATTTTTCAAATCGTTTCCCCTTTTGAGTCCCTTCGGGACTCACCGCGCCCAAACCCCACGATTTGAAAAACTTGTTTTCTTCGCTTTATAAAATAAATTTATGCTTTCCATTATAATTCCAACTTTGAATGAAGAGAAGTATCTTCCTTTGCTGCTTGCATCAATAAAAAAACAGGACTTCAAGGATTACGAAGTTATTGTTGCTGATGCTGGATCTAAAGATAAAACATTAGAAATCGCCAAAAAATATAGAGTCAGGCTGACAAAAGGCGGTCTGCCGGCAAAAGGAAGAAATGAAGGAGCAAAGATTGCCAAGGGCAATATATTTTTGTTTTTAGACGCAGAAGCAGTATTGCCGGAACACTTTCTTAAAAGAGTTTTATTAGAATTTAAAGAAAGAAAGCTTGGAATAGCCAGTTGCGGCTTAGAACCGATTACAAAGAATAAAGCTTACAGGATACTGAATGATATTTTATATAACTGGCCGGTTCGTTTATTGGAAAATGTTTTTGCCTATACATACAACTTTATTTTAGTTAAAAAAGAAATTCATGAAAAAATACAAGGATTTGATGAAGGAATAACGCTTGGCGAGGATCATGCTTATAGCAGAGAAGCTGCTAAAATTGCTAAGTTCGGCTTTTTAAAGCTTTCTAAGCTGACTCTTTTGCCCAGGCGGTTTGAGCATGAGGGCTGGCTAAGGATCAGCGCAAAGTATTATTTTTGCAATCTTTATAATATTTTCTTTGGCAATGTAAGATCAAATATTTTTAGATATGACCTTAAGAAACGCAAAGAAAAGAAAAAAAGGTTAAAACTGCAAAGAGTTATTTTTACTGTTTTAAAATCTCCCATTTATGTCATTTGGTTTATAGTGGGTTTTGCAACTTGGTTAATAATCTTTTTGGGTTTTATCCCAAAGTCAATAGCTGTATATTTGAAGAAAAAGAAAAAATGAGATATAATATATAATTAGAATATGTCATTATACGATTTACCAGAGTTTCATTTTTCAAGAAAGCTTAAAAAAGCCTTGAAAGGAAAGAATAAGACTAATATTGGAATTGTCGCTTCAGCAGTTTTTCTTTCTATTGTTTTCGGATTTTTAGCCGGCGCTGTTACCAGCGTTTTCTTTTATTCTCAGTTTAATAATTATTCAAGAGAGACAAATCTTAAACCTTTTTCAGAGATTAAAGAAAAAGAAGATGTGGAAAGCTACCAATCTCAAATTTCACAAGAAGCAGCAACAATAAGGACTGTTAAAGAATCTTCACCGGCTGTAGTTAGTATTATGAAAAGAGAAATAGAAGGGGGGACAGGATTTATTGTTTCTGGAGATGGATTAATTCTAACCAACAAGCACGTGGTTTTAGATAAAGAAGCTGATTATACAGTTTTTACTAATGATGGCAAGAAATTTCCAGCAAAGATTTTAGCTATAGATCCTGTTGAAGATTTAGCTATACTGAAAATTGAACAAGAGAACAATACTCTCTTTCCAGTATTAAAGCTTGGGAATTCAGATAATTTAGAGATTGGCCAGGCAGTAATTGCTATTGGCAATGCTTTGGCAGAGTTTAGAAATACTGTTTCAACAGGAGTAATTTCTGGGTTAGGAAGAAAAATCACAGCTTCGGGAGGCAGTTTTGTTGAAACTCTTGAGGATGTTATTCAGACAGATGCAGCAATTAACAAAGGAAACTCAGGCGGACCTCTTTTAAACTTAAAAGGAGAAGTAATTGGAATAAATACAGCAATGGCTCTAGATGCTCAAAGCATTGGTTTTGCTATTCCGATTAATAAAGCTAAGAAAGACATTGAACAGGTAAAAACTATAGGTAAAATTGTTTATCCATTCTTAGGAATCCGTTACATTTTAATAAATGAAAAAGTTAAACAAGAATACGGTTTATTAATAGATTATGGAGCTTTGATTATTGACGGCGGACCAGGCAAGCCAGCTATTTCGTCGGATTCAGCTGCTGAAAAAGGAGGTTTAAAAGAAGGAGATATTCTTTTAGAATTTAATAATGAGAAAATTACTTCTGAGAATAGCTTGGCAAAGATTATTATAAAATATAATCCTGGCGATGAGGTGGTTTTGAAGATTTTAAGACCTGCCTCGCCGAGTCAAGGCGGGGAAGAAGAGGAAATAATTGTTGACGTTGTTTTAGACGAAAGAAGCGAATAACAAGCTAAGTCCTTGACAGAGCAACTTGAGGGCTTTTTTCTTGATTTTTGGCAGGGTTTATGTTAAAAAGAAAACAAATAATAAAACCATCCTTGGCAAACTCAATACTTGCGCTGAGCGAGTCCTGAGCGAAGCGAAGGACGAGTTGAAGTGTGAACGGTGGTAATTTTACTCATAAAGCCCAAGAGGCAATAGTAAGGGCGCAGTCCTTTGCGCAAGAAAGAAATCAACAGCAGATTGATGCTTTGCATTTGCTTTTAGCTTTGCTTTCTCAGGAAGAAAGTGTTGTTTTGACTTTGCTGAGAAAATTAGGGACTGATATAGAGAATTTGAAAAAAAGAACCAAGGGCGCTTTAAATATACTTCCAGCTATTGCTACTCCAAAAGCCTTTGGTCAGTTTTATTTAACTCAGGACATGGCTAAAGTTTTGCAAAGAGCCAGGCAGGAAGCAATGAAAATGGGAGATGAATTCATTTCAGTGGAACATTTGCTTTTAGGCCTGCTTGACTCTGAAACCAGAGCCAAAGAGATTTTTGACAAGGCTGTTTTCATGAAGTCAGGGGGAGGAGCAGCTGCTTTAGAGGTTGGCAAAATAGATTATAATAGTGTGTTAAAGACTTTATCCCAGATTCGTGGAGGAACCAAAATAACTGACCCAGATCCAGAAACAAAATATCAGGTTGTTGAAAAATACGCCAGAAACTTAACTAATTTGGCTCAGCAGGGAAAACTTGATCCAGTGATTGGCAGAGAAGATGAGATCCGGCGCTTAATGCAGGTTCTTTCCAGAAGAACAAAAAACAACCCTGTCCTAATTGGAGAAGCAGGAGTTGGAAAAACAGCTATTGTTGAAGGATTGGCCCAGAGGATTGTTAAAGGTAAGGTTCCCGAGAGTTTAAAGGAGAAAGAAATCATTGGTTTGGATTTGGGCGCTTTGATTGCTGGAACAAAATATCGCGGAGAGTTTGAGAACAGAGTTAGGGCTTTGCTTAAAGAAATTAATCAGGCAGCTGGCAGATACATTATTTTTATTGATGAACTCCATACTTTAGTTGGAGCTGGAGCTGCTGAAGGAGCAATTGATGCTTCAAATCTTTTAAAGCCAGCTTTAGCCAGAGGCGAGTTAAAGGCAATCGGAGCTACCACTTTAAAAGAATATCAAAAGTATATTGAAAAGGATGCGGCTTTAGAAAGGAGGTTTCAGCCGATTTATGTTCAGGAGTCCTCAATTGAAGATACTATTGCTATTTTAAGAGGAATCAAAGAAAAATATGAAGTTCATCACGGCTTGAGAATAAAGGATACTGCTTTGATAGCAGCAGCTGAACTTGCTTCCCGCTATATCTCAGACCGTTTTCTGCCTGACAAAGCAGTTGATTTAATGGACGAAGCAATGTCAGCTCTAAGATTGGAAATTGAATCAGAGCCTATTCATCTTGATGAATTAAGAAAAGAGATTCAAAAACTGGAAATTGAAAAAGAAGCAATTAACCCCGTTAGAGGTTCTAAGGTAACGGTAAAAGCACAAAACTCATTAACCTCTAACGGGGTTAAAAAAGAAGGGACAGATAGCAATAGATTAAAAGCTATTAATCGTTCTTTAGCTGATTTGACAGAAAAGGCAAGGGCTTTTGAACTGAAATGGAAATCAGAAAAAGAATTAATCCAAAAGATTAGAGGTTTGAAAAAAGAAATTGATACTTTGACTTTTCAATCAGAAGTTGCTCAAAGAGAAGCTAATCTGCAAAAAGTGGCTGAGATTAAATACAGCAAGATTCCAGACCTTTTGAAAGAAGTGAATAAAACAGAAAAAGAATTAGTCAGAGTTCAGAAAAAGAATCAGATTCTTAAAGAAGAAATTGGAGAAGAGGATGTAGCCAGAGTTGTTTCTAAATGGACAGGGATTCCTTTGACAAGATTAATTGAAGCAGAGGCAAAGAAACTTGAGAAAATGGAAGACATTGTTTCCCAGCGAGTTATTGGTCAGAAAGAGGCAATTATAGCTATTTCCAATGCTATTCGGCGTTCAAGAGCAGGAATTTCTGAAGAAAACAGGCCGCTTGGTTCTTTTATGTTTTTAGGTCCAACCGGAGTGGGCAAAACCGAAACAGCACGTGCATTAGCTGGGTTCTTGTTCAATGACGAGAACGCCTTGGTTAGATTGGATATGTCAGAGTATATGGAAAAGCATACTGTTTCTAAAATGATTGGTTCTCCTCCTGGTTATGTTGGTTATGAAGAGGGTGGACAATTAACTGATAAAATAAGGAGAAGGCCGTACAGCGTGATTTTATTTGATGAGATTGAAAAAGCCCATCCTGAAGTTTTTAATATCCTGCTTCAGATTTTAGAAGACGGTCGCTTGACTGATGCTAAAGGCAGGACAGCTTCTTTTAAAAATTCTATTTTAATTATGACCTCAAACATTGGTTCCGAGCACATTGCTAAAATGAGCTCCCTTGGTTTCTTAGGAGAAAAAGAAGAAACAGAAAAGCAGTTCTTGAAAGATAAAGTCAGAGCATCTCTCAAAGAAAGTTTTAAGCCAGAGTTTTTGAATAGAGTTGACGAGATTACTATTTTTAATTTTCTTGGCAAGCCAGAAATCAAGAAGATAGTTAATCTTGAATTAAATAAGGTTGCTGTTCGTTTGGCAAATAAAAAGATTAAAATTAAAGTTTCAGAAAAAGCAAAGCAAGTTTTAGCTGAACAGGGCTTTGATCAAAACTTGGGAGCAAGACCGTTGAAAAGAGTTATTCAGCGAAAAGTGCTTGATCCATTGGCTTTGAAAATCGTAACTGGTTTGGTTAATGAAGGTGAAGAGCTTGTAGTTGATGCAGAAGATGATAAAATTATCATCAGAACTCAAGCTGACTTAGTATATGTTTAAGAATGTTTTTAAAATTATTATTGTTTTTGTTTTTGGAATTGCTGGTGGGATTTTTGCTGACCAGATTCTCTGGCCTTATTTTGTAGAAAGGCCTCTTTTTTATAAATATCAACTTGCCAATATTCCAGTTTCTATTAATGAGACAAAAGAAATAACAATTCAGGAAAATACCGCTCTTCAGGATGCTGTTGAAAGAATAGAGAAATCAGTAGTTGGAATTAGAACTGAAACAAAAACAGGGAAAGTTATTACAGGATCAGGTTTAGTTATTACTTCAGACGGTTTAATAGTTACTTTATCAGAGCTTGTCCCTCAAGGAGGGGATTTTGTTTTTTTTGTTGATGGCAAAACCCCTAATTGGCAGATTCTGAAAAGAGATGTAGAAAACAATTTAGCTTTAGTAAAGATTGAAGAGCAAGATTTAGTTACAGTTGGGTTTGCTGATTTTGATAAGATAAGGTTAGGACAAAGGGTCTTCCTATCAGGGATGATATTTACTAAGACAGATCGTTTGAAAATGGTTAATGAAGGAATTATTAAATTCTTTACCCAAAATTATATCAGAACTAATATCTTTGAAAAAAGCACTCTAAGGGGGAGTGCTTTATTTAATATTAATGGAGAATTGTTAGGGTTAAACACAATTGACTCTGAGGGAAAGATAACTGCTATCCCAATCACCATAATCCGCGACTTTATCGGGTATTAAGGATTTTTATTATATCGTGGCGAGAGCCCGATTTCCGAATTGCGACCCCGCCTTGGCGGGGGAGGCAATGCCTTCGGGCAACTCTTCGAGTCCTGCCCGGGGAATACGACTAGAGGGTTAATAGCTCCTTTAGTTCAATAAGTAAGTGCAACACTTTAATAAAATAATGTATTATTAAAGTGTTATGAAATACAAACATTTTACGGTTGAGGAAAGAGAGAGAATACAAGAGATGTTGTGGCAAAAAACCTCAATCAGAACTATT
>JAUWYA010000003.1 GCA_030616085.1 Candidatus Nealsoniibacteriota bacterium | reverse complement strand
AAAGATATTCCTAAAACAATGAGAGCATACAAAAAGGTCATTCCTGAATATATTCATTACTACAATACCGAGAGATTACATCTTGGTATTAATCTTAAAACTCCTATGCAAGTGGTGACAAGCTACTGACTAGAAAGCAGTACTATGGTAATGTGTACATACATATTACCTGAAGGACTTGACAAGATTTTTGGGATATGTAAAATGATAGATATTAAAAAATTAACTAAATAAGCAAACAAACATATGAATATTAAACCACTTTCAGATCATATATTAATTGAACCAATTAAGGGAGAAGAGAAAACAAAGGCTGGAATTTTACTTCCAGATACAGCTGAACAAGAAAGACCTGAACAAGGCCGGGTGATTGCTGTTGGACCAGGCCGCAAAACTTCTGCAGGAAAAGTTATTCCCTTGGAAGTAAAACCAGGAGATAAAGTTTTATTTACAAAATACGGTCCAAATGAAATAAAGGTTGGAGATAAAGAATATTTAATCGCAAAGCAAGAAGACATATTAGCAATTATTGAATAAATTCAATAATTGTAATTTCTAATTTCTAATTACTAATTTCTAAAAAAATATGAGTAAACAAATTAAATTTCAAGAAGAAGCAAGAAAACAAATAAAAGCAGGAGCAGACAAATTAGCTGATGCAGTTAAAGTTACCCTAGGCCCTAAAGGCAGGAATGTTGTTTTGGACAAGGGTTTCGGCGCTCCTACTATTACTAATGACGGAGTAACTATTGCCAAGGAAGTTGAATTAGAGGATAAGGTTGAGAACTTAGGAGCTGAAATTGTAAAAGAAGTAGCTGAAAAAACTAATGATGTTGCTGGAGATGGAACTACTACTGCTGTGGTTTTAGCTCAAGCAATAATTACACAAGGCCTTAAAAATGTAGCTGCTGGAGCTAATCCTTTAGCTTTGAGAAGAGGAATTGAAAAAGGAGTAGAAAAAGTAGTTGAAGCATTAAAAGGAATGGCTAAACAAATCACTACTAAGGAAGAAATGGCTCAAGTAGCAACTATTTCTGCTGAAGATAAAGAACTCGGTAATTTAATTGCTGAATCTATGGAAGAAATAGGAAAAGATGGAGTGATCACTGTTGAAGAATCAAAAACATTTGGAATTGAAAAAGAAATTGTTAAAGGTCTTCAATTTGACAGAGGATATATTTCTCCATATATGATTACTAATGCTGAAAGAATGGAATCATCTTATGAAGATGCTTTAATTTTAATAACTGATAAAAAGATATCTGCCTTGAATGAAATTCTTCCTGTTTTGGAAAAGATAGCTCAAGGCAATAAAAAAGAATTAGTCATTATTGCTGAAGACATTGATGGAGAAGCATTAGCTACTTTAGTAGTTAATAAGCTTAGAGGAGTGTTTAATGTTTTAGCAATTAAAGCTCCTGGATTTGGAGACAGGAAAAAGGAAATGCTTGATGATATAGCTGTGGTAACTGGAGCTGAGGTTATTTCTGAAGAAAAGGGCTTGAAACTGGAAAACATTGAAATGAATATGTTGGGTTCAGCCAGAAGAGTTGTTTCAACAAAGGAAAATACTACTATTATTGAAGGCAAGGGGGAGAAAGAAAAAATTGACGCAAGAGTGAACCAGATTAAAAAAGAACTTGAGATTTCTGATTCTGATTTTGACAAAGAAAAACTTCAAGAGAGGTTAGCTAAGTTATCAGGAGGAGTAGCAGTTATTAAAGTTGGAGCCGCTACTGAAGTAGAACAGAAATCAAAGCAGCACAAGACAGAAGATGCTCTTGCTGCTACTAAAGCTGCGGTTGAAGAAGGTATTGTTCCTGGAGGAGGCGTTGCTTTATTAAGAGCAAGTTTGAAATTGGATGAAATTGAAGTTCAGGGAGATGAAAAAACAGGAATTAATATTCTTAAAAGAGTTTTAGAAGAACCAATCAGGCAGATTGCTCAAAACGCTGGAATAGATGGTGCTGTTGTTGTTCAGAAAGTAAAAGAAAATGACCAGGGGTTTGGTTTTAACGCTGAAACTTTAAAGTACGAAAACTTAATGGAATCAGGAATTGTTGATCCAACTAAAGTTGTTAGATCAGCTCTTCAAAATGCAGCCTCTGCTGCAAGTATGTTCTTAACTACAGAATGCGTAGTTGCTACAAAGCCAGAGGAGAAAAGTTCTCCAGCTGGCGGAATGCCTCAAATGCCCCAAATGTATTAGCCCGATAGGATTCGAACTAACATCAATTTAGCGGAGCGAATTTTATTCAGATTTAAGGCGCGAGGAGTGAAGTGTACCTTTAGGCACACGAGCGACGAGCAACAAAGAAGCTGGATAAAATTCGCCCGCCCGCAGGGAAGGAAAGAATGGGTCAATTTCTTCGTTGCTCCTCGTCAATGTGCTATTCAGCACAATTTCCTCGTTGCGCCTCGAACTTGACCCATTCTTTCTCTTCTAAAGTTGATGGTAGTTTGAATCCTGTCGGGCAGGGGCTTGACAAGGTTCTTTGAAAGAATACAATTAAATAGAGAGCTATGTTGAAAGAAACTAACCAAAGAATTAATATTGTCAAAACATCTATTAACTTTACACATGCTTTTTGCATTGTTGCATGGTTATATAAAACAATTTGCTGAAGGGGTTAGAACAATAACAAGAAAAATGTAAATTATAATGACTACACCCCTTCAGGAGAAGGGGTGTTTTCAAAAAATATGGCAGAGAGGAAAAAATTCTATTTAACAAAAAAAGGATTAGATGGATTTAAAAAAGAGTATGAAACTCTGAAGGATCTTAGAATTGCTAAGACTAAAGGAGAAGTTCCGAAGATTTGGGAATCAGAGGATTTGAACCCGGAATACCTTTCTTTTCAAGAGGATCTAAATTTTCTTGAAACAAGGATAGCTGAGCTTGAAAATATTTTTAAAAGCGCTTGTTTAATTAAACATCCTTCAAAAAAAGAACTTAATGTTATAAATTTGGGCGCAACAGTTAGAGTAAAAGTAGGTGAAGAGAAAGATGAGTTTACAATTGTAGGAACTCTTGAAGCTAAGCCGTCTTTAGGCAAGATTAGCAATGAGTCGCCAGTTGGAATGGCTTTTTTAGGCCATAAAGTCGGAGACGAAATTGTTGTTTCTTCGCCCATAAAAACAATTTATAAAATTAATAAGATAAAATATAATTAATTGAAAAATCCCGCATTGGCGGGATTTTCATTATGAAAGATTTTGTTGATTTTTTTCACGAAATAGGGAAGTTGAAAGGCAAGCCTAGAAGAGGCTGGGTTATAAATAACATTAAAAAGCCTGAAAGCATTGCTGAACATACTTTTCGAGCAGCAATAATGGCTTGGGTTTTGAGCAAGAAGAAAAAGAACTTTAATATTGAGAAAGTTCTTAAAATAGCTTTAATCCATGATTTATGCGAAATATATGCCGGTGATACAACTCCTTATGATTCAATTCTTCCAAGGACTAAAAAGAAGAGGGCAGAGTTGATGAAAACATGGCCTAGGTTTTCAAATTCTGAAAAAAAGAGAATAGCTCGGGAAAAATACAATAGAGAAAAGAAAGCTTTGACAAAGCTTATTTCAAAACTGCCGATAGATATAAAAAAAGAGATAAAAAACCTTTGGCTGGATTATGAAAAAGGATTGACTGTTGAGGGAAGATTTTTCCGACAGATGGATAGATTAGAGGATTTCCTTCAATCTATGGAATATTGGCGAAAGTATAAAAAGCCTCCTCAGGGACCGTGGTGGTTGTGGGCAAGAGAACATTTTGATGATCCAATTTTACTTGAAATCATTAGAGAGATGGATAATAAGTTCCATAAGCACAAAAAACCGAGAATTTAAACTGATGATATAAAACAACCCCGCTTAGCGGGGGTTGTTTTTGTTTTAATGATTTGGTAGAATAGAATAATTATGCCCTGTAGTAGAAATTTAATCCGCTACGCGGCATAGGATTTCTTTCAGAAATCATTATTAAATTTTCACTACGGGGTATGGCAAAGAAAAAAAAGAAAAAGAGAAAAGGGATAAACAAAGTTGTAAAGATAATGGTTTTCTCTGATTTGTTTCTGAATTCTGGCTGGGGTTTGATTGGTCCGATTTTAGCTATTTTTATTGTTAATAATGTTCAGGGAGGAAATGTCAAAGTTGTTGGAATAGCTGTTGGAATTTATTTGCTTGTAAAATCTGTTCTTCAAGTACCCATAGCTCATTATCTGGATTTAAACCATGGAGAAAAAGATGATTATTACGCTTTATTCATTGGTACTCTTTTAACTGCTGTTACCCCGATCATCTTTATATTCGCTACCATATCTTGGCATATATATATTGCTCAAATAATCCATGCTTTGGGAATGGCAATGGCCCTTCCTTCTTGGTCAGCAATATTTACTCGTCATATTGAGAAAAGAAGAGAAGCATTCTGCTGGAGTTTGGACAGTTCTGCTCTTGGGCTTGGAGCAGGAATAACCGGGATTATTGGAGGAACAGTAGCTCAATCTTTTGGTTTTACGCCTCTTTTCATTGGAGTAAGCGTTTTTAATGTAATAGCCGCCCTTTTATTCTTGTTTATCATGAAAGACATTCTTCCAAAACTACCGCGGCAGAAGATATTTCTTTTGCCAAAGACATAATGTATGAACCCCGTTAGAAATTATAAAATAAGGAGCTTTGGACAACATAAAATCTATGGTTCAAAAAAATAATAAAATTTCTAACGGGGTGAACAATCAAGAATTAGCCAGGATATTTTATGATATGGCGAATTATCTTGAGATGGATAATGGTTCTTTCAGGGCCTATGCTTATAAAAGAGTTGCGATTGTTTTAGAAAGCTTGGAACAAGACATTGAACATGTTTATAAACAAGGAGGGCTAAAAGCATTAGAAGAAGTTCCTGGAGTAGGAAAGAACATTGCTTTAAAGATTGAAGAATATTTAAAAACAGGCAGGGTTAAAACTTATGAAAGATTAAAAAAGGAAACACCGATAAATTTAGGAGAATTGATTGCAGTTGAAGGGATGGGAGTTAAGAAAGTAAAAGTTCTTTATCAAAAGCTAAAGATTAAAAATCTAAAAGATTTAGAAAAAGCAGCTAAGGCTCATAAAATAGCTCCTTTGGAAGGATTTGGAGAAAAAACAGAAAAGAATGTTTTGCAAGGAATTGCTTTTTTAAAAAGGAGCAAAGGAAGATTTCTTTTGGGAGAGATAATACCTCTTGTAGATAAAGTTTTAGAAAGATTAAATAAACTAAAAGAAGTTGAAAAGATAAGCATTGCCGGTTCTGTTAGAAGAATGAAGGAAACAATAGGAGATGTTGATATTTTAGCAGTTTCAAAAAAGCCAGAAAAAGTAATGGCTTTTTTTGTTTCTATGCCCGAAATAGTCAAAGTTTGGAGCAAGGGTTCTACCCGCTCTTCTGTTAGAACCAAGGGCAAGTTTGATATGGATTTGAGAGTTGTTCCTTCAAAAAGCTATGGATCTGCTTTACAGTATTTTACTGGCTCTAAAGAACATAACATTGCTACTCGTCGGCTTGCTATACATAAAGGATTGAAATTAAATGAGTATGGAGTTTTTAAGGGCTCTAAGATGATTGCTGGCAAGAATGAAAAAGAAGTATATAGAGCAATAGGGCTTGATTTAATTGCTCCGGAGATGAGAGAAAATCAAGGAGAAATAGAGCTTTCTCAAAAAAAGAAATTGCCTAAAATTATTGGATATAATGATATAAAAGGCGACTTGCATTGTCATTCTAATTGGGATGGCGGGAAAAATTCAATTGAAGAGATAGCGCAAGCTGCTCAAGAAATCGGTTATAAATATATTGGAATTGCGGATCATACTAAGTTTTTAAGAATAGAGCATGGATTAAATGAAAAACAATTAGCAAAACAGAGAAAAGAGATTGATAAATTGGATAAGAAGCTTAGTTCTAAAATTAGAATTTTGCAAGGTTGCGAAGGTAATATTATGAATGATGGTTCAATTGATATTAAAGATGAAGTTTTAGCTAAGCTAGATTTTGTTATTGCTGGGGTTCATTCCAGTATGAAAATGGATAGAGACAAAATGACACAAAGAATAATTACAGCAATGAGGAATCCTAATGTTGATATTATCTCTCATCCAACTGGAAGAATACTTAAACAAAGAGATGAATATCAAATTGATTTTGATAAGATTTTAAAAGCAGCAAAAGAAACTAATACAATTCTTGAAATTAACTCATCTCCTTATAGATTAGATTTAAAAGATATTAATATTAGAAAAGCAAAAAAAATAGGAGTGAAAATGATAATTAATACTGATGCTCATCATAAAAATCAATTAGCATTAATTGAATTTGGAATTGCCCAGGCCCGCCGCGGCTGGGCCGAGAAGAAAGATATAATTAACACCCAACCATTATCTAAGTTATTAAAATATTTTAAATAAAATCAAAAACCCCGTCATGTTGATGGGGTTTTTATTCTTTTACTTTCTCTACGATTTTTTCAAATATCTTGCCATTGTTTTTTACTAATTCAGATAATATTTTTCTATCAAGTTCAATCTTTTTTTCTTTCAATCCGTGAATGAAGCGGCTATAAGAGATGTCTTGTTTCCGGCAGGCAGCATTAATTTGTATTTGCCAGAGTTTTCTAAACTCTCTTTTTTTTGTTCTTCTATCTCTATATGAATATGTCCAAGCGTGAAGCAAGGCCTCTTTTGCTGATTTATATTTTGATTTTCTTCCCCAACGAAAACCTTTAGTATGTTTTAATACTTTTTTCCTTCTTTTGTGTGCAGTTGCTCCTCTTTTTACTCTAACCATATTACTTAATTAGGTCTTTAATCTTTTTGTCAAAAGGATTAGGAACTCTAACCCATTTTCTGCCTTTTCTAATTCTTTCCCCTGATTTTTTCGCACGAAAATGGTCCTGACCAGTTGCTCTTCTTAGAACTTTGCCAGTTTTAGTTATCTTGAAGCGTTTTTTGATTGATTTACGTGTTTTCACCCCGTTAGAGATAGGTTATCTTTAGACAACCGTATCCTGCTAGTATTAATAATATAACCTTTATTTGTCTTTTTTATTTTATTATTCATAAATATTAATCTTTAGTTATCTCTAACGGGGTTCATCTTTTTGAAATAATCATTGTTAATCCTCTTGGTTGTTTTTTTAATTCTCTTTCTGTTTTTATAGGAATTGATTTTTCTAAAGTTTCCAGGAATTTTTTTATCTTTTCTCTGGCAAATCCCTGAAGAGCTTTTTGTCTGCCCCTTAATTTCATTTCTATTCTAATCCTATCTCCTTTTTTTAGGAATTTTTCTGCTTGTTTTACTCTTGTTTCTAAATCATGTTCAGAAATTCCAAAAGTCAACCTTATTCCTTTAAGTTCGCCGCCTGTGTGGTGTTTAGCTGATTTTTCTTTCTTTTTCAAATGATAAAGATATTTTCCATAATCCATTATTTTGCAAACAGGCGGGTCAAGTTTTTCAGTGACTTGGATTAAATCGAAACCGCGCTCTTTAGCCATTTGGAGCGCTTTTTCTAATGCCAAAACTCCTAATTGTTTTCCAGTTTCATCAATTAGTCTTACTTCTCTAGCCCTTATTAAATTGTTGACTAATGGTTTTCTTTGCACTGTGGAGATGGCGAGGGCGAACTCGCATCCAAAAGTTTTATCAAAATAGTTCTACAAGCTTAGCTTATTTTTGATTTTAGTGTGTTAGATATGTAATAAGCAAAATTCCAACACCTTAGTCTCGTTTGTTTTGATAGTTTTTCTGAGACAAAAAAGAACTATCTATCTCGATAAATGACACCCTTTTTCGTCTATCGAGAGTCAACGAAAAGGATGGCGTTAAGCAAAAGCTAACGCGGGTTTCTTAAACAAGTTGGCACTTATTTGAGAATATTTTTGCCTGCCCTATTTTGACAAAAAACTTCTGTCGAAACTATTCATCCCCCTAAATCATCAAATCGCTTTGCGATTTGATGATCGGTAGACAAAATACATAATTATCTTTCTTTAAGCTCTCTTTTAATCTCTCTTTCTGTTTCTCTCTTTTTAATTAATTCTCTTTTGTCGGCTTTCTTTCTTCCTTTAGCTGTTCCGAATTCAAGCTTTATTTTTCCTTTCTTAGTATACACCCTTAAGGGCACTAAAGTCAAGCCCTTTTCTTTTGTTTTACCGATTAAATGCTTAATTTCTGATTTATTCAAAAGAAGCTTCCTTGGTTTTTCCGGCTCATAATCTGGAGAAATGTTTTTCGGCTGATAAGGCGGGATATTAGCTCCGATTAAATACGGCTCTTCTTCTCTTAGTGTCACATAAGAGCCTTTTAAGCTCATTCTTCCTGATTTTATTGATTTTACCTCTTGTCCAATCAAAACCATGCCTGCTTCAAACTTCTCCAGGATTTCATAATCAAACTTTGCTTTTCTATTTTCTGCTAGGATTTTCATATTAATTTATATTACCATATTCCAAGAAATAAAAAATGTGCCGAGATTAACTCGGCACCTTCATTTTTATTTTGTTATGGATCCTCAAATGCTACAGCAAATACTAGTCGTAGCATAAGGAGAACACCAACAAAGGCAACTATGCATTCAATAAGATTAGCTTCTTTTTCGAGATAGAGGAGGATAGGGAGGGATAGAGTTCCCATCACAATGATTATCAGGCATATTAAGAATATGACCTTTCCCATTTTTGTTTCTACTCCTTTTATTATTCCATTCATCTTTTCCCCTTTTCAATTTTTAAGTTGCTATTTTAGTTTTTCACGATGTTTATATCTTATTATACATTCTTAAATCTGTCAAGTTTTTGCAGAGGACGGGCCTCTGTTTTTTGAATTTTTAAGGAAAATAAGGTAAACTGGAAACAATGATTAGAGATGAAATAAAAAAAATAATAGAAAGAGCGATGAATAATTTGGGGTATTATCATAATATGTCTCAAATTATAGTTGTTACACCAGAAAATAAATCACATGGAGATTATTCTACCAATGTTCTTTTTGTAATTAGTAAAAATTTTAAGCAAAGCTACAATGAAATGGCTTTAATTTTAAAGCCAGAAATTGAGAAAGAAAAATCTATCATAGAAAAAATAGAAGTTTTGGGAGGATTTATTAATTTTTTTGTTTCAAAAGAGTATTTGCAAAAACAAGCAGTGGAAATTCTGAAAAAGAAGGAGAAGTTTGGAGATTTGAAGATTGGAGAAAAACAAAAGATTAATGTTGAATTCATTTCAGCAAATCCTACCGGTCCTTTGACTTTAGGTAATGGACGCGGTGGATTTTGTGGAGATGCTTTATCAAATGTTTTAGAAAAAGCAGGTTATGAAGTGACTCGTGAGTTTTATATTAACGATCAAGGCAAGCAAGTAGAAGATTTGAAAAAAGGTCTTTACAAGGGCGAGAAGAGAACAGCTCTGCAAATTCAAAAAGAAAATCAGAAATTTATTACAAGAAAGTTAAAGATTAAATTTGATAACTGGTTTTCACAAAAGAATTTGTATAAAAACAAAGAAGTTGATAAAGTTTTGGATTATTTGAGAAAAAAGAAATTAATCTATAAAAAAGAGGGAGCTTTGTGGTTTAAATCAACAAAGTTTGGAGATGATAAAGACAGGGTATTAATTAAAAAAGGCGGGGATTATACTTATCTTGCTTCTGATATTGCATATTTGAAAAATAAGTTTGATAGAGGATTTGATAAGTTAATATACTTCTGGGGAGCTGATCATCATGGATACATTGGAAGAATGAAAGCTACAGCAAAGGCGCTTGGTTATAAAAAGGGACAAATAGATTTTATTATTATGCAGATGGTACGGCTTCTTGAAAAAGGGGAACAAGTTAAAATGTCCAAGAGAGCCGGCACTTATGTGGCTTTAGAAGAACTAGTTGATGAAGTTGGCTTGGATGCTGCCCGGTTCTTCTTTTTAATTAGAAGTTCTGGTGCTCATTTGAATTTTGATTTAAAGCTAGCAAAAGAAAAGTCACAGAAAAACCCTGTTTATTATGTCCAATACGCCCACGCCAGAATATGCAGCATATTAAGAAAATCCGAAATCCGAAATCCGAAATCCGAAACAAATTTAAAATTACTGACTCATCCAGGCGAACTATCTTTAATCAAACAATTAATTAGATTTGAGGAGATTATTGAGGATACTTCCAAAGATTATCAGGTTCAAAGAATACCACAGTATGCTATTGATTTAGCTGAGAGCTTTCATAAGTTTTATAAAAATTGCAGAGTTCTTACAGACGATAAAAAATTAAGCCAAGCTAGATTATCTTTGATTTTAGCAACCCAGATCGTTCTTAAAAACACTTTAGATTTAATGGGTATTTCAGCTCCAGAAAAGATGTAATATGAAAAACAAATATATATTATTGAGACATGGAGAAACAAGGTATCAAGCAGAAAAGCTGGATGTTCTTTATACTAAAGATGAAAATCCAGATCTTCCTATAACTGAAAATGGAAAAGAGAAAATTAAGATTGTGGCTAAAGAGCTTAAAAATAAAGGAATTGATTTAATTTATTCTTCAGATTATTTTAGAACTAAGCAAACATCAAAAATTGTTGCTGATGAACTTGAATTAGATATCAAATTTGATAGCCGGCTCATAGATACCAATTTCGGGGTTTTTCATGGAAAAACAGGAGAAGAATATCGTAAATTTTTCTCTGACAAAAAAGATAGATTTTTCAAAAGATCTCCTGAAGGAGAAAACTGGAGAGATGTTAGAGAAAGAGCAGCCGCTGTTATAACAGAGATTGAGAAAGAACATAACGGCAAGACAATTTTAATTGTCAGCCATGCTGATCCTGTATGGTTGTTGGCTGGTTATTTAAAAGGTCTAAGCGAAGATGAGCTTTTAGAGCAAAGACATATGGGTGGTCTTTGGCCTGATGTTGGTCAATATATAGAACCATGACTCTTAATTTTCCAAAATTGGAACAAAAGATATTGAAATTCTGGAAACAGAAGAGGATTTTTGAAAAGCTGAGAAAGAAAAACCAAGGCAAAAAGCACTGGTCGTTTTTAGATGGTCCTATTACTGCTAATAATCCAATGGGCGTTCATCATGCTTGGGGAAGAACGTATAAAGATTTATTTCAAAGGTATAAAGCAATGCAGGGATTTAATCAGAGATATCAGAATGGTTTTGACTGCCAAGGATTATGGGTTGAAGTTGAAGTTGAAAAAGAAAAAGGATTTAAGAATAAAAAGGATATTGAGAAATTTGGCATTGATAAATTTGTTAATGCATGCAAGCAAAGAGTTTTAAAATATTCAAAGATTCAAACAGAACAGTCAGTTAGATTAGGTCAGTGGATGGATTGGGATAATTCATATTACACAATGTCTGACAAGAATAATTATACTATTTGGAACTTTCTTAAGATTTGCTGGAAAAAAGGATTATTATACAAGGGCCGTGATAGTGTTCCTTGGTGTCCAAGATGCGGAACAGCCATTTCTCAGCATGAGATTTTAACTGAAGAATATAAAGAGATTACTCATAAATCAATCTTTTTCAAACTTCCTATTAAAAATCAAAAGAATACATATTTTTTAGCTTGGACAACTACGCCTTGGACTTTGCCGGGCAATGTTGCTTTAGCTGTTCATCCTGATTTAGAATACGCAAAAGTTAAGAATAAAGAGTCTATATATATCTTGCTCAAAGAAAAGGCAGATTTAATTGAGAACGGACAAGTTATTGAAACATTTAAGGGAAAGAAGTTAGAGGGATTGCAATATGAAGGTTTGTTTGATGATAACGAACATAAAGTTATTTTATGGAAAGATATAACTGAAGAAGAGGGAACAGGAATTGTTCATATTGCTCCTGGCTGCGGCGCAGAAGATTATCAATTGAGCAAAGAATTTGGCTTGTCAGTAATTGATTTAAGCGATGATGAGAGTAATTACAAGCAGGGCTTTGGAAACTTAACAGGCAAATTTGTTGGTTCTGAGCAAGTTAGAGACTTGATTTTTAAAGAATTAGAAAAGAGAGACAAAGTTTTTAAAATTGAAGATTATACGCACCGTTATCCAACTTGCTGGCGATGCAAAACAGAACTAATTTTTAGAGTAGTTGATGAATGGTATATTTCAATGGATAAACTAAGAAAGCAGTTGGTAGAAGTTGCTAAGAAAGTAAATTGGATTCCCTCTTTTGGTTTGGACAGAGAACTGGACTGGTTGAAGAATATGCAGGATTGGTTGATTTCTAAGAAACGTTATTGGGGTTTGGCTCTCCCAATTTTTGAATGTCAGTGTGGCAATTTTGAAGTAATTGGCTCAAAGCAAGAATTGAAAAAAAGAGCTGTTTCTGGATGGGATAAATTTGAACCACATTCTCCTCATCGTCCATGGGTTGATGATGTAAAAATTAAATGCTCTAAATGCGGAGAAGAGATTTCCAGAATTCCTGATGTTGGAAATCCTTGGCTTGACGCTGGAATAGTTCCTTTTTCTACAATGGAAAGGGATTGGTTTCCAGCTGATTTGATTTGTGAATCATTTCCAGGTCAATTCAAGAATTGGTTTTATGCATTGATTGTGATGAGTACTGTCTTAGAAAATAGTGAGCCAATAAAGACAATTTTCGGCTTTGCTTCAGTTAAGGATGAAAAGGGAGAAGAAATGCATAAATCAAAAGGAAATGCCATCTGGTTTGATGACGCAGTTGAAAAGATTGGAGCAGATCCAATGCGTTGGATGTATTCAAGGCAAAATCCTGTTAATGATTTGAAGTTTGGATATAAAGGCGCTGAAGAAATAAAAAGAAAACTCCTGACTTTGTATAATGTTTTCACTTTCTTTGAAACTTATGTTTCAAAGAAAGAACTACCAGCTACCAACTACAAACTACAAACTAACAATATTTTAGATCAATGGATTGTTTCAAGATTGAACAATGTAATTAAAAAAACTACTAAGAATTTAGATCAATATAATCCTGGAACAGCTGTTTTGGCAATTGAGGATTTCTTTATTAATGATTTATCTCTTTGGTATGTAAGAAGATCAAGAACCCGCCTTCGCCAAGGCTTCGGCGGGCAAAGAAAAGAAGCAGTGAAGACATTTTATTATGTGCTTTTAAATCTATCAAAACTTATTGCTCCAATAATGCCGTTTTTTGCAGAAGAGATGTACAATACATTAAAAACAAGCAATATGCCTGAATCAGTGCATTTATCTGATTGGGTTAAAGCAGGAAAAACAGATAATAAGCTTGAGGAAAAAATGACTCAAGTTAGAGATATTGTTACTTTGGTTTTAGCCCAAAGGGCAGAAGCTGGAATTAAAGTTCGTCAGCCATTGGCTAACCTGACTATTAAAAATAAGTTAGATAAAGATTTATTAGAATTAATAAAAGAAGAAGTTAATGTTAAAAAAGTTGGTTTTGGCAAAAGAATTAAACTAGATACTAAAATTACCAAAGAATTAAAAAAAGAAGGAGAATACAGAGAAATGGTTCGTAATGTAAATAAAAGAAGAAAAGAAATGGGATTAACTCCAAAAGATTTTGTTGTGATTGATTCCACTTTTGATGTAATAAATATAGAGGACTTTAAAAAAGAAGTTGGAGCTAAAGAGTTTAATGTTAAGAAAAAAGTAGAAGGCAAAGAGATAAAAATAAATAATAAAACTTATTATATATTAATTAAAAAATAAAATCATGGGCATTTTTGATAAAAGAAAATCAATATCAAGAAGAGAATTAAAGTCAACTTTTAGCAAGCACCATGGAAGAATACCACAAACTGGTGGTAAGAAGTATTATCAGAGAGAACGGGACAAAATAACTAAAGAAGTTTTCAGTCAGAAATACGGAAGTCAGATTGATAAGCATGAATACAAGAGGGCTGTCCGGGATTTGGAATCTGGTAAAAAAGTTGCAAAAAGCAGCGAGGAAAAGACAAAAATAGATGAGAAAATCAGGTATCTGAAAGATCTGGGAGGAAGAGGTATATAAAAAATGACAAATTTCTAATTTCTAATAAAATTCCAAATATCAAATGGCAAATGTCAAAAATTCGATATTAGATATTTAGGTTTTGATATTTTGTTTGTCATTAGTTATTAGGATTTCGACATTTTAGTTATGGCTATTCATTACAGAACCCAATCTTTTATATTAGAAAAAACTGATTTTCAAGAAGCAGATCAGGTTTTTACTGTTTTTACCAAGGATTTTGGCAAGCTAAAGATTTTAGGAAAAGCAATCAGAAAGATTAAATCAAAATTAAGGTCAGGAATAGAACTTTTTTATTTATCAGAGATTGAATTTATCCAAGGAAAAAATCATAAGACTTTGACTGATGCAATAGCAGTTGAAAAGTTTAAGAATATAAGACAGGATTTAGAGAAATTAGAGATTGTTAGTCAAATTGCTGAAAATGTTGATGATTTAATTAGGGGTGAAGAGAAAGACGAAGATATCTGGAATTTATTGACTGAAGTCTTTGATAAACTGAAAATTGAAAGGCAACCCTTTGAGGAGTTTCCCGCTTTGCTTGATCCAGGAAAATTGAAGATTATTTACTATTATTTTGTTTGGAATTTGTTATCAATTTTAGGATATCAAATGGACTTATACCATTGCAGTAATTGTCAGAAAAAGCTTATTCCTGAAAAACTTTACTTTAATTCAGAAGAAGGAATAATTTGTTCCAGTTGTTTTGAAGGAGCAGCAGATAAACAAATATGCCCAGAAGTTATTAAGATACTGCGTCTTTTCCTTGAGAAGGACTGGAATATTTTATTAAGATTAAAAATTCAAGATTTTCATAAAAAAGAATTAGAAGCAATTTCTCTTGATTTTTTAAAAAGTGTTAGATATGATTAAATTATAAGAACCTCGCCTTCGGCGAGAACCTTGATTCGCTAAGGTATAAGAACTTCACCTTCGGTGAAAATCTTGATTCGCTATTGTATAGATATATAATCTTAAATTAAATATATAATCTTGAAATGAGAAAAGTTATTATCATAATTATAGTTTTAGCTGCAATTCTTGCGGTTGCTGGTTATTGGTACTGGCAGAGGAATCCTTATTCAAAAGAAATTCTTAAATTGGAGATTTTAGGTCCTGGAAATGCTTCAATTGCGCAGGAAGTTGAATATACAGTGAAGTATAAGAATAACGGGGATGTTAGATTAGAAGAACCGCGTCTTATCTTTGAATTTCCAGAATACACCTTGCTGGAAGAGGGCGTTTCAAAAAGGATAGAAATAGGACCTGAGGAGTTAGGAGATATTTATCCTGGAGAAGAAAAAACCTTTCAATTCAAGGGCCGGCTTTTAGGAAAACAGGGAGAAGTGAAAACAATTAAGGCATGGTTGAGTTATCGCGTGAAAAATCTTCAAGCCCGTTATGAATCAGCCACCACTTTTAGCACTATTATTGATTCAGTTCCTTTGACTTTTGACTTTGATCTATCTTCAAAAATAGAAGCTGGCAGGGATCTTGAATTCTCTTTGAACTATTTCTCAAGCATGGATTATCCTCTTACTGATTTAGGTATAAGAGTTGAATATCCTGATGGTTTTGAGTTTTTAGAAAGCGATCCCAAAGGTTTGGATAAAACAGAATGGGAGATTCCTCTTTTGAACAAATCTGAGGGAGGAAGAATAGAAATAAAGGGAAAGCTTTCCGGAGAACTTAGAGAGCAGAAAATGTTTAAAGCTGCTATTGGTGTTTGGCAGGACGATGAGTTTATTGTTTTAAAAGAGATAACAAAAGGAGTAGAAATTACCAAGCCACAGCTTTCTATTTTTCAGCACATAAATGGACAAAGCAATTATACTGCCAGTCCCGGCGATTTGCTTCATTACGAAATTTTCTTTAGAAACATCAGCGGAGAACCATTTAAAGATTTATTCCTGGTAGTTTTTCTTGACGGAGCAGGATTTGACTTTGATACAATAAAAAGTGAATCAGGTCGATTTCAACAAGGGGACAGTTCTGTAATCTGGGATTGGAGGGATGTTCCAGATCTCAAGTTTTTAGATAAAGGAAAAGAAGGAAAGGTTGAGTTCTGGGTTAATTTAAAAGACGATTGGGCAATTAGCAATTCTGAAGAGAAAAATGCTGTTTTGAAGAATTCAATTCTGGTTTCTCAAATAACGGAAGAGTTTGAAACAAAAGTAAATTCAAAATTAGAGATTTTTCAACAAGCTTCCCAGCAAGGAGATATTTATACTATAACCTGGCAGGCTAAGAATTATCTTAACGATGTTAAAAATGTTAAGGTAAAAGCAACTTTGCCTTCAGCCGTAAACTTATCCGGTAGTATTCTTCCTGAAAGCGAATCATCAAAGTTTGCTTTTGACAGCGGAAGCAGAGAGATTGTCTGGATGGTTGGAGATATGCAGGCGGGAACAGGAATCTTTATTGAAGCTCCAAATATTTCTTTCCAAGTTTCTTTAACATCTGGCCAGACAATTATTAATAAAGCAACAATTACTGGAGAAGACCAATGGACAGAATCCTTTATTGAGGGTGAAGCTTCAAAGATTTCAAAATAAGTTCTTTAAAAAACCTGAAAGGAGGTTTTGAAAATGAAAATCACGAAAGAGATGCTTGATAAACGCAGAGATTTTTCTATCGAGGAAAGAAGAGTATTGTCTTATCATTTTAGATTTGCTACCAAGAGAATTAAGATATGGGTTGAAAATAAACTTCCAGAGAATAATTTCCAAGCGATTCTTGGTAAGGCATTAGCAAAGTTCTCTAGGGCTGGAAATTAATTCAGCCCTTTTTATTTTTGGAAAAATTGGGTAGAATATAATAATGGCGGATTTAATGGACCCCGTTAGAAATTTTAGGGGTTTATGAATAATTATGAGAGATAAATTAACTATTTCTAACGGGGTGGAAAAAATTGTATCTTTAAGCAAAAGAAGGGGATTTATTTTTCCTTCGTCTGAGATTTATGGAGGATTTAGCTCTTGCTATGATTTCGGTCCTTTGGGCGTAGAAATGAAAAATAATATTAAAAAGGCCTGGTGGGATGAAATGACAAAAAAGCACGACGATGTTGTTGGTTTAGATGCTTCTATTTTGATGAGTCCAGAGGTTTGGAAGGCATCTGGTCATTTAACAGCTGGTTTTGCTGATGAATTAGTAGAGTGCAGAAAATGCCATAAACGATTTCGTCTTGACGAAATCGTAAATCCGAAATCCGAAATCCGAAATCCGAAATGTCCTGATTGCGGAGGGGATTTAACAAAGCCAAAGAAGTTTAATTTAATGATGAAGACATTTGTTGGGCCAGTAGAAGATGAGGCTTCTCTAACCTATTTAAGGCCTGAAACATGCCAGGGAATCTATACTAATTTTAAGAATGTTATGCAAACAATGCGTCTGAAGATTCCTTTTGGAATTGCTCAGATTGGAAAGGCGTTTAGGAATGAAATTAATCCCAAAGATTTTATCTATCGAACAAGAGAATTTGAACAAATGGAAATGCAATGGTTTTGTGAACCGAAGAAAGTTGATAAATTCTTTGATTTTTGGCTCAAGCAAAGATTAAATTGGTATTATAACTTAGGTCTGAATAAGAAGAATTTAAGAACTTATGAAGTTCCTAAAAAGGAATTAGCCCATTATGCTAAAAGAGCAATAGATATTGAGTATAAGTTTCCTTTTGGCTGGCAGGAAATTGAAGGAATCCATAATCGGGGAGATTGGGATTTATCCAATCATTCAAAGCATAGCGGAGAGGATTTGAAATATGACCCTTCGGCAGGCTCAGGGCAAGAGTATTTTCCGCATATCATTGAAACATCTGTTGGCGTTGATAGATCATTGTTTGCTTTTTTATGTGATGCTTATCAAGAAGTAAAAGGAGGAAGAACTAAAACTACTAAATCTGTAAAAGAGATTGAAGTTCTCTTAAAGCTTCACAAAGATTTAGCTCCTGTAAAAGCGGCTGTGCTTCCTTTAGTTAAGAATAAAGCAGAAATAGTTAAAAAGGCAAAACAAGTTTATAAGCTATTAAAATCTGATTTTATTTGTCAGTATGATGAAACTGGTTCTATTGGTCGTCGCTACCGCCGTCAGGATGAGATTGGTACTTTGTTTTGCATCACTATTGATTTTGACAGTTTAAAAAAAGACGATGTCACAGTTCGCAACCGCGATACAATGAAACAGAAGCGGATTAAAATCAATGGGTTGACAAGTTATATAAACAATGCTATAATGTAGACAAAAGATTAAGCATTGCGTTTAATCTATAACAGTACATTTATTTAATATTTAAGAAAGGACGGCATACCATGTCTGAAAAAATTCCAGTTTGGAGAAGCATCATTCGTGATGCCGCATTGAACTCTCCAAAAGCATTTCTTACTGCGTTGAAAGCAAAGAACTGCCAAATCAGCAATTGGGCAAAAGATATTACGTCTAAGCCTGATTTCAGAGATTCGTTTAGCGATACAGAGCAGAAGTATGATCTTTTTTTGCTAATTACGGCTCAATTGACTGGCAAGAAAGAAGGCGGGACTACTGAGGAAGTATTTGTTGGTGCAGATCGGCTAGGTTTCCAAAAATGCCCAGCCTGGATTGGTCATCAGCTCAGATTAGATTACCATGATCAGCCCAATAAAGAGTGGTTTCTTGCTGGAATGGAGTTAATCACTGTTTCATCTGGCGGTCCGAGCGTGTTCTGTCTGGAGTGCGACGATTCTGAACTTTGGCTCGACGGCATCTATGCTGGTCCTCACAGCTTCTGGCATTCTGATTTTCTATGGATTTTCTGCCGTCCTCACAAGTAAGTTCTTGAGCTCTTAGAATTTTAGTTTTTAAACCCTGCATAGAATGTGCAGGGTTTTCTTATAGATTTTTTCTTGATTTTGGACGTTCGTTTTGATATAATAAAATAATGACCAAGGATATCGCAAAAATAAAGAAGAAGATAACCCCGATTTTAAAAAGCCACGATGTTAAAAAGGCGGCTGTTTTCGGTTCTTTTGTTAGAGGAGAAAATAACAAGAATAGCGACATCGATATTTTGATAGAATTTAGAAAAGATGATAAAAGTTTATTAGATTTGGTAGGATTAAAGCTTGAACTGGAGAAAAAGTTAAGTGAAAAAGTAGATATTTTAACCTATGATTCTATTCACCCTCTTCTAAGGAGTATAATTTTAAAAGAACAAAAAGCAATTTTATGAAAAAGGATATAAAAATATTTCTTCTTCATATTTTAGAAAGTATAGAAAGAATAGAAGATTTTACAAAAGGAATTTCTAAAGATGAATTTTTAAAATCTGAAATAATCCAAGATGCTGTTATGAGAAGGATAGGAATCATAGGAGAGGCAGTAAAGAATATACCGAGTAGTTTTAAGAATAAATATTCTGATATTGAATGGAAAAGAATTGCTGGCACTAGAGATATTCTTATTCACGATTATTTTGGCGTTGACTTAAAACTTACTTTTAAAATTGTTAAAAAAGATATACCAGAATTAAAAAAGAAAGTTTCAAAGATACTAAAAAAAGAATTCGGAATAAAAGAATAATATGTTTAAGAAAATAACCTTGAAAAATGGATTAAGGATTATTATTGTTCCTCAAAAGGGGACTAAGGCAGTAACCAGTTTAGTTTTGGTTGGAACCGGATCTAAGTATGAGAAAAAAGAGATTAATGGCATTTCTCACCTTTTAGAGCATCTATTGTTTAAAGGAACCAAGAAAAGGCCTGGTCATATCTTTATTTCTGAGCCCTTAGACAGAGTAGGAGGAATATACAATGCTTTTACTGGCGAAGATTATACTGGATATTTTGCCAAAGTTGACGTCAAGCATTTTGATTTGGCTTTGGATGTGATTTCTGATATCTACTTGAATTCAAAATTAGATCCTAAAGAGATTAAGAAAGAAAAAGCAGTTATTATTGAGGAAATTAACATGTATCATGATCATCCGTCTTCTTATGTTCAGAGCTTATGGAATAAAGTATTGTATGGAGATCAGCCAGCTGGAAGAGACATTGCTGGAACCAAAGAAAGCGTCTTAGCTATATCTAGAAATCAATTAGTTGATTATATGAAAACTCAATATACTGCTTCTAATACTATTGTTTGCGTAGCAGGAAATATTTCTGACAAAGCAATAAATAAGATAAAGAGATATTTCTCAAATATAAAAGATAAGGAGATTATTGAAAAACCATTAGTTATTGAGAAACAGACAAAACCTAATTGTTTGTTAAAAAATAAAGAAACTGATCAAACTCATTTTTGCTTAGGGGTGAGGGGGTATAATCTTTTTCATAGCCAGAGATTTACTTTAGGACTTTTGGGCTTAATATTGGGAGGAATGATGAGCTCTCGTTTATTTATCAAGATTAGAGAACAGTTAGGCCTTGCTTATTATGTTAAGACCGCTGTTTCTTCTGATCCTGACACAGGATTTTTAGTTACTCAGGCAGGTGTAGATAATAACAGAGTTGAAAAAGCTATCTCTGCTGTTTTGAATGAATATAGAAAAATAGCTAAGAATAAGATTTCAGCAAAAGAGCTTAAAAAGGCAAAAGATCATTTTAAAGGAAAAATGACTTTGCTCTTTGAGGCTTCTGACGCTCAAGCATCTTTTTATGGATCGCAAGATCTTTTAGAAGAAAAGATTTTAACTCCTGAACAAATTTATGCTAAAATTAATAAAGTAAGCGTTAATGACATTCTGGAAGTTAGTAAAGATGTTTTTAAGCCAGAAAAATTAAACTTGGCTTTGATAGGGCCATTTAAAGATAAGAGAAGATTCCAAAAAATCTTAAAACTAAAACTAAGTTAATACTATGGATCAAGAAAAACTATTAGATATTTCTTGGAGAACAATTGCAAAGATTTCTATTGCAGTTGCCTGTTTTTATATTCTTTATTCAATTAGGGATATTTTAATTTGGTTTATTTTTGCTTTGACGATTTCTGTCTTGTTTAATCCAGCTATTAGTTTTTTACATAAGAGAAAAATACCTCGTGGTCTTGCGGTTGTTCTTATGTATGTAGGTGTTTTTGGGATATTAAGCATTTTGATTTATTCAATAGTCCCTATTTTTATTTCTGAAATCCAGGCATTTTTAGAAGCTTTTCCTGAATATTTTGAAAAGATTTCTCCTCCTTTAAAGGGCCTTGGTTTTCAGGCCTTTGAAAATATTGAGAGTTTTCTAAAAGCATTAGGAGGTACTTTGGAAGGAATGGCAGATAATATTTTCAGCGTATTATTTAGTGTTTTCGGCGGAGTGTTTAGCGCTTTATTTGTTATTGTTACTGCTATATTTCTTTCTTTGGAAGAAAAAGGCATTGAAAGAACTTTAATGCTTTTATTTCCAAAAAAATATGAGGCTCAGGTTTTGAATGTCTGGGCAAGATGTCAGAGAAAAGTGGCAGGCTGGTTTGGTGCAAGAATGTTAGCATGTTTATTTGTTGGGCTTGCCTCATACATTACATTCGTTCTTTTTAATGTGAGGTATCCTTTTACTTTGGCATTGTTTGCTGGCGTATTTAATTTCATTCCTTATGTAGGTCCACTTTTAACAGCTGTAGTCCTTTTCTTAACTGTTTTTCCAGTAGAAATATTCAAGGCAATTTTCGTGTTAATTGCTTTTGGTTTGATACAGCAGATTGAAGGAAGTATTTTGTCTCCAATATTAATGAAGAAATTTGTTGGTTTGCCTCCTGCCTTGGTTTTAATTTCTTTGGTTGTTGGAGCAAATCTCTGGGGATTATTAGGAGCAGTTTTAGCTATTCCTTTATTTGGTATATTGTTTGAATTCTTTAAGGAATTTCTGGAAAAAAGAAGAGATGGAGATTCAGTAGTGGTATAATAAAGATAGCTGATAAAAAAAACAAAAAAAACAGGCCTGTTCGTGAAATGAACAGGCCTTTTTATTAGTTAATAGATAAAAGGGGCGTTATTCATAGAAAAGATTGTTGGGGGATAACTATAAATGAGCGAAAATCGTTATTAATGCTTTTTATTTTATTAGAACCTCTATTGAGACATGAGAAAAGAAAAAAAGACTTGTTAAAAGCTAAGAAAAATGTTATTTTACGATTAAAGGATTAATTTTATGAAAAAACTATATGTCTCAACAGCAGTTCCATATGTCAACTCGTCTCCCCATCTTGGTTTTGCTTTAGAGATTATTCAAGCAGATGTTATGGCGCGATACCATCGGCTTTTGGGCGAGGAAGTTTTCTTTTTGACTGGGACAGACGAAAATAGTTTGAAAAATATTCAAGCAGCTGAAAAAGAAGAAATAAGCACCAAAAAATTGGTTGATAGAAATGCTAAGAAATTTTATGAGCTGAAAAAAGTTCTAAATTTATCTTTTGATGATTTTATTAAGACTACTGAAAAACGACATATCAAAGGAGCTCAGAAACTTTGGTTGGCCTGCAAAAAAGATATCTACAAGAAGAATTATGAAGGGCTTTATTGTGTGGGTTGTGAGGAATTTTACAAAGAAAACGAACTTGAAAACGGTCTTTGTCCTGAACATAAAGTAAAGCCAGAATTAGTAGAGGAAGAAAACTATTTTTTCCGGCTTTCAAAATATCAAAATGAATTAAAAAAGATTATTGAGCAAGATAAAGTTAAAATAATTCCTCAAACTCGCAAGAATGAAGTTTTAAGTTTTATAAATTCTGGATTGCAAGATTTTTGTATTTCTCGTTCTGCAGAACGTGGACACGGATGGGGAATATCAGTGCCAGGGGATTCTAGTCAGATTGTTTGGACGTGGTACGACGCTTTAAGCAACTATATCAATGCTTTGGGATACGCAGATAATAGCAAAAAGTTTCAAGAATTCTGGCGGAAAAACGATAATAAATTACACATCATTGGAAAAGGGATTTTAAGATTTCACGGGATATATTGGATAGCAATGCTTCTTTCTGCTAAATTAAGCTTACCAAACACAATTTTTGTTCACGGCTATTTAACCTCTGAAGGACAAAAGATGTCTAAATCATTAGGCAATGTGATTGATCCTTTTGAGCTGGTTGAAAAATACAGAACAGACGCTGTTAGATATTTTCTTTTAAGAGAAATTCCTTCTGCTGAAGATGGTGACTTTACTTATGAAAAGTTTGAGCAAAGATACAATTCTGATTTAGCTTCTGGGATCGGAAACTTACTTGCCCGGGTAAGAGTAATGGCAGACGGAATAGGTTTTAAAGAAAATAATCTTAAAACCGTAGAACCAAAAATTAAAGAAACTCGGAAGAATTATAAAAAAGCATTGGAAGGATTCAAATTCAATGAAGCATTGAAATCAATTTGGGATTTGATTAGCTTTTGTGATAAATATATTGAAAAAGAAAAACCATGGGAGAAGAAAGAAAATTCTCCCCAAGTTTTAGGCAATTTATTGATTGTTTTAGATAATATAGCTGAATTGCTTCAGCCGTTTTTGCCAGAAACATCAGATAGAATTATTAAAGAAATAGCCAGAGATAAAAAAACCGGAGAATTTGTAAATAAAAAAAGAGGTAAACTGTTATTCCCAAAAATTTGACAGAAATTTATAGCGCTTTATATTCTTTTTTAGTTGAGCTTTCTTGGGCTTGTGGCTACCATGCTTTTGCTGACTATTATAATAATAGTTCTGTATGGATTACGTTTGATCATTTGTTAGTAATAGATAAGCATATTGTGTTTAAACGAGTTATGGCCGCATTGGAAGTTGTTAAATCAGGCAAGAGCTTTAACAGATCTCATGGAATGGATTTATTGCAAAAAACTAAAGAAATGTTAGGGGTGACTTAATGTCGCCCTTTTTTAATTCAAGAAAATATATTCATACCTTAGCGAATTAAGGTTCTTGCCGAAGGCGGGGTTCTTATTTGAAATTATATATATATTTAGATAAGATGAAGGCATGTTAATAGATACTCACGCGCATCTTAATTTTAAGGCTTTTAACCGTGATTTTGATAAAGTTATCAAACGTTCTTTGGATGAAGATATTTGGATGATAAATGTCGGTTCAAAATATGAGACAAGTAAGAAGGCAGTAGAAATTGCTGAAAAGTATAATGGGATTTTTGCTGCAATTGGACTGCATCCTATTCATGCAAAAGATGAGAACTTTGATGCTTTGAAGTATAGAAAATTATGCCAGTCTGATAAAGTAGTTGCAATTGGAGAGATTGGGCTTGATTGTTTTAAAGATTACGGATTATTTAAAGAAAAACAAAAACAAATGTTTTCACAACAATTGGATTTTGCCAAAGAATTAGATTTACCAGTTATAATTCATTGCCGCATGGCGCATGAGGATTTATTGGAGATTTTGAAAGACTATCAGATTCCAGGAGTAATTCATTGTTTTACTGGAAACTGGGAGCAAGCAAAACAATATTTAGATATGGGATTTTATTTAGGAATTAATGGAATAATTTATAAAAGGGATTTGAAAGAAGTGATTGAGAAAACTCCTTTGGAGAAAATTCTTATTGAAACAGATTGTCCTTATCTTACGCCTCCACAAGCAGGAGTTGAACGCAACGAGCCTGTTTTTATAAAATACATTGTCCAAGACATTGCCAAAATAAAAGGCATAGATTTCCAAAGAGTCGCTGAAACCACCTTTCAAAACGCTAAAAACTTGTTCAGAATTTAAGAGATTTATGTTATTATTAAGAATTCACCCGGTTAAATAAAATCTTTGATTTTAATTTTACTTGAAGTAAAATTATTCAACTGGGTAAAATATGGAAAAATACAATCCTAAGAAAATTGAGAAAAAATGGCAGAAGAAATGGGAGGAAACAGGCGTTTTTGCATCTTTGGATAAGTCAAAAAAGCCGAAGTATTACCTTTTGGTGGAGTTTCCTTATCCTTCTGGAGATGGGCTTCATGTTGGCCATTGCAGAAGTTACGTTGCTTTAGATATTTTAGCCAGAAAGAAAAGGATGCAAGGTTTTAATGTTTTATTTCCTATGGGCTGGGATGCTTTTGGTTTGCCTACTGAAAACTATGCTATTAAAACTAGAACTCATCCAGCGATTGTGACCAGGAAAAATACAGCTAATTTTAAACGTCAACAAAAAGACTTAGGTCTTTCTTTTGATTGGAATAGAGAGATTAATACTACTGATCCGTCATATTATAAATGGACTCAATGGATATTTATTCAATTATTTAAAAAAGGATTAGCTTACAAAGCTAAAATGTCGATTAATTGGTGTCCATCTTGCAAGATTGGTCTAGCCAATGAAGAAGTTGTTGATGGTAAATGTGAGCGTTGCGGGAAAAAAGCTGGAAGAAAAGAAAAAGAACAGTGGCTTTTAAGGATTACCAAATATGCCGATAGACTAATTCATGATTTAGATAAAGTTGATTATCCGGAAAGAGTTAAAGTTTCCCAAAAAGAGTGGATAGGAAGGAGCCAGGGAACTGAGATAAAGTTTCCAGTCCCTGTGTTTACCCCGTTTAGAGATTTATCTCTAACGGGGTTTACTACTCGTGCTGATACTTTGTTTGGGTGTACATATTTGGTATTGGCTCCAGAGCATGCTTTAATTGAAAAGCTTAAACGTAAGATTAGCAATTACAAACAAGTTAAAGATTATGTTGAGAAATCAAAGAAGAAAGCAGAAAAAGAAAGGATTAGCGAGGATAAAGAAAAAACAGGCATAGAGATAAAAGGCATTAAAGCTACAAACCCGGTTAATAACAGAAAAATCCCTATTTTTGTGGCTGATTATGTCTTAATGCATTACGGCACAGGCGCTATAATGGCTGTACCAGCTCATGATCAGCGTGATTTTGATTTTGCTAAAAGATATAATCTTCCTATTATTGAAGTTATCAAACCAAAAGATTCTAAATATGATCCCTCAAAACAAGCTTATGAAGGAGAAGGCATTTTAATTAACTCTGGCAGATTTACTGGAATAAAGTCAGAGCAAGCCAAAGAAAGAATAACTGAATGGCTCAATGCAAAGGGTTTTGCTAAAAAAGCAGTTCATTATAAGTTAAGAGATTGGATTTTTTCCAGACAGAGATATTGGGGCGAACCAATACCAATGATAAAATGTGAGAAGTGCGGCTGGCAGCCAGTATTGGAACAAGATCTGCCAATCAAACTGCCTGAGGTTAAGAATTACAAGCCAACTGAAAAAGGTCAGTCGCCTTTGGCAAAGGTTGAAAAATGGGTTAATGCTGAATGTCCTAAATGCAAAGGACCAGGTCAAAGAGAAACAGATGTTATGCCAAACTGGGCTGGTTCTAATTGGTATTATCTTCGCTATTGCGATCCTATTAATGATAAGAAATTAGCCGATCCAAAAAAGCTTGAACATTGGATGCCTGTTGATTGGTACAACGGAGGGATGGAGCATACTACTCTGCATTTGCTTTATTCCCGCTTTATTTATAAGTTTTTAAGGGATATTAAAGCAGTGCCAAGATCAATTGGTTCAGAGCCGTACAAGAAGAGAACTTCTCATGGGATGATTCTTGGGCAAGGAGGTATTAAAATGTCTAAGTCAAAAGGCAATGTGATTAGTCCTGAGAAAGTTGTTAAAGAACACGGAGCCGACACTATGAGAGTTTATGAGATGTTTATAGGTCCTTTTGAGCAGATGATTCTCTGGGATACCAAGGGAGTTAAAGGAGTAAGAAGATTTTTAGAAAAGGTTTGGAAGTTTCAAGAAAAATTAGGAGATGGCAAAGAATTAAAACAATTAGTTCACAAGACAATAAAGAAAGTAACAGAAGACATTGAATTGCTTAAATTTAATACGGCAATATCTTCATTAATGATTTTGGCTAATAAAATGGAACAGCAAAAAGAAATTTCCTTAATTCATTATTCTTTATTTTTAATTCTATTAAGCCCTTTTGCTCCACATATAACAGAAGAACTTTGGGAAAGGGCAGGTTTTAAAGGATTATGCTGTGAGCAAAAATGGCCAAGATATGATTCAAAACTGATTAAAGAAAAAAAGATAATTTTAGTTGTTCAGATTAATGGCAAAGTCCGTGACAAAATAGAAGTTGATGCTGATATTTCAGAGAAAGAAGCTGAAAAGGCTGTTTTATTGCGAGATAGAGTGCTAAAATATACAGAGGGCAAGAAAATCAAAAAAACAATATTCATTTCTGGAAAATTAATTAATTTTGTTTTATAGTGTTGGCGGTATCCGATACCGCCAACAACCACACAGGCTTGACAGGAATTAGATAGTATGCTATGATGAAAACATTGAACATTGACATCGGGTCCGCAAATCAGCTGCGTTGGCGGAATAGCGACACCCAAATACCCTGCTAAGCGGGGAGAAAGGACTTGTCATGAAGGCAACCCTTAAACAAGCAAAGAAAATATTAGAATTGGCAGAAGATATTCCGGTTGAACACCTACAGGATCTTTTGGAATCAGGATTATTGAGCATTTTACTGAAAGCTAATGTGCCCGATATGATGAACAGGATGACTCTCAACGATTTTCGGAAAGTATGTGGCCTACTCCCAACCGGGTAGTCTTCATTTAGTTGGTTCTTAGACAGCAGAGTCCTTTTGCACAATGTGCAAGAGGACTTTTCTATTTTTGTAAAAAATGATATTATTAAAAATAAGAATATGAACCCCGTTAGAGATTACGGGGTCAATATAAGAAAATAATGCTTTGTTATTAACTATGACAAAAATAAAGAAACAAAAAGAAAGAATCTCTAACGGGGTGAAAAAAATATTATTAGGCAATGAAGCAATTGTTCAAGGAGCTCTGGAAGCAGGAGTGGATTTTGTTTCAGCTTATCCTGGCACACCTAGTTCAGAAGTTGGTATTATTTTTGGGAAAATAGCTAAAAAGCACGGAGTTTACTTTGAGTTTTCTACTAACGAAAAAGTAGCTTTAGAAGCTGCTGTTGGAGCAAGCTTTTCAGGATTAAAGTGTTTAGTAGTAATGAAGAACTTTGGTTTGAACGTTGCCTCAGATGCTTTACTACCTTTTGTTTATACCGGCACTAAAGGACCTACTGTAATAATTGTGGCTGATGATCCTTCTTGTTGGAGTTCTGGTCAATCAGAAGAAAACAGTAGGGCTTTTGCTTACTTAGCTCATATTCCAATATTAGAACCGTCAGATGCTCAGGAGGCAAAGGACTTTGTTAAACTAGGTTTTAAGATTTCAGAGAAATTTAATATTCCAGTGATAGTTAGAACAACTACCAGGATTGCTCATCAGAAAATGCCAGTGGAAATAGGTAAAACAAAGAAGTCTAACTTTGCAGGAAAGTTTGTTAAAGATGTTAAGAGGTTTGTTACAATGCCTCCAAGAGTCTTGGAAATGAAAGAAGAATTATTAGAGAAGATAGAAAAGATTAGAGACTTTGCTGAAAAAGATAAGGCTAGCAGAATAGGAGGCAAAGGAAAGTTAGGTATTATTACTTCTGGGATTTCTTATCTATATGTGATGGAAGTTCTTAAAGAAATGAAAATGGACTTGCCGGTTTTAAAACTTGCTTTCTTTTATCCTTTACCAGAGAAGAGGATTAAAAACTTTATCAAAGGCCTTAAAAAAGTTTTAATTGTTGAAGAGCTGGAGCCATTTTTAGAAAAAGAAGTTAATGCTTTAACAAAGGAAGTTAATCCAGGGCTTCAAGTTTTAGGAAAAGATGTTTTACCCGAAGTTAGAGAATTAAATACAGAAAAAGTTGGAGCAGCTATAGCAAAATTATCTGGCAAGAAATACAGAGTTTCAAAACATTCTTCTTTAGAAGTTCCAAAACGTTTTCCTCGGCTTTGTCCGGATTGTTCTTATTGGTTTATTTTTTCATCTATAAAAAAAGTAGCTCCTAAAGGAACAATTTTTGGAGGTGATATCGGTTGTTATATGTTAGCTGGTTTTCCTCCTCATAATATTCAGGATTATCTTTCATGCATGGGTTCTTCTATTGGCATAGCTCATGGAATTAAAAAGAGTTCTGGCCAAAAACTCATAACTTTAATTGGTGATTCAACTTTCTTTCATTCTGGAATTCCTGCTTTAATAAATACTGTCTTTAATAAATCAAATCCTTTAATTATTGTGATGGATAACCGAATTACAGCAATGACTGGTCATCAAACTAATCCAGGAGTTGGAGAAACAGGAATGGGTGAAATTACTGAGGAAATAAAGATTGATGAGGTTGCCAAGGCCTGCGGGGTTAAGAATATAAAGGTTATTGATCCCATAAACATTAAAGAGTTTCAAAGCGCAATTAAGGGATTTTTAAATAAAAAAGAAGTTTCAGTTATTGTTGCTCGGCGAATGTGCTCTTATTGGGCAAAAAGATTAAAGCGTAGAAAGTAATATGTTAAAAACTTTTAATATAATTATTTCAGGAACAGGAGGTCAGGGATTGATTACTTTAACTCAGATTATAGCTGAGGCAGCTTTAACTGAAGGTTTAGACATTAAGACCTCAGAGCTTCATGGTTTATCTCAGCGTGGAGGAGCAGTGGAAACGCACATAAGGTTTGGGGAAAAAATCTATTCACCCTTGGTTTCTTTGGGTTCAGCTGATTTAATTCTTAGCTTGGAAAGCTTGGAGAGCTTAAGAGCGCTCTCTTATGCTAATTCAAAGACCACCTTTCTAGTTAATAAGTTTACGCTTTCCTTCCCTGGCAGTCCTAAAGAAAAAGAGATTTTAAGAAAATTGAAAACCATAACAAAAAATCCTAAAATAGTTCCTGCTTCTGAGATTTGCAAGAAAGAGTTAGGTAAAGAAGTAGTTTCAGGGATTTATCTTTTAGGTTACGCCGTGTTTAAAAAATTGATCCCTTTAAAGCCAAGTTCAATTGAAAAAGCTATTATTAAGATTGTGCCTGAAAAATATCTTGAACTGAATAAGAAGGCTTTTAAATTAGCTAAAAAATGATTAAAAAAGTAGTAATTGCTGCTGCGGGTCAGGGGACTCGCATGCTTCATCTTACTAAGGAAAAGTCCAAACACCTTATTAGGGTCAAAAAAAGACCCTTTTTGGCTTATCTTTTAGATAATCTTTTTTTAGCTGGTTATAGGGATTTGATTTTAGTAACTGGATTTAAAGAAGAATTAATAGAGGGATTTTTAAGAAGATACAAACCGCCTCTTAAGAGTTTAAGACCAAGCCAGTATAAAATAAGGATGGTAAGCCAGTATGAAATTTTAGGTCCTAAGGATAAAATGTATGGCACTGCCTGTCCTTTAATGTGCGTAAAAGATATTGTTAAGAAAAGCCAGTTTCTTTATCTTTGCGGAGACAATCTTTATTCAGTAAGAGATTTGAAAGCAATGAATATTGAAGGAAAATATAGCCATGTTGCTGGGATTTATCACAAAAATCCTGGAAAATATGGCGTTCTTGTTGAAGACAACGGATTTCTAAAGAAAGTTGTTGAAAAGCCAAAAGAGTTTATCGGAAACATCGTTAACTCCGGACTTTATAAATTTACTCCTGATGTTTTTGATAAACTTGGCAAAATTACTAAATCTTCCAGAGGTGAATATGAGATTACTGATGCAATAAATCTTTTAGCGAAAGAAAAGAAGATGAAAACCCAGAAGATTCAAGACTTTTGGCTGGACTTTGGTAACCCAGCAGACATAATTCAGGTTTCTTACTTCTTAAGGTCATTTAAGAAATTTAAAAGACTTTTTTGGAGAAATAGAAGATTTCATATTATTGCTGCTGGCTCAAAAGATGCAGTTAATAGGGCAGTTGAATCTTTAGAAAGAGGTCAGGTTGTGGTTTGTCCGACTGACACTGTTTATGGTTTGTTGGCTGATGCAACAAATGATAAAGCAGTAGAAAAGGTTTTCGAGATTAAGAAAAGAGATAAGAAAAAAGCCATTCCTATTTTTGTCAAAGATATAGAAATGGCTGCTAAATACGCTTTAATGGATAAAGATATGAAAAACTTTCTTGATGAGATTTGGCCAGGCAGAATAACTGTGGCCTTGAATAAAAAGAAGAGGTCCGGGCTTTCAAAAAGACTTTCTAAGAATAAAAAAACGATTGGTTTACGTATTCCAGAATATAAACTAATTTACGAAATAATTAAAAAGTTTAAAAAGCCTTTGGTTGGAACTTCAGCCAATATATCAGGCAAGCCTTCAACTGTTAAAATTGAGGAGATTTATAAATATTTTGAAGATGAAAAAATCAGACCAGATTTAATTTTAAGCGCCGGCAACCTTTCTTATAACGTTCCTTCAACTGTTGTTGATTTCAGCAATGACAAGCCAAAAATAATCCGCCGAGGAAGATAATTCTTCACAACTCCTTGACAAATCTGTTAAAGTATGATACATTATAAGTGTTATGACGAGTGATCATAACCTGGAGAAATCCAGTATTTGCTATTTGAAAACAAAACAACTATTACATTAAATCACCAAATGAAAGGGTAAAAAGATGGAATACTGGAATTTACAACTTATCTATAACTTCACTGTTTCTTCAAAAACACAAGAAGAGGAGATTCTTTCACAGTGGGAGAAGGCAGGAAGGCCGCTAGAGGAACTTCCCCACTTTGAGGTAAAGGAAGTGAAGAGGCAATCTGCCGAGAAAGCAGTTGCCGAAGCATTAAGCAAGGATTAGTTGATAGACCCTGATTTGTGGGGTAGTAACAGCAAGTAGTGTTTCATTTTTTGCTGTGATAAACCTCGATTTGGAGGTTGTAACAGCACGTTATCATACTATTATACTGAATTATACTAAAGAGCCGGGTAAATACTCGGCCTTTTTTATTTTGACCAAATGCGGAAAATGGAATACAATAAAATAATGAAATTAAAAAAAGTTGATGAACAAATAGCTAAACTGATTGAGAAAGAACAAGAGAGGCAGGATACGACTTTAGAAATGATTCCTTCGGAGAACCATACTTCTTCGGCAGTGCGTCAGGCTTTGGGTTCAGTTTTAACTGATAAATATGCTGAAGGATATCCTGGAAAGAGATATTATGCTGGTTTGGAATATTATGATCAGATTGAAGATATTTGCAGAGAAAGGGCTAAGAAATTATTTAAAGTTGTTCATGTTAATGTTCAGCCTTATTCTGGTTCTCCAGCAAACCTTGCAATATATTTCGCTGTTTTAAATCCAGGAGATACGACAATGGGAATGTCTCTTCCTCATGGAGGACATTTAACCCACGGCTGGAAAGTTAATTTCTCTGCTAAGTATTATAATTCAGTTCAATACGGAGTTGATCAGAAAACAAACTTGATTGATTATAGTCAAGTAGCTAAGCTGGTTAAAGAAACAAAGCCAAAACTTATCTGGGTTGGAGCTACTGCTTACCCTCGTATTTTTGACTGGGAGAGATTTGCTAAGATTGCTGATTCGGTCGGAGCTTATCTTGCTGCAGATATAGCCCATATTGCTGGCTTGATTGTTGCTGGCGTGCATCCCAGTCCTGTTCCTTACGTTCATATTGTTACAACTACTACTCACAAAACATTAAGAGGTCCAAGAGGAGGAATGATAATGATTACTAAGAAGGGAATAGATAAAGATCCTGATTTAGCAAAGAAAGTTGATAAGGCAATTTTTCCTGGTCTTCAAGGAGGCCCTCATGAGAATAATATTGCTGCTATTGCTGTTTGCTTAAAAGAGGCGTCAGAGCCAGGTTTTAAAAGATATGGAAAACAGATAGTTGAGAATACAAAAGTATTAGCTTCCGAACTTATAAATCACGGGTTTAACTTGATTACTAAGGGGTCAGACAACCATTTAATTTTAATTGATTTGAGAAATAAAGGAATTTTAGGGCCAGAGGCTCAAGACAGATTAGAAAAAGCAGGCATTACTGTAAATAAAAATAGCATTCCTTTTGATCCTAACCCTCCATTTAAACCCTCTGGTCTTAGATTGGGAACCCCAGCTATTACGACAAGAGGAATGAAAGAAAAAGAAATGAAATTAATTGCTTCCTGGATTAATGAGGTGATTACAGATCCAAGATCTTGTTCAAAAATAAGGCAAGAGGTTAAAAAACTTTGTAAAAGATTTCTTCTTCCATGATAATTTTAGATGGAAAAAAATTATCTGAGAAGATTTTGAAAAAACTTAAAGCCGAAATAAAGAGAAAACGACTGAAATTAAAGTTATCGATTATTTTAGTTGGGGAGGATTCAAATTCAAAGATATTTGTTAGGCAAAAGAAGAAAGCTTGCGAGAAAGTAGGGATTGATTTTGAGCTATTTAAGTTTTCTTCAAAAATTAGCAATTCAGAATTGAAAAAAGAGATTAAAAAAATTGTTCAAAAATCTGATATCAATGGCATTGTAGTTCAGCTTCCTTTGCCAAAAGGTTTAGATACCGAAGAAATTTTAAATCTTATTCCTGAAGAAAAAGATGCTGAAATTGTTTCACCAGTGGTTTGCGCAGTGGATCGTATTTTAAAGGAGTATAAAATATCTTTAAGAAATAAAAATATAGTTTTAATTGGAAAAGGAAGGTTAGTTGGTCAGCCTGTAGCTAGCTGGCTAAAAAAACGAAATTTAAAGTTTTCAGATATTGATGAAATTAAAAATGCTGATATTGTAATTTCTGGAGTTGGTAGATCAAATCTTATTAAAGGAGGAATGGTTAAAAAAGGAGTAGTAGTAATTGATATCGGGAAAGATGTTGATTTCAAAAGCGTTTCTAAAAAAGCAAGTTATATTGCGCCAGTTCCTGGCGGAGTCGGTCCAGTGACTGTTGCCTGCTTGCTCAAAAACTTAGTAAAACTAAACCAGGTTTAGTTAATTTAATGGATGCATCTCTCTTTAATTTAATAAACCCCGTTAAAGATTTCTTGATTTTTTCCGTTAATTTTTTTGATAATTTTATCTTTAACGGGGTAAACCAATTTGCTTTAACATGGTTTTGGCTGGATGTTTTGGCTATATTTTTAGCTGAATATCTTGGATATATTTTGCTTTTTTCTTTATTACTCTTTTTGGCAGTAGGATTTAGAAAATATTTTAACCCAGTTAAATTTGCTCCGCAACTATTTAACGGGGTAAAAATGATTGTTGAGGCAATTATTTCTGCTATTTTAGCAAGGTTTGTTATTGTTGAATTGATTCGCTGGATTTGGCAAAGACCGAGACCGTTTGTAGAAAACAATGTTAATTTGCTTTTGACTCATAATGCCTCTGCTTTTCCTTCTGGTCATGCCGCATTCTTTTTCGCTGTTTCTACAATTGTTTATTTTTACAATAAAAAAGCTGGTGTTTTCTTCTTTATATCCAGCTTTCTAATCTGTTTAGCCAGGGTTTTTACAGGAATCCATTGGCCCGCAGATATTCTTGCCGGTATCGCAGTTGGTATCTTATCCGCCTGGTTAGTCCATAAAACAATAAAAAAATGCCTCAAATGAGACGTTTTGTTTGTGTCAAGGGTATGAATTCTAAAATACTCGCAATTTTAATTTTTTTCCGGATGCACTAAATCTAAGAATTCTGATACATTTTTAGATAATCGAATACGATATATTGTTTTTTGATTAAAGTTATATGAATTTGTTCCCCCTTTCGTCTTATAAATATGCGAATTAAAACCTAAGGAATTTATCATTTTGTAAACATCATTTGCTAATTTCGGAATTATGGTGGAAAACATAACCATTTTATAACCTCTATCAGAGTATATGCAACCATCTGTTTCTATTAATCCCTTCAGGCAATTGATTTTATATTTTCTTCTTTTTGTAATCCAATTCGGTACAGTTACTTTTTGAGAAAACTTTGATCCATTTTTAGCTTTCCAACCAAGCAGTTTTTCCAGATGATTTGAAAAAACACTTATATCAGCATAAGTTTTTTCGCATTCAACAATACTTACTTTGTTGTCAGGCAATAATAATTTTAAACAATTAATAATTTTCTGGAAAAGAAAAGGATATTTTTTATCACAGCTAATCCTTAAACGAGTTGCTCGACCATTTGGATTGGAAAGATTCCCATCACCAATAGCCACACCTATAATGTAGGATTGCAGGATTTTATTTTTATTAAAACGAGTAGTACGAAAATATCCTCGCATGTGCCGAGGGAGGGACTTGAACCCTCAAGGGCTTGCGCCCACGGCATTTTGAGTGCCGCATGTTTGCCAATTTCATCACCTCGGCAGGTAGATCTATTTTACCACATCTTTCTTAAATTGGCAATTTTCATTGGAGCATTTGATTTGCTTCCTTTTTGTTTCAATTAAGAGCGAGTTGCATTCTGGACACTTCTCATTTAGAGGTTTGTCCCATAAAGCAAAGTCGCATTTTGGGAACTGATTGCAGCCATAAAATATCTTTCTCTTTTTAGTTCTTTTTTCGCTTAATTCTCCTTTGTCGCATTTAGGACACTTTATATTTAATTTATTTTCTTTTAAAGATTCAGTATATTTACATTTTGGGAAAGTGGAACAAGCATAGAATTTTCCAAACCTGCCCAAACGGATTAGCAAATCAGATTTGCATTTAAGACATTTTTTATTGGTAGGTTTTTCAGTAATCTCTTTTTTGTCAACTTTTTTATATTTTTTCTGAAGGTTTTCTTCAAAGGGGCCGTAAAAATCTTTACACACATTAATCCATTTTTCTTTTTTTTGAGCAATTTCATCTAAACTATTTTCCATTTTAGCTGTAAATTCAATATCAACGATTTTAGGGAAATGTTTTACTAAAAGATTATTAACAACTGTTCCAATTTCAGTTGGCTGGAATCTTTTTTGCTCATTTTTTTCAATATAGTTTTTGTTTTGAATTGTTGATAAAATTGGAGCGTAGGTTGAAGGGCGGCCAATTCCATTTTGCTCAAGAGCTTTAATCAAGCTGGCTTCAGTGTATCTAGCTGGCGGTTGAGTAAAGTGTTGAGAAGGGATAAGTTTTATCAATTCTAAAAGCTCGTCTTTTTCTAATTCTGGTAACTCATTTTCTTCAAATTTCATTGGATAAACTTTTAGGAATCCATCAAATTTCAAAATCTGCCCAGAAGCTCGAAAAGTGTACCCCGTTAGAGGTTTGTTTGTTTTGTATTTTTTCCCTGATCTTGAAACCTCTAACGGGGTGTATTTTTTTGCTTTAATATCTATAGAAGTAGAATCAAAAATTGCTGAAGCCATTTGTGAAGCAATAAATCTTCTCCGAATAAGGTCATAAAGCCGTTCTTGATTTTGATCAAGACCAGGTATTCTGTCTAAATAAGTAGGCCTGATTGCTTCGTGAGCTTCCTGCACTTTCCCCTTTGATTTATACTTTCTAAAATTATAATAGTTTTCTCCGTATTTATTCTCAATAAATTTCTTAGCTAAAGACAAAGATAATTGGGAAAGATTTACAGAATCAGTTCTGTGATAAGTAATATGCCCTTTTTCATAGAGTTTTTGAGCAATGCTCATTGTGAATTTTGCTGGGAATCTGAATCTTTTCCAGGATTCTTGCTGTAGAGTGCTGGTGGTAAAAGGCGGCAAAGGATTTCTTTTCGTTTCTTTTTTATCAATTTTTTCAATTTTGTATTCAGCTCCATTTAAATCTTTAAGAATTTCATCAGCTTCTTTTTTTGTTTTAATATCTTTTTCAATAAGCAAGGCCTCAAATTCTTCTTCTTTTTTTAGCAATGCTCCAATTGTCCAATATTCTTGGGGTTTGAAATCTTCAATTTCTTTCTCTCTTATAGCTACTAACCTTACTGTTACTGATTGAACCCTTCCAGCAGACAATCCTCTGGCTACTTTTTTCCATAAGAAAGGAGAAAGTTTGTATCCAACGATTCTGTCTAAAATTCTTCTTGCTTGCTGAGCGTCAACTAAATTCATATCAATTTGTCTGGGATTTTTCAGGGCTTGCTCAATAGCTGATTTAGTAATTTCATGGAAAACAATTCTTTGAGGTTCTTTTAAACCAAGAACTTGGGAAAGATGCCAGGAAATTGCTTCTCCTTCTCTGTCTTCGTCAGTTGCTAGGATAATTGTCTTTGCTTTCTGAGCCTCTTTTTTTAGATCTGAAATAACTTTCTTTGATTTTGAAAGCACAATATATTTTGGTTTGAAATTATTCTCAATATCTACTCCAAGTTCATCTATTGGCAGATCCCGGATATGACCAAAAGAAGACCTAATCGTATAATCAGGCCCTAAAAACTTTTGAAGGGTTTTAGATTTTGTGGGACTCTCTACGATAATTAATTTCATAAAAGACTTGCAATATTATTATTTTTTAGTATTATACATAATCATAGAACTTTAACAAGAAAGGAAATATAAATGAAAGAAATGAAAGACAAAGAAAAACATGTTAAGAAAACACTTGGATTTATACCAGCAAAAGAACAAATTGCTGATAGGGGACAAATTGAAGAAATGATTCCTTATCCACCAAACATTACTTTTTTGGATAATGTTTTCAAAACGAGTAAAGACGAATATTTTGGTGAATTTTTGGTGACAGAGCAGGCTTGCGGCGGAGGAATGCATATGATAGGAGGCAAGCATTTAGTTTTTAGAGGAGTGGATCTTCCAGAAATAGCAGCTCAGTTATTAGGAGTTATTTGGGGAGCCAAGCATCCTGATTTTGCAAAAGATAAAATCGTTGCCTATAGAAGTATTAGAGAAGTGTATTTTCAAAAATTTATCTTTGTTGGTGATTTATTGAGAATAAAGATAAATTCAGAGGATGTTGGACGACATAGGACATTGGGCGGTCCAGAAGAAGAAAAAATCCTTATTCCTCTTTCAGGAAAAAAATTCTTGTTTACAGTAAAAAAAGAAGAAAAAGCAACTATTGAATATATAAAACTAGTTGTTGGTAGTCCAAAACAATTAGGCTTAGTTGAATAATCAGCTAAGCTTTTTTTTAATTTCTGTTGTAATTTCTTGGATAACTTGTTTTATTAGTTTTTCTTCTTCCTTGTTAAGTTTTTGAAGAACATATCTTTCTGTGTTCTTCGGTTTTCCTGTTTTGGGTAAAATCCCAATTCTGAATCTTGTGAAATCTTTAGTGCCAATTTCTTTAATTATTGATTCTACTCCTTTGTGTCCTGCTGAACCTTTGTTTTTAGAAATTCTGATTTTTCCTAAAGGCAAATCAATATCGTCATGAACTATAATCAACTCTTTTGGCTTGTAAAAAGAAAATAACGTCTTAACAGATTTTCCTGAATTGTTCATAAATGTTTGCGGTTTCGCAAGGATTATTTTTTTGCCATTAATAATACTTTCTGAAACCAGAGCATTGAACTTTTTAGATAATTTAAGTTCAGGGAAATTATTTTCCCAGATAAATTCATCTATTGTTTGAAAGCCAACATTATGCCGAGTATCAAGATATTTTTTTCCTGGATTTCCTAATCCCACAATGATAATCATAATTGTATTCATTTTATCATTTTTAATTCACTTGACAAGGCTTTTTAACGGCATTATACTTAAAAAAAAGCTCTTTATTGCTCTTTGTTTTAATTTGGCTTTTAGAAGAAAGTGATGTGTGAAAGCAGTTTTTATGTTTTATTAACATCGTAATGGTATAAGAAAGGATGCCAATTAGTTTTTTAGCGGTCAGGGCTAAATCGGTTTAATTCGTTTAAGATTGTTATTCAAGAAAGGATGTGCAGAATCATGAAGAATGTATTGGATGAGTTGGCAAAGAAGAAAAGAAGAAAACAAGAAAGCAACACAACAGGTAGCGTCGCAGTGTAAGCCAGCGGTAGGTCGAGATCCAATAAATCTCGACCTTTTTATTTGTGCTGAGTCAGCTTAGCTGATTTTAGATTTATCTAATGGGTTTGCATAAATATAAAAGGTTTGGTACAATATATCATAATATGACTAAAAAGTTTTTCACATTTGTTTGGGAAGTGGCAAAGATAATTATCATTGCTGCTGTAATAGTAATTCCAATTAGATACTTTCTATTCCAGCCGTTTTTTGTTAGAGGCCAGTCAATGGACCCGAATTTTGAAAACGGTGATTATTTGATTATTGATGAGATTACTTATCGCTTTAGAGCGCCTCAAAGAGGAGAGGTAATAGTTTTTAAATCACCTCAAGATCCTTCACAGCGTTTTATCAAGAGAATTATCGGCTTGCCCGGAGAAACAATAGAAATTAAAGATGGCAAAGTAATAATTTATACTAAAGGCGAGCCGCAAGTTTTAGACGAATCAGATTATCTTTCTGATTTATTAACTGGTGGAAACATTCATATTACTTTGGCTGAAGATGAATATTTTGTTTTAGGCGATAATAGGCCGTTTTCTTTTGACTCAAGAAGATTCGGGGTTTTGCCAGAAGAGGATATAACTGGTCGGGTAATTTTCAGAGCTTGGCCATTTGTTAGTGCAACCAAGTTTGAGGCACCAATATATTAATTCTATGGCTAGGAAACCAAAATTTCAAAGAGCAAAAGGAATGCATGATATCTTGCCAGAAGAGCAGAAATATTATCAAAGAATTTATGATGTAGTTTCAAATATAGCTGATTTTTATGGATTTGGGAAGATTGACACTCCTGTTGTTGAAGAAATAGAACTTTTTTCAAAAGGTATTGGATTGGCTACAGATATTGTAAAAAAGCAGATGTACAGTTTAAGGACCAGGGGAGGCGATCTTTTGGGTTTGAGGCCTGAATGGACTGCGCCTGTAGTTAGAGCATATATTGAAAATGGAATGCAGAATTTGCCTCAGCCATTAAAACTTTGGTATTTTGGGCCTTGTTATCGTTATGAAAGGCCTCAATCAGGTAGATACCGTCAGTTTTGGCAGTTTGGTTTTGAAGTTTTTGGAGAGCAAAATTCAGTAATAGACGCTCAGATTATTCAGATTTTTTATAATATTCTGCAAGACCTAAAGCTAAAGAATTTAACTATTGAAGTAAATAGCATCGGAGACAACAATTGCCGCCCTTATTATAAGAAGCTTTTGACAAATTATTTTAGAAACAGAGAATCTTCGTTGTGTGTTAGCTGCAAGAAACGATTAAAAGAAAATGTTCTGAGAATCTTGGATTGTAAAGAGGAAAAATGCCAGCCAATAAAAGCTGAAGCTCCACAGACACTTGACCATCTCTGCGATGAATGTCATTCTCACTTTAAAGAAGTTTTAGAATTTTTAGATGAAATTGAAATACCATATAGTCTTAATCCTTATTTAGTTAGAGGTCTTGATTATTACACTAAGACCGTGTTTGAGGTTTTTGCTGAAGGAAATAACGCTCTGGCAGGCGGAGGCAGATATGATAAATTAGTTAAAGTTTTAGGCGGCAAAGAGACACCGGCTTGCGGTGCAGCGGCTGGAATAGAGAGGATTATATCTTTGATGAAATCCCAAGAAGTAAAGTTTCCCAAAGAGCAAGAAACTCAGATATTTTTAGCTCAGCTCGGCAGTTTGGCAAAAAGAAAGAGCTTGAAGCTTTTAGGAGATTTTAGAAAAGCAAAAATAATGGTTGCTGAATCCTTTGGCAGGGATTCTTTAAAAGCTCAGCTGAATAGAGCTGATAAAATTAAAGCAAGATATACTTTGATTCTTGGTCAAAAAGAAGCATTGGAAAATGTAGTTATAATTAGGGATATGAGCAATGGGAAACAGGAGATAGTTAAAATAGATAAAGTAATAGGAGAGATGAGGAAGAAACTAAAGAAATAAATCCAAAATCCAAATAACAAATGTCAAATCAAGCTCAAAATCCAAAATCCAAAACATTATTATTCTTTTTTGGCATTTGAGCTTTGGATTTGATTTGAATCTTTGGATTTTGACATTTGGATTTTCATGAATTGTATTTTTTGCAAAATTATAAATAAGGAGGAGCCGTCTGATTTTGCTTATGAAGACGATAAGTTTATTGTTATTAAAGATATTAAGCCTAGCGCTCCTGTTCATTTTTTGGTTATTCCAAAAAAACATATTGATTCAGTAAAACATCTTGAGCCAGCAGATAAAGATTTAATGGGAGAAATGATTTTGTGCGCTCAGGAAGTTGCCAAAGAAAAGAATTTAAAGGATTATAGATTAAGAATTAATACTGGCAGAGGAGCTGGTCAAATCATAGACCATCTCCATATGCATTTATTTAGCGGTTTTTAATTATGGCTTTAGAAATTAAAAAAGAAGGAAGGGAAACATCGCAGAATTTAGTTAGGCGCTTTTCAAAAAGAATGAAGCAAAGCGGGATTTTGCTTCGGGCAAGAAAGAGCCGTTTCAGAAAAAAGGCAAAGAGTCCTCAGATGAAGAAGAGGTCGGCTTTAAGGCGGGAAGAACTTAAAAAAGAATACGAGAAAATGGAGAAAATGGGGAAAACTAATGCTAAAAGATAAAATTAAAAGCGATCTTAATAAGGCTTTAAAGAAAGGCGATGAGATAAAGCGTTCCACGCTGCGCATGCTCTTAGCTGCTGTTTTGAACAAAGAAAAAGAAAAGAAATATAAAGAGGAAATTGAAGAAGAGGTTGAATTAACAGATGAAGAAATAATAGACGTTATTTCTTCTGAAGCTAAAAAGAGAAAAGAATCTATTATAGAGTATGAAAAGGGGGAAAGGCAGAGTTTGGCTGAAAAAGAGAAAGCAGAGCTTGAGATTTTACAAAAGTATTTGCCAGAACAGCTTGCAGAAGAAGAAATTAGAAAAATAGTTGAAGAGACAGTTGAAGAAGTTGGGGCTGAAGAGATAAAAGACATGGGAAAAGTAATGGCAGAGCTAATGCCAAAACTCAAAGGCAGGGCAGATGGAGGATTAGTGAGCAAAATTGTAAAAGAGTTACTTGCCCCGTAGGAAGCCGAAGGCTTTCCTTTGGGGTTAAGCCCAAAAGAAACCTAATTATGCACAATATAGGTGAATTGCTAAGTAAAACTTTTCAGATTTATAAGAAAAGAATTGGAGTTCTTCTTGTGATATCAGTTATTCCCTTTTTAACTTATTTAGTTTTTGCTCCTTTTTTTCTTATTCCTCTGCTTTTCAGTTTACCGTTTATCGCCTTTTATAAATCCCTGGGTCTTTTGTTAATTCCTTTGATATTATTAATAGTTGTTCTTGGAATTATCATGGTTATTGTTAATCTTTGGGCAGGAGCTTCTTTACTTTATGCTGTCAAAGGAAGAGATCAAGAAATTGGAATCAAAGAGTCATTTGCCATGGCCTGGCCTAAAATACTTTCTTACTGGTGGATTTCTATTTTAAACGGAATTATTGTAATGCTGGGTTTTCTTCTTCTTATTATTCCAGGCATTATTTTTTCTATCTGGTTTAGTTTTTCATTTTATGTTTTGGTTTCAGAAGATAGGAAAGGAATGAAGGCTCTTTTAAGAAGCAAGGAATTAGTAAAAGGATATTGGTGGAAAGTCTTTTGGAGGTTCTTTGTGCTAAATATTATTATTTTTTTAATTGCTTACATTGTTAGCTTTATTCCTTTCATTAAAACCATCATTTACTTGTTTATAACTCCCTTTTCTGTCATTTTTGGCTTTTTAATTTATGAAAACTTAAAACAATTAAAATGGTCGAGATTAACAACCTAACTACAGTTTCTGTTGATGAGGAATTTGTAAAAGGGGTTGCAAAAAAAGTTTTAAAGGGTGAGAATAGAAAAGAGATTGATTTATCCATTGTTTTTGTTGGAGAAGCAAGAATGAGGAAGCTTAATAAGAAATATCGGGGCAAGAACAAGGTAACAGATGTTTTATCTTTTGGCCAGGGATTAAATGAGATTGTTGTCTGTCTCAGAGAGATTAAGAAGAATGCTAAAATATATACCCCGTTAGAGATTACGGGAACAGAGAAGAAGCACAAAGAGAAAGAATCTCTAACGGGGTATAATTCAACATTTAAAAGAGAATTAGCTCGTGTTTTAATTCATGCTATTCTGCATCTTTCAGGATATGATCATAAGAAGATGCAGAACAAAGAAGAATATTATGCCAAAGCAATACATTATTAATGCTTTAGATATTGGTTCAGGCTCTATAAAGCTGCTTTCTGTTTCTAGAAAACCCGGGGAAAGAGATTTTGAGATTTTAAGCCAGAATCAGGAATCTTCCTTAGGAATTAGAAAAGGAGTAGTGGTTGATGTTTCAAGAACAGCAGCAACTATAGCTTCTTTAGTAAAGAAAAATGAACAAGATTGCGGCCAAAAAATAGAGAGCGTTTATGCCAATATTGGAGGAGGACATATATCTTGTATTTCTTCCCGGGGCTTAGTTTCTGTTTCCCGAGCTGATCAGAAAATCTCTGAAGAAGATATTAAAAGAGTTTTGCAGGCTGCTCAGGCGATTTCTCTTCCTTCAAAAAATGGAGAAATTATTGAGGTTTTTCCTAAAGAGTTTATTGTTGATGGAGAAGGGGGGCTTAAACAGGTGCTGGGATTGGAAGGAGTGAGATTAGAGGCAGAGACATTGATTCTTTGCGGCTTCTCTCCTTATTTGAAAAACTCCAGCCAGACAATTTTAGATTCTGGTCTTCAGATTAGTGAGTTAATCCCGGATCCTTTAGCCAGTGCTCGAGCTGTCTTAAGCCTTAGAGAAAAAGAACTGGGAGTCTGCGTTTTAGATATTGGGGCTGGGACTATTGGGATGGCTGTATTTGAGGAGGGAAATTTAATTCATGCGGCTGTCTTTCCTTTTGGGTCAGGTCATATTACCAGTGATATTGCTATTTGCCTTCAAACAGATATTGATACTGCTGAGAAGATAAAATTGGAATTTGGGACTTGTAAAATTCCTTGTTCTAAAAAAGAAAAGAAAGCAGAAAAGAAGATAAAAATTGGCGGAGAAGAATCCATTGTTTTTTCAAGAAAAGAATTAACAGATATTATTGAAGCCAGAGTTTCAGAAGTTTTTGATTTAGTTAATAAAGAATTAAAGAAAATTTCTCGTCAAGCCAGGCTTCCAGCTGGAATTGTCTTAACTGGAGGCGGAGCAATGCTGCCCGGGATTAAAGAAATAGCCAAAAAAGAACTAAAATTACCTTGTCGGATTGGAGTTGCTCAAGGGTTTGCCAATTTCCAAGCAGAGCCCAGTTTGTCTACTCTGTATGGTTTGATTCTGGAAGGGCTTGATTTAGAGGAAAGTCCAAAGCCCAGGAATATATTAAGAAAAATATTAAAAGTTTTCATACCATAAACCATGACTTCAAATACTAAAATTAAAGTAATTGGAGTCGGAGGTTCAGGAGCAAATGCACTTTCTCGGATGATGAAGTGCAAAATTAAAGGAGTTGAGCTTATTGCTGTAAATGCTGATGCCCAGGATATTCAGAGAACCAGGGCTCATACAAAGATTAGAATTGGCAGAAATTTGACAAAAGGATTAGGAACAGGAATGAATCCTGAGATAGGCAGGCAGGCAGCTGAAGAGCAGAGAGATGAAATTCAAGAAGCTGTTAAGGGCGCAGACATGATTTTTGTGACGTGCGGACTTGGCGGCGGCTGCGGTTCAGGCGCTTCCCCAGTTGTAGCTGAGATTGCCAAGAAATCAGGCGCTTTAACTTTAGCCATAGTTACCAAACCTTTTTCCTTTGAAGGAATTCAACGGATGGAAATTGCTCAGGACAGCTTGAAAACGCTTAAGGGAAAAGTTGACACTTTAATTAGTATTTCCAATGATAAACTGCTTTTAATTTTAGAAGCAAAGACCACGGTTTTAAATGCGTTTTGGCTTTGTGATGAAACTCTAAGGCAGGCAGTTCAGGGGATTTCTGATTTGATTGTTTTGCCAGGAATAATCAATATTGATTTTGCTGATGTCAAAGCAATTATGAAGGATTCTGGTTCAGCTCTCTTTGGCATTGGAAAGGCGAGGGGCGTGGAGCGGGCCAAAGAAGCAGCTAAGAAAGCACTTAATTCTCCTCTTTTGGATATTTCCTGCAAAGGAGCAAAAGGAGTCTTGTTTAATGTCTCTGGAGGCAAGGATATTAGTTTGTCTGAAATAGATGAGGCAGCTAAGATTATTACTCAGGAGGTTTCTCCAGAAGCAAAAGTAATTTTCGGCGCAATCCAGGATGAAAAACTAAAGAAAGGCGAGATAAAAGTAACAGTAATAGCCACTGGCTTCTAAAAATAGAAAAGTTAGGGACTTATCCACAATTCGGCGGGCTTGCCCCGTTAGAAATTGAGATTGTTGGCAATAAAAATATTTATCCACAGTTTTTGATTTCTAACGGGGCTTGACCCGCTTTTTATATTAGGTAAAATGAAATAATTGCATGCGAACAGCCCGCTGCAAAAGGGTTCATGCAAGTTTATTTTTTTATGCCCCGTAGAGAAATTTCGAATCTCTACGGGAGTATGAAAATTTCAAAGAAATTTTTAATTCGAAATTCTTCTACAGGGTATGATTAAAGATAAAATTACTAAAGTTCACCTTCCAATTCCAAAATTTTCCAAAAAGAAAATTACGAAGGTAAAAAAACGTGACGGGACAATAGTAGATTTTGAGCCGTCCAAAATTACTGATGCTATTTTTAAAGCTATAACTGCAACTGGCCAGGGTGATGGCAAAAGATCAAAAAAGCTTTCAGATAGAGTAGTTAAGATTTTGAATCGCCGCTTTAAAGAAGATGAAATTCCTCAAGTTGAACAAATTCAAGATATTGTTGAGGAGGTTTTAATTTTAGAAGGCCTGGTAGATACTGCCCGCGCCTATATCTTATACCGTGAGCAAAGAAGAAGAATTCGTGAAGGAGCACTGACTATTGATGAATCCAGTGAAAGGATTGATAAATATCTAAAAGAACTTGACTGGCAGGTCTATGAAAACGCTAATATGACTTTTTCTTTGCAGGGATTAAATCAGTATGCAATTGCAGATATTTCTAAGAAATATTGGTTGAATAAGGTTTATCCTAAAGAAGTCAGAGAGGCAGCGGCAAATGAAGATTTTCACATACATGATTTGGAGACCATTGGATGTTACTGCATGGGCTGGGATCTTTATGATTTATTAAAGCGTGGCTTCAGGGGGGTGCCAAGGAAGTTAGAGTGCCGTCCGCCAAAACATTTCAGGACTGCTTTGGGTCAGCTTGTCAATTTCTTTTTTACACTTCAAGGAGAGAACGCTGGTGCGAATGCTGTTTCAAATTTTGATACACTTCTTGCTCCTTTTATCCGTTACGATGGGTTTAATTATGCTCAAGTCAAGCAGGCAATGCAAGGATTTTTATATAACTGTATGGTACCAACTAGGGTTGGATTTCAAACTCCGTTTCTAAATCTAACCCTTGATATTAAACCACCTTCTTTTTTAGCCAAACAGCCAGTAATTATCGGTGGTGTTGCTCAAAAAGAAACTTATGGAGAATTTCAGAAAGAAATGGACATGCTTATCAAGGCTTTTTACGAGGGATTAATGGAGGGTGATGCTCGAGGAAGACCTTTTACTTTTCCTATCCCAACAGTTTCTATAACTAAAGATTTTGACTGGGATAATCCAGCTTTAGATCCTTTATGGGAGGCAACGGCAAAGTACGGAGTTAATTACTTTCAGAATTTTGTTAAATCAGATATGAATCCTGAGGATTATCGTTCAATGTGTTGCAGACTTCGTCTCTCAAACAAGGAACTTTATAAAAGAGGAGGAGGGTTATTTGGGTCACAGCCCCTTACAGGAAGTATTGGGGTAGTTACGATTAATATGTCGAGAATTGGATATCTTTCTAAGACTAAAAAAGAGTTTTTTGAAAGGTTGGGCCATTTAATGGACTTAGCTAAAGAAAGCTTGGAAATTAAGAGGAAAGCTTTAGATAACTTTATAGAAAAAGGCCTTTATCCTTATTCAAAGTTTTATTTAGATTCAGTTAAAAAAATGCGCAACTCTTATTTTGGAAATCATTTCTCAACCATTGGTTTAATGGGAATGAATGAAGCTCTTTTGAATTTTATTGAAGAGGATGTTGGTTCTAAGCAGGGGAGGAGATTTGCTATTGAGATTTTGGATTTTATGCGGGAAAGATTGATAAAATATCAGGAAGAAACCGGCTATTTGTATAATCTTGAAGCTACTCCTGGCGAAGGCACAAGTTATAGGCAGGCAAAATCAGACAGAGAAAAATACCCAGATATTATTACTGCTGGGACAAAAGAAGTGCCATATTATACGAATTCAACAATGCTGCCAGTAAATTATACTGATGATCCTTTTGATGCTTTGAAGCTTCAGGATGATATTCAAAGCAAATATACTGGCGGCGTAGTAATGCATCTCTTTTTAGGAGAGAAAATCTCTGATGCTCAAATAGCTAAAAATTTAGTTAAGAAGGTTTTTGAAAACTTCCATTTACCATATATTACTTTAACTCCTACTTTTTCAATTTGTCCTACCCATGGTTACTTAACTGGAGAACACTTTCAATGTCCTAAATGTACAATTAAGCAGCCTTGCGAGGTTTATTCCCGAGTAGTTGGGTATCTTAGGCCTGTACAGCAATGGCATGTTGGAAAGCGGCAAGAGTTTAAAGAAAGAAAAGAATTTAAAATAAGAACCTGACTTCGTCAGAACCTTGATTCGCTAAGGTAAAACATATAATCTTGAAATAAAAGCATAGAACAATGATTATTGGAGGATTGCAAAAACTTACTTTAATAGATTATCCTGGCAAGCTCGCTGCCACGGTTTTTTTTACTGGCTGTAATTTTCGCTGTCCCTGGTGTTATTCTTCAGAACTTGTTTTGCCTGAGAAAATAAAAGAACAGTTTTACCCCGTTAGAAAAAATTTTTCTAACGGGGCAAGAATTCCAGAAAAAGAGTTATTTTCTTTTTTAAAAGAAAGGCAAGGATTATTAGAAGGAATAGTAATTTGCGGGGGAGAGCCAACTATTAATAGGGGTTTGCCAAAGTTTATTAAAAAAGTAAAGGAATTGGGATATGCTGTAAAACTTGATACTAACGGTTCTAATCCTAAAATACTGAAGAAATTAATTAAAAATGAATTAGTTGATTATATTGCGATGGATCTAAAACTGCCAAAAGAAAAATATTCTAAGATTTTGAAGGTTGATGTTAATAATATTGAAAAGAGCGTAGAAATATTAAAAAAGAATAAAATAGACTATGAATTCAGAACTACTGTAGTACAGACTATTTTAGATAAAAAAGATTTTTTAAAAATTGCCAAGTGGATAGGAGGTCCAAAGGTAAAATACTATCTTCAGAATTTCAGACCTGAGAAAACTCTTGACCCAAAATTTGAAAAGATAAAGCCCTATCCTGATAAATATCTTGTAGCTATTCAAAAAGCAATTTCTCCTTTTTTCGAAGTTTGTAAGATAAGATAAAAAAGTGGCCGAGTTTACTAGGTAAACTCGGCCTGTTTTTGGCCACATTACAGTTCAAATAACTCAAATAAACCAAACGTTGCGTCTTCTTTTTTCTTCAGAGCAAAAGAACTGTAACGCGCCATCTTGTTCTTCTTACCATTTTTCAATCCTCCTAAAAGGGTTGGCAAAAAAGAACGGTTAAAAACAACTACTTTTATTTTATACTATAGAAATAAAAAAGTAAACTGTGAATAAATCAAAAATAATTTATTTTGGGTTTTGTTTGGTTTTAGTGGTTTTGATTACTTGGAGATACCAAGTGTTGGAATTAAGGATAAGGGATAATGAATTAAGTAAGTATAATGATTTGGAAGAAGAAATTACTTTGATTGGCAGGGTTATTAAAGAACCGGATGTTAGAGAAACAAATACTAAGCTGACGATAGAAGCTCGGTTTCCTAATGGAAACCGAGCTTCATCTAAAATACTGGTTACTGTTTCAAGATATCCAGAATATAAATATGGAGATGAATTGAAGATTATTGGTAAGTTGCAAACTCCTATTATTTTTGAAGATTTTAATTATAAGGATTATTTGAAAAAAGATGGAATTTATTCAGTTATTTATTACCCAAGAGTTGAATTGTTAAGTAGGGGAGAGTATGAAAACTTTATTTCTGCAGGCTATGCAGGAATTTTATTTTTCAAGAACAGATTAAGACAAAGCATTTATAGATCATTGTCTCCTCCTCAAAGTTCAATTTTAGGAGCAATGCTTTTAGGTGATAAAAGCAGAATGTCTTTGGAATTAAAAGAGAAGTTGAATATTGCTGGTGTGCGTCACGTTACAGCGGTTTCTGGAATGCACGTATTGATACTTTCTACTATTTTAATGTCTTTTTTGCTTGGTCTTGGATTTTGGAAAGGCCAGGCATTCTATATTTCAATAATCATTATTTTTCTCTTTATTGCAATGACTGGATTCCAGGCATCTGGAGTTAGAGCAGGAATAATGGGCGGACTTTTCCTTTTAGGCCAAAAGATTGGCAGAAAATCTGTAAGTTCTCGCGCCATAGTAATAGCGGCAGGTATAATGCTTGTTATAAATCCTTTACTTTTATTTTACGATGTTGGTTTTCAGCTTTCTTTTTTAGCAGCAATG
>JAUWYA010000031.1 GCA_030616085.1 Candidatus Nealsoniibacteriota bacterium | reverse complement strand
TTTAATTCATTCGAAGAATTAAGATACAAATTAAGACTATGGAATATGACTTACAATGATACCAAACACTGCGGATTAAATGGCAAAACTCCTAATCAAGTCCTTAGATCTGGAGTGCAAAATGTATGTATCTAAAACACTAGCGTTTTTTGAAGGGTTTTTATCATTTTGTCTAATTTTCCATTCATTATGTCTTCAAGATTATGCCATTTCTTTTTTATCCGGTGGTCAGTAATTCTATCTTGTGGAAAATTATAGGTTCTAATCTTTTCAGCTCTCATTGCCCATCCAATCTGGGCTTTTCTTTCACCTCCTAATTTAGATATTTCTTCCTGTTGTTTTTTTTCTAATAATCTTGCTGATAAGATTGATAATGCGTTCTCTTTATTTTGAAACTGGCTTCTTTCTGTTTGAGAAGTAGCAATCAAGCCGGTTGGGATATGAGTGATTCTAATTGCTGTGTCTCTTGTATTTACATATTGGCCTCCTGGGCCAGAAGCTCGATAGCAATCAATTTTTATTTGGTCTTGTCTTATGTTAACTTCTGTTGTTTTTGGTTTAGGCAAAACAGCTACAGTAGCTGTTGAAGTATGAATTCTTCCTGATTTTTCTGTTTCTGGTATTCTTTGAACCCTGTGAACGCCTGCTTCGTATTTCATCTTAGAGAATACGTCTTGACCTTTTATTTCAAAAGTTATTTGCTTGATTCCTCCTAATTCAGTTAGATGAGAATCTAATGTTTTCTGCTTCCAATCTTGTGACACAGCGTACCTGGAATACATTTTAAATAAGTCACCAGCAAAAAGAGCAGCTTCTCTGCCGCCCGCTCCAGCTCTGATTTCCATAATTACTGAGCTTTGTTCCGGCATGTTAATTTAAGATTATATATTCACCTTAGCGAATCAAGGTTCTGACAAAGTCAGGTTCTTACTTCTTTTTCTTTTTAGCTAATCTCTTTTTGAATCTTTCAACTCTTCCCATAGTATCAACAATTTTTTCTTTTCCAGTATAAAAAGGATGACATTTTGAGCAGATCTCAATCTCTATCAGTTCCATAGTAGAACCGACTGTAAACGTATTGCCGCAGGCGCAGATAACTCTGGCCTTTGGATAATATTTAGGATGGATATCTTTCTTTGCCATGTTTTTTTAATCTTACCAAATTTCTTCAAAAAATCAAGCCCTTGACCCCGTTAGAGGTTAAAGATTCTTGGAGGAAGTTCCAAAAAAAAAAAAAAAAAAAAAAAAAAAAAAAACCAATAAAGGGGGTGTTTTTGAATTTAAATATGCTATTATTAAAATATTATGGCAGAAGATAAGAAAAAAGTTAAAAAAGATGAGTTTAAGCTTAAGCCAGAAGATATGGCTGATGCTGGTTTGCATTTTGGTCATAGAACTTCCAGGATTCATCCCAAAATGAAGCCATATATCTTTGGAAGTAGAAATACAGTTCATCTGATTGATTTAGAGAAAACTGTAGAAAAGTTTAAGCAAGCTCTTGAGTTTATTAAAGAAATTGTTTCTGAGAATAAGACCTTGCTTTTGATCGGAACAAAGGTTCAAATTAAAGAAATGGCAAAGGATTTTGCCAAAGAGTGTGATCTGCCGTATATTACAGAAAGATGGCTGGGAGGAACGTTTACTAATTACAAAACCCTTAAACAAAGGATAGAATATTTTAAAGAATTGGAAGAGAAAAAGAAGAAAGGCGAGTTGGAAAAGTATACTAAAAAAGAGAGAGCGAAAATGGATAAGGAATTAAGCGACTTAGAAACCAAATTTGGAGGAATAAAAAACATGCAAGGACTCCCAGATGCAATTTTTGTTTTAGATATGAAAAAAGATGCTTTGGCAGTTAAAGAGGCAGGAATGAAAGGAGTTAAGATTATTGCTATAGCAGATACTAATGTTGATCCAAGTTTGGCTGATTATCCAATTCCAGCCAATGATGATGCTATCAGTTCAGTGAAATATATTCTTGAAAAGGTGAAGGCGGTAATTTTGAAAGCGAAACAAAAATAGTTAATCAAGCTTTAAACATCCAAATGTCAAAATCCAAATGACAAATAAAATCTAAAATCCAAATGTCAAAACTTTTGCCATTTAGTCATTTGACATTTGATATTGATTTGACATTTGAGCTTTGACATTTGACATTCATTTTATGGTTTCAATAGATAAAATTAAAGAATTAAGAGAAGAAACTTGTGTGTCTGTTTCAGAGTGTAAAAAAGCGCTTGAAGAAGCAGAAGGGGATTTTGTTAAAGCAAAAGAGATTTTAAGAGAATGGGGAAAAGAGCTGGCTGGTAAAAAAGCAAACAGAGAAGCAGGATCAGGAATAATTGATACATATCTTCATTCCAATAAAAAAGTTGGAGCAATGATAGAGCTGCGCTGTGAGACTGACTTTGTTGCCAAATCGGATGACTTTAAAGCATTAGCTCATGAGATTTGCCTGCAGATTGCTGCTATTGAATCTGAAGAGGTTGATTTGATGTCTCAGCCATGGATAAAAGATGAAACAAAAACAATTAAGGAGTTGATTGAGGAATATATTTCTAAATTAGGAGAAAATATAGAGATAAAGAGATTTATAAGATACGATATATAATTTCGAATTTCAAATTTTGAATCAATTTTGAATTTAATAATTTAAAATTAAATCATTTAAAATTTATTCGAAATTAAAAATTAAAAATTAAAAATTTAAAACATGATTTTAGAATTATTTGCAATATTAATATCATTAGTTGGGCTCATTGGTATGGGCGTCATTATATTTCGTAAAATCCCAGTTTTGGTTGAGCTGCCGGAAGCAAAGATTGAAAAACCAAGGATTTTTAGGAAACTTGGACATAAGATTAAAAACAATGGAACAGTTAAGTCCTTTTCTTCTAAAGAATTATTATTGCAGAAAGCACTTTCTAAGTTTAGAATTCTTACTTTGAAAACTGATAAAAAAACAAGTAATTTATTAGCTAAATTGCGCCAGAAATCTATTGAGAATAAAAAGAAGTTTTCAGAAGATTATTGGAAAAGGATAAGGGGAGGAAAGTAATATGCCAGGATAGCTCAGTGGAAGAGCAGCTGTTTTGTAAACAGCAGGTCGTGGGTCCGAATCCCTCTCCTGGCTCAAAGAAAAAATAGCCACATTTTGTGGCTATTATTTTTTGTTTTCAGTACTTGTTATGTTGCTGCATAATCTTTGCCTTTGATTTTTCCAGAGAAAATATTACGCATTTTTTTGCCTGTATTTGGATGTAGTAAATCTATTGCTCTTTTACCGTTTTTATTTTTTGCTCCAGTATTTGCACTAGCTTCGATCACTAGCGAGAAAGCTAGAGCTTTCTTTATTCTTGGATTCAAATCAGAGCAAGTTTTTTCTGCCAAGATATGCAATGGCGTATCTTTTGTAATTGGAAACTCGGAATCTACATTTACTCCTCCGAGTATAAGTATTTTAACCATCATTAGTAATTTTTCAGCAGGACATTCCGTTAGAGCAGCATGTAAACCATTACCATGCCGGGCACTACAAGAACTTGGCTTTACTATTTTGTAGATCAGCATATGTTCGACAGAAAATATTTCGCCTTTTCCAATTGCAAGAAAGAAAAGTCTAATTATGCCTTTATTTCTTTCTGTCTTTATCTTTTTACTTTTCTTCTTTTCCATTTCTTAATCCTTTCTATTAATTATTTTGTTGTGAAGTTGCAATATTACAATATTTCTGTTTAGCAAATTTGACTAGTTAAGTCAAGGGCTTGACAAACCTTTTTAGAAAAGTAAAATAGGAGACAGAGAAGAGACAAGTAATATGAATTAAGAACCTCGCTTTCGGCGAGAACCTTGATTCGCTATTGTATAGATATATGATCTTGAATTAAGAAAGCAAACAAAAGTAAAAGAACTTCGATAGTCAGGAAGTCTCTTCCTGATTTGTTCTTTAAAAAGTTGGTTTTTTAGAGTTGTTCCGACTCTATTTTTATTTGAGAGTTTGATCCTGGCTCAGGATGAACGCTAGCGGTGTGGATAAGGCATGCAAGTCAAGGGGGTCCTGCATTTTGTAGGACAACCGGCGAACGGGTTAGTAACACGTAGATACGTACCCTAGAGTCTCGCATAACCTGCCGAAAGGCAGGCTAATTCGAGATAGTTCCCGCAAGGGTAAAGATTTTTCGCTCTAGGAACGGTCTGCGGCTTATCAGCTTGTTGGTGGGGTAATGGCCTACCAAGGCAATGACGGGTAGGGGACATGAGAGTGTGTTCCCCAACAATGGGACTGCGACACGGCCCATACTCCTACGGGAGGCAGCAGTCGAGAATATTTCG
>JAUWYA010000035.1 GCA_030616085.1 Candidatus Nealsoniibacteriota bacterium | reverse complement strand
TTACTATCGCTGTACTTCCACTCATCACAAAAACTGGCAAGATTGTCCTGTCAAACAGATTTCAGCTGATAGATTAGAAAGATATATTTTGGAAAATTTAGAAAGAATTTCTCTGGATAAAAACTATGTAGAAAATTTAGTTTTTAAGCTAAACCATAACTTAAAAAGTTCGAACCCTGAATTCAAAAATTCAAGTCCACCCCTTCAGGCTGGATACGAACTAACGCAAGCATGCTCTAAATTTTCTAAATATTCAGTAGAAACTATTGTTTTTATCTTGAAAGCTTTTCTCTCTGCTCTCGCTACCAAAAAAGGAATTGAAAGAAATCTCTTAATAAGAAGGGGGGTCAAAGAGATTATTTACTCTAAAGAAAACATCAAAATCACCCTGTTTTATTCGGAAAATTCAAAGAATTTTCAAATTGCTGGAACCAAAGAAAACCCTGCCTTGCTATCGCAAGGCAGGGTAAATTTTTCTGGCAGGAGCGAGACAAGCTCGCTCCCCCCTCAACAAATGGAGTTCGTTTCTAATTATACAGGCTGGGGAGGCAGGATTCGAACCTACGATCCAGGGTCCAAGGCCCTGTGCCTTACCGCTTGGCCACTCCCCAATAATCAATCACTCAATTATTTTACCCTTCTTTCTGGATTATGTCAACTATTGCTAATTCTAATGGAAGCTGAGGAATTGAAGAATATTTCATCTTGTTTTCTGCTTCCATAAATAAATTCAGGGTTTTTTGAAGCTCTTGCGAACTAAACTTTTCTGCCTGAATTTGAATCTTTTCCTGCTCTTCTTTAGTTAAGCCAATAATTGTTGGATTCATTGCGTCAGGGTTTACCCCGTTAGAAACTCCGTTTCTAACGGGGTTTATCTTCAAAAGCATTGCCTGTCTTAAATAACCAATCAATGCTTTGGCAAATTCTTGAGGATCATAACCTTTATCAAAAGTTTCCTCTAAGAACTTAATAGCTCCTTGTCCATTTTTCTCTGAAATAAAATCAACAAACTGGCTGATTAAGCTTGTATCAGCTAATCCCAATAAGTCCTTTATATCATCCGTCTTAATTATCCCCTCTCTGCCCAAAGTTCCAGCAAAGGTCAGGGCTTGATCTAATAGACCTTCGGCATCTCTTATTGAACCGCCGGAATTCAAAGCAATAAGTTCAAGAGCTGGCTTATCAATCTTTGCCTGTTCTTTCTTAGAAATAATATCTAATCTTTTAATAATCTCCTGCAAAGTCAGTTTTCTAAAATCAAATCTCTGGCAGCGAGAAATAATAGTAGGAATCATCTTATGAATTTCAGTAGTAGCTAAAATAAAGATTGCATGAGAAGGCGGCTCTTCTAAAGTTTTCAAAAGAGCGTTAACTGCTTCACGGGTCAATTGATGTGATTCATCGATTATAAAGACCTTGTATTTCTCTTTTGCAGGAAAGAATCTAATCCCATCCCTTAATTCCCTGATTTCATCAATTCCTCTGTGAGAAGCAGCATCAATTTCAATTAAATCCAAAGATCTTCCTTGTTGAATTTCCAAGCAGGAAGAGCATTTTCCACAAGGCTCAAATTGATTGTCTTGGCGATTGCGGCAATTTGTTGCTTTAGCTAAAAGCCGAGCAATACTAGTTTTTCCCGAGCCACGCGGACCAGAAAAAATATAAGCATGGGAAATCATTGATAAAACAAGCGCATTGCTCAATGTTTGAACAACATGCTCTTGACCAATAATTTCGGCAAATGTCTGGGGACGATATTTTCTATATAAGACAAGATTATTCATAATTGATGCGAAGAAAACAAATTTTTAAAATCGTGGGGTTTGGGCGCGGTGAACTCCGAAGGAATTCAAAGGGGGAAACGATTTGAAAAATTTCGTTTTCGGAGCTCAGCTTCTTATTTCTTAAATACTAAAAACTTATATCCTAAGAAATTCCAAATAACAGTAACCATAGCTGCAATAATTCCTGCAATATTTGCCCAGATTGTTTCAGACAAGCCAAACTGCGGTTCAATTATATTCACCACTAAAGAAGCTACTGCAACATTAATTATTAAACCGCCTAAGCTCACAAGAAAGAATTTGCCAAACTCCTTCTTTGCTCCATTTATTCCTTTTTTCTCAAAAACCCAAAACTTGTGTCCAAAATATTTATTGCAATTAGCAACAACAAAAGAGATTCCTTTAAAAACAGGGAAAAGCAAGCCTGAGCTAATTCCTGAAATCCAGATTAATATGTTTAATACTCCCAAATCAATCAAAGTGCCAAAAACTCCTATTAGCAGAAACTTGGCTCCTTGAAAAATAAAAGAATACTTCTTGCCAATCAAATATGCTATCCAAAGACAAACTATGCTTAAAATCGGGAAAATTACAACTAATGCCCAAACACCACAATATATATCTTTAAAAAGAAAAGCAAAGTATATAGCAGTTAATTCTCCAATAATTAAAGCGATAATAACATCAATCTTTTTCATTCATTTCATCTTATCATAAATTAGAATTTTTGAAAAGTTGGCTTACCCTCACACCAAAGTTGCAAACTTCTGGTAGTGAGGGTAAAATTAAATAATGCTTAGATTATACAATACCTTGGGTAGAAAAAAACAAAGCTTTAAACCATTAAAGAAAAAAATGATTGGTCTTTACACTTGCGGGCCAACTGTTTATTGGTATGCCCATATTGGAAACTTAAGAACATATATTTTTGAAGATATTCTTAAAAGAGTTTTAGAATACAATAAATACAAAGTAAAGCATATAATGAATATTACTGATGTTGGACATCTAACTTCAGACGCAGATACTGGCAAAGATAAAATAGAATTAAGAGCTAAAAAAGAGAAAAAAACAGCCTGGCAAATTGCTGAATTCTATACTAAAGCTTTTCAAAAAGACATAAAAGCATTAAATATCAAATCTCCTGATAAATGGATTAAAGCAACTGATACTATTAAAGAACAAATTGATTTAATCAAGCTTTTAGAAAAGAAAGGATATACATATCAGATAGAAGACGGTGTATATTTTAATACTTCAAAAATAAAAGATTATGGAAAACTAA
>JAUWYA010000006.1 GCA_030616085.1 Candidatus Nealsoniibacteriota bacterium | reverse complement strand
AATCTATGGAACATTTAATGATGCCAGAAACAGTCAGTCATTCACTATTAATGCTAAAACAGGGATATATGACAGCAGTCCAGACGCCATATTAGAAATAACAAGCAGTGGCACAGCAAGCAGCTTCTTTATGATTACTGACTCTGCTGATGGAGATATTATGACAGTTGATAGTACTGGCAACGTCGGCATAGGAGACACAAGCCCTGACTACAAGTTAGAAATCATAAATACAGCCACTGCCCAATTAGCATTAACATATACAGATGATTCCCTCTACTCCACTCTTTACACAGACAGTTCAGGAGACCTAAACATCTATGCTTCAGGAGGAGATATATCATTAGGCGATGAAAACCTAACTACTACAGGTACTATTACAGGAACATATGGAACATCCCTAACAGCAGGATCAGTAGTATTCTCAGATAGATCAACATTAACCCAAGATAATACCAACTTCTATTGGGATGATAGTAATAATCGTCTCGGCATTGGGATAACCAGCCCAGATGCCATATTAGAAGTAATAAGTTCAGGGGGCAGTGACTTATTTATGCTTTCAACACCAAGCGGAGATGGGGGAGGAAAAAGAGGAGACGTATTTATCGTGGATAATGCTGGGAATGTGGGCATCGGGACGACAACGCCTGATTATGAATTAGATGTAGCAGGAAACATTGGTTTAGACCAATATATCTATCATAATGACGATTTTTCTGGTGAAGGTTCTATTTACACTTATATAAATTTTATAAACGATGCCATAGAAGTTTACGCAGGTGGAGAACAGATGATTGCATTTACTCATGAATCTTCTAGTCAAGATACTATAGTACTTGGAGATGATGGAGATGTTGATATTAAACTCTCAGCAGGGGCTGATGGAGCATTGTTTGTTGAGGGAAGTTCTGGCAATGTAGGAATAGGAGATATTACGCCAGACGCTATACTTGAAATAACAACAAATTCTTCTACTGCTGGAAGTAACTATTTTTATATCTCTACTGACGAAAGCACTAATGGAGATATATTTAAAGCAGATAGCAGTGGAGACATAACGATGGGTGGAAACGTAGGGATAGGTGTAGCACCAAATGCAACTAAAAAATTAGGTGTTGCTAAAACATTCACAGGAGGAACAAGTAATTTTGGAGGTTACTTTGCTGTAACTCAAACTGATGCGATAACATCTACTATAGGAATAGGTTCAAGCGCAGTCAGTACTCATACAACAGGGAATCAATCGCAGACTTTAGGATATTTTGGAAGTGGTCAATCTCAATCTGCTGGAGCAGTAGTAGCATTAGGTGGAGTTCTTGGACAAGCAACAATAGTATCACCATATGTTCCAACAATAGGACTTGCGTATGGGGTGAGTGGAGTAGTTGGAGCAAACACAGGAGGGATAATATCTGCAGCTGCTCTATATGCACGATCAACAACAAAAACAACAGGAACAGTAGTAACTAACTATGGATTGTTGATTGATGCTCAAACAGTAGGAGGAACTAATTATGCAATTTATACAAATGCAGGAACAGTCTATTTTGGAGATAAGGTCGGCATCGGGGATCCGACCCCTGAAGGTAATCTTGATGTTCTTCTTGACCAGAATTTAAGTGAAGACAGTGTTATTTGTATAACATCAGATAATGTTTTTTCAGATGAAACCGATGGCACCTGCGATGCTTCTTCTATTAAGATAAAAACAGATATAAAAGAGCTAACTTATGGAATTGATACGGTAATGCAGTTAAGACCCGTAACCTTCCGATATAAAAAAGAGTTTAAGCCAGATTTTCAATTAACACGGGCGGGCTTTATTGCAGAAGAAATGCATGAGCTTATTCCTGAAGTTACAACTTATGATAGAGAAGGACTTCCTGATGGGATTGATTATAAGAGAATTACGGCTATTTTAACAAAAGCAATCCAGGAACAGCAGGAGCAGATTACTTCAATATTAGATATTCTCTCTACTACTACTGAATCAACAGCGCCTGCTTTTGGCGAGACAGGGACATGGGTTTTAGATGAAAATGGTTCAGTAATATCTGCCACCACCGAATCTACAGAAGAAGCTTGGGATTCAGGTATATTTGGCATATTTGGAGATTTCGTAGGTAAAGTAAAGCAAGCTTTCGCTTCGCTCGGGTTTTTCATAGAAAATGGCATTGCTCAAGTCAGAGAGATTATTACAGAGAAATTATTTGCTAAAACAGTAAGAATTGAAAGAATGGAAATGGTTGACGCAGTAACTGGTGATATATATTGTACTTGGATTGAAAATGGAGAAATGAAAAGAGTAAAAGCAGAATGCGACCAAATAGAATATCTTAATGGACAAATGGTTATTACAGACGTGATTTCTGAATACTGTGATGCAGAACACTTGAATTTGTGTACAGATCAAACATTATGTGAGAACCAAAATTTATATTGGTATGATGAAGAATGTAATATTAATGAACAAGCCCTAGATGAAGAACCAGTCGGGTCATCCGACCCGACTGCCCCGTCGGATGACGGGGCAGAACCTGAGCCTGAGCCTGAACCGGAGCCTGAGTCAGAACCAGTCGGGTCATCCGACCCGACTGCCCCGTCGGATGACGGGGCAGAACCCATAGATATACCAGGATGTATGGATTCTACTGCTCTAAATTATAATTTTGAAGCAAACCAAGATGATGGTTTATGTGAATACGAGGTATTAGGATGTACAGACAGCAATGCATTAAATTATAGCTCTGAGGCAAATACAGATGATAACTCTTGTGAATATGAAATATTAGGTTGTATGGATTCAGAAGCAACCAACTATAGTCATGATGCCAATACAGATGACGGAACATGCGAGTATCCTTTGCCTCCAGAACCAGAACCAGAACCAGAACCCGAGCCTGAACCCGTTGAATAGAATTATGAATAAGATTATAACAACCAAAACTAAAAATATATTATTAGACATTTTATTCCCCAAGGTTTGTATAAATTGCAGGAGAGAAGGAAAATATATTTGTGATAAATGTAGCGTCTTTGTTTCAGAAGCTATGCCAGTTTGTCCAAATTGCTGTAATTCAAGTTTTTCTGGAGAAATCCATCAGAATTGCATTAAAAAGTATGGTTTAGACGGCTTGATAAGTATGTGGGACTACGAAGCATTAATTAAGAAGTTAGTTTATAAGATTAAATACGATGGTTCAACCCATATCATTCATGAATGTGTAGAGAATTCATTTAAATTAATAGCAAGAGATATAAATAGGTTTTATTCGTTTTTGTCTTTTCTATCTTCTGGCAATACATATATTACTTATGTCCCAATGTATATAAAAAAGGAAAAAAGAAGAGGATTTAACCAGGCAAAACTTATTGCCAGAGAATTAGCCAAAAAGGTCGAGACCAGATTTATATCTTTGTTAGAGAAAGTTGTTGATACTGAAGATCAAGCAAAATTAAGTAAAGAAGAACGTTTAAAAAATGTAAAGAACTGCTTTAAGTTTTATGATAGGCCTGGCCTATCACAGGTTTTATTGGTTGATGATGTTTTTACAACCGGAGCTACAATGAAAGAATGCTGCAAAATTTTAAAAAAAGCAGGGGTTCAAAAAGTTTGGGGATTTACCCTTGCGAGAACCCCTTAAACTAATTTTCAATTTCGAATTTCGAATAAATTTTAAATGATTTAATTTTAAAATATCGAAACATTAAAACATTAAAAATTCGAATTTGATTCAAAATTCAAAATTAGAAATTCAAAATTAATCATGCAGGGTATAATTAAATTTGATGATCCACAATATCCGAAATTGTTAAAAAAGATTAATGATCCTCCAAAGCAATTATATTACAAGGGAAATTGGGATAAGAAAATTTTTGAAAATTGCTTGGCAGTTGTTGGTTCAAGAAGAATGACAAGTTATGGTCAGCAAATTACTAACAAATTAATTTCTGAAATAGCTAGTAGAGGAATAACAATTGTTTCTGGGTTTATGTATGGAATTGATGCAACAGCTCATAAAACAGCTTTAGATGTTGGGGCAAGGACAATTGCAATAATGCCTTGCGGAATTGAGAGAATTCATCCAGAATACCAAACAAAATTATATGTGGATATATTAGAAAATAATGGACTTATTGTTTCTGAATTTGAAGGAGATTCTCTTCCAGCTTTTTGGACTTATCCGAAAAGAAATAGAATTATAGCAGGTTTATCTAAAGCAACAATGGTTATTGAAGCAGGATTAAAAAGCGGTTCTCTTATTACAGCTAATCTTGCTAAGAAATATAAAAGAAAAGTTTTTGCTGTTCCAGGACCCTTGACTAGTGTTCTTTCAGAAGGCATTTGTCAATTAATTAAAGATGGAGTAAGCGTGGTGACATGCGCAGGGGATGTATTGGAATATTATGATATAAAAAGAAAAATAATTAATAAAAAAGAATTTGACAATTCATTAAATGATTTAGAACAACGCATCATTCAAAAATTACAACAAGAACCAATGGAAATAGATGTATTATCTAGATCATTAGAAATTTCATCTGCTAAAATAGGAACTACAATGTCTTTAATGCAATTAAAAAACCTTATATTTATTGAGAATGGGAAATATTATGTTCATTAAAGTTTCATCAGCAACAAACTTGGGTTTGGAAACGATAGGCGTGGATGTAGAGGTTAATATAGCAAACAGAGGATTGCCTGTTTTTGATATTGTTGGTTTGCCAAGCAAATCAGTTGATGAAAGCAAAGAAAGAGTAAAAACAGCAATTGTTAATTCAGGCATCGAAATGCCAACTCGGAGAATTATTGTAAATTTAGCTCCAGCAGATGTTCCTAAAGAAGGCTCTTATTATGACTTACCTATTGCTGTTGGTATTTTGGGTTCAGTTATAAAATGTGAAATTCCAAAAAAGAGCTTATTTTTTGGAGAGCTTTCTTTAGACGGGACTCTTCGTCATACAAAAGGAGCATTATTGCTGTCGTTATTTGCAAAAGAAAAAGGAATTGAAAGCATATTTGTGCCAAAGGCATCTGCAAATGAAGCAGCCATAATAAAGGGCATTAATGTTTATCCAGTAGAGAGCCTTAATCAATTATTGGCTCATGTTTTAGGAAAAATTCAAATCAGACCAGCTCAATATCATAAAGAAGAAAATAGTAATAGAGAGGAAAAAGCTGAATTTGATATGGCTGAAATTTTAGGTCAAGAGCAGACAAAAAGAGCAGCAGAAATTTCAGCTGCTGGTGGGCATAATCTTTTTATGATTGGCAGTCCTGGAGCTGGGAAAACAATGTTGGCCCGGGCTCTTCCGGGAATTTTGCCAAAGCTTCAGGAGGAAGAGTCGCTTGAGGTTACAAAAATTTATTCTGCTTCAGGAAATATCCCGCCAGAAGGATCACTTATTACAGTTTGTCCTTTTAGGTCTCCTCATCATACGATTTCCCAGCCAGGGCTTATTGGCGGGGGAACAAAGCCTCAACCAGGTGAAATAAGCTTAGCTCATCGCGGAGTATTATTTTTAGATGAATTTACCGAATTTCCTCGTTCAGTTATGGAGGCGTTAAGACAGCCAATGGAAGATGGACATCTGACGATTTCCAGAAGCCAAGCAAGAGTTAAATATCCTTCAAGATTTATATTGGTTGCTTCAGCTAATCCCTGCCCCTGTGGTTATTTGTATCACCCTAAAAAGGCTTGTATTTGTACTCAAAGAGAAATTAAAAGATATAGAAAAAGAATTTCAGGTCCAATTTTAGATCGTATTGATCTTCATGTAGAAGTTCCAGTAGTGGATGTTAGAGACCTTTCAAGTGATCAAAAATCACGAGAATTTTTAGAATCATCAAATAGAATAAGAGAAAGAATAATAAAAGCAAGAGAAGTGCAAAGAAAAAGATTTTTAAACGATAAGATTTATACAAATGCAGAAATGAAAAATGAACATGTTAAAAAATATTGTTTTCTTTCAAAGGAAGTAAAACAAATTCTTAATCAAGCAGTAATGAATTTTCATCTTTCAGCCCGTTCTTATTTTAAAATGATAAAAGTTGCCCGGACTATCGCTGATTTAGAAGCCGCAGAAAATATAAATGTTAATCATATGGCAGAAGCTTTACAATATAGAGTCAAAAGAGAGAATTATGAGTTAGGATAGGCCTGGCCTATCCTAAATGAGTATGAAGAAATATAATCTTGAAATAGGATATTTAGGAGAAAGTATTGCAAAAGAGTATTTAGAGAAAAAAGGTTATATTATTATTGACCAAAATTATAAAAACAAGTATGCTGAAATTGATTTGATTGCTTGCCCGCCGGCAGACAGGATTCAACATAAAGATAATTTAGTTTTTGTGGAAGTTAAAACAAGAACAGGTGAGCAGTTTGGAATTCCTGAAGACGCTATCAATCGCGACAAATTACGTAGATTAATTAGAAATGCCCAGGTATATATGATGAAAAAGAATTATGATCTGCCTCGCGGCCTGCCTCGCGGCAAGACGGGTATGGATTTTAGAATAGATGCCGTGTGTATTGTACTTGATGAAAATAAGCAAGTTAAACGGATTGAGCATTATGAGAATATCAGTGCTTAAAAATCCAAAATCCAAATAACAAATGTCAAATCAAGCCCAAAATCCAAAATCCAAAACATTATTATTCTTTTTTGATATTTGAGCTTTGGATTTGATTTGAATCTTTGGATTTTGACATTTGGATTTAAAAGGTTGACGTTTCTTAAAAAAAATAATAAAATAAAAATATAAGAACTTTGCCTTCAGCGAAAACCTTGATTCGCTAAGGTTAAATATATAATCTTGAATTATGGAAAACATACAAAAATCTTCGGAAATAGTTGAAACCTGCGAAAAGGTTTCTAAAATAAGTATTTATCTTTTGGCATTTTTGCTTCCTATCTTATTTCTGCCTTGGACAGCAAATGTGCTTGACTTTAATAAGCAGGCCTTATTGATTGTTTTGGTCTTTGTTTCTTTATTTGCCTGGATGCTGAAGATCCTAATCTCAGGCAAAGCCAATTTCAGCCTAAGCTTGGTTCACATTCCTTTAGCAGCTTTATTCTTAGTTTATACTGCTTCAACAATCTTCTCTTTATGGAGATATGGAAGTTTTTGGGGATGGCCTCAGGTTAATTCAGAAAGTTTGCTTAGTTTATTAGGTCTGGTCTTGTTTTATTTTTTAGTAATTAATATCTTTGAGAAGAAAGAGATTTTTTATCTGATAGTTTCGCTAGTGACTTCCGCTTTTTTAGCAATGCTTTATGGTTTGCTTCAACTCTTCGGCAAGTTTTTGATTCCTATTGATTTCACTAAAGCAGTTTCTTTTAATACGATTGGTGGAGTGAATAGTTTGGCTGTTTTCGCGGCTATTTTACTGCCTTTGGTTATAATCTTTTTAATTATTGGCAAAGGAAAATATTTAAGAGTGTTTTCTATTGCTGCTATTGTGCTTTTGGCTGTTTTGCTGCTTTTCATAAATTTTCAGGTTGCATGGTGGCTGGTAATAGTGGGCTCAGCTTTAGTTATTGCTTTTGGTACTCAGAGAAGAGATGTTTTTGACAACCGTTGGTTAGTTTTACCAATGTTTTTTTTGGCTTTGGCTTTGCTTTTTAGTTTTTTCAGGTTTCAGATTCCTGGAACTCCGGATAGACCGATTGAGGTTTTCTTAACTCATCGGGCAAGTTTTGATATTGCTTGGAATACATTAAAGCAAGACCCAGTTATTGGTTCAGGACCCGGTACTTTTATTTATAATTTCTCAAAGTATAAGGATATTGCTTTTAACCAGGGTAGTTTTTGGAATTTAAGGTTTGATTGGGCAAGTTCAAAGATGATGACTATGTTAGCCACTACAGGGGTTTTAGGAATATTATCATTTTTCGCTTTGCTTGGATTTTTTATCTTTTATGGAATAAAGTTTTTATTTACCAAAAAGCAAGAAGAAGGTCAGGGGCCTTATTGGACATTAGGTTTAGGGATTTTTATCAGTTTCCTGACTGTAAGCGTTGCGTATTTCTTATATCAATCAAGTCTTTCTTTGGATTTTGTCTGGTTTTTATTAATGGCTAGTTTTGTTTCCTTGTTTTCTCCTGTTAGAAAAGAAGTTTTGCTAAAACCTTCTTCTTTAGTAACTCTTGGCATTACTTTTGCTTTTACTTTGATTTTCATTTTTGGTTTAGGCACTCTTATTCTTGAGGGTCAGAGATATGTTGGCGCTGCAAGTTATTTAAAAGGAATGAAAGATTGGCAGGAAGAAGAAAGTATTAAGACCATGGAGCATTTTGAAGATGCAGCCAGAGTAAGTCCGGGAGTAGATTTGTATTGGCGGGAATTATCCCAGATTTATCTTCAGAACATAAATGAAATATCAGCAAGAACAGATTTATCCGAGGCAGAGGTTACCAGGCAAGTTCAGATTCTAATTAATAACGCTGTGAATTCAGCTAAGACAGCTGTTGAAATCAATCCTAAAAATGTGGTTAATTGGTCAGCTCGCGGATCTGTGTATCAGAATCTGATTGGAATGGTCGGAGGAACAAAGGAATGGGCAGTAGAATCATATGAAAAGGCATCAGAACTTGAGCCGATTAATCCATTCTTCCCAACGCAAATAGGAATTGTTCTTTTGAGAGAGGCCTCTTTATTAATTGCAGACGAAGAAAAAGAAGAGCAAAATGAGCTTCTTGTTGAAGCTGAAAATCAGTTTAACAAAGCGATTGAAATGAAATCTGATTATGCCCCAGCCCATTTTCAATTAGCAATGGTTTATCAAGCTCAGGGAAAAGGAGCAGAAATGATTACTCAGCTTGAAAAAGCAAGAACTTTTGCTCCTTATGATGTTGGTTTGGCTTTTCAATTGGGATTGGTCTATTTTCAGAGCCAAGATTATGAAAAGGCCAGAGCTGAATTTGAAAGAGCGATTTTGCTAAACCCTGATTATGCTAATGCTTTGTACTTTTTGGGCTTGACCTACGATGAATTAGGAGAAAAGCAATTGGCTATCAAAACATTTGAGAAGATTCTAGATGCAAACCCTGACCATTCATTAGTGATTGCGATTTTAAACAATTTAAGGGCTGGAGAAAAGGCATTAAAAGGAATAGTTGAAGAAGAGCCGCCTGTTGTTCCGATTGAGGAAGAAGACTAAAGCTATTGACCCTGTAGAGAAATTTCGGATTATTTCATAAATTTGATTTTTCTTTGAAAAAATCTTCCGAAATTCTTCTACGGGGTTGACAAGTTTTTCAAAAAAGATTAGAATTTAAATTAGTGAATATTTGAATATTAATTCAGAGGTATTTTAATTTTGGAATATCTCTTTTACTGTACCCGCTCTTCAAATACAACACTGCATTGGCCAGAAAGATTTATTCTTCTGGCTAGGCGCGAGGAGCGAAGTGTGTCCTTGTGATACATAAGCGACGAGCAACAACGCCAGAAGAATAAATACTCTGGCTCTAAAGAGAAGCTCTTAATGAAGCGATCTCTTCGTTGCTCCTCCTCAATGTACTTAAAAGTACCTTTCGTTGTCGCGCCTTGAGTTCATCTTCATTAAGAGCTTCCAATACAGTATTGTATTTGAAGAGAGGGTACTTAATTTTGTTTCTTTATTCTTTTTAAGTAATCAAGCATAATTTTACTCTAAAACTTTTAGAGTCCTTTTGTTTTTTTCATGAAAACTAAGAACTTCTCTAAGTCAAAAGTTTCTTTAAGCCTGCCCTACTTGCTGAATCTTCAGAAAGAGAGCTGGCAGTGGTTTTGGCAGGAGGGATTAAAAGAACTGTTTTCTGAGATTTTCCCTATCAGAGATCATACAGGCAAAGAACTAGAGATCTGGTTTTTAGACTATAAATTGGATAAGCCAAAGTATAAAACGGATTTGGAGGCAAAGGAAAATAATGATTCTTTTGAAGCATCTTTAAGAGTTAAAGCAAAGTTAGTTAATCTTAAAACCAAAAAGAGCAGAGAACAGGAAGTTTTCTTAACTGATTTCCCCTTGATGACTGAAAGGGGAACTTTTGTTGTTAATGGAATTGAAAGAGTGGCTATTGCCCAGCTTATTCGTTCTCCAGGAGCTTTTTTCAATAGCCAAACATCCAGAGGAAGAAAACGCTTTGGCGCTAAAATTATTCCTAACCGAGGAGCTTGGCTTGAATTTGAAACTGATGCCGGCAACTTTATTGGAGTAAAGATTGATAGAAAGAGAAAAGTGGCTGCAACCACTTTATTAAGAGCGCTTTGCGGATTAGATAACAAGCAGATGAAAAGTATGTTTGGTGATTTCATTGAAGAAACCTTAAAGAAAGATGCAGCACAAAACCAGGAAGAAGCTTTAGTGGAAATTTACAGACGTTTAAGGCCAGGTGACTTGGTAACTCCTGATACAGCTAGAGAATTGATTGAGAGCGTGTTCTTTAACTTTGAAAGATATGATTTATCCAAAGTTGGAAGATGGAGAATGTATCAGCGCTTGCCAGCGTTGAAACCAGGCAAGCCAAAAGAGATTAAGCCAGAAGACAGGGTTTTGAAGCCAGAAGATTTAATAGAGGTTGTTAAAGAGATTATTAGGTTGAATAGTGATCCTGAGGCAAAAGCAGATGAAATTGATCATTTAGGGAATAGAAGAGTAAGGACTGTTGCTGAACTTCTTCAGAACAGAGTTAGAGTAGGTTTAATGAGGATGGAAAGGATTGTCAAAGACAGGATGTCCACTTTAGATGTTCATGATTTAACCCCGGCCCAAATAGTTAATCCCAGGCCGGTTATGGGAGTTGTAAAAGAATTCTTTACTTCTTCTCAGCTGTGTCAGTTTATGGACAATGAAAATCCTTTGGCTGAATTAGAGCATAAGAGAAGATTGTCAGCCACTGGCCCAGGAGGTTTAACCAGAGAAAGAGCGGGATTTGAAGTAAGAGACGTTCAGCCTTCTCATTATGGAAGAGTTTGTCCAATTCAAACGCCAGAAGGCCCTAATATTGGATTAGTTAATCACTTAGCCACTTATGCTAAAGTTAATCCATACGGGTTTATTGAGACGCCTTACTTTAAAGTAGACAAAGGAAAAGTTACATCTAAAGTTCAGTATCTTAACGCTTTTGAAGAAGAAAGGCATAATATTGCTCATTGCGGTGTTGCTATTGACGCTAAAAACAGGATTGTTCCTAAGAAAGTTGAGGCCAGAATAAAGGGAGAGCCAGGCTTGATTGACAGAGACAAGATTGACTTTATTGATGTTTCTACTGAACAGTGCTTTTCTATCGGGACTTCTCTTATTCCATTTTTGCAAAATGATGATGCTAACCGAGCCCTAATGGGTTCAAATATGCAGCGGCAATCAGTGCCTTTGATAAGACCAGAGGTGCCTTTAGTCTGCTCGGGCGTGGAGGAGAGAGTGGCTCGGGATTCAGGACAGGAAGTAATTGCTGAAGAGGACGGCAGAGTCATAGAGGTAGATGCCGGGCATATTGTAGTTGGGAAAAAGACCTACAATTTAAAGACCTTTGTCAGAACCAACCAATATACTTGTTTTCATCAAAGACCAGTTGTTGCAAAAGGGCAAAAAGTTAAGAAAGGAGATGTTTTGGCAGATGGCGGAGCAATTTCTCAAGGAAGGCTGGCTTTGGGCCAGAATGTTTTAGTTGCTTTTATTTCCTGGCAAGGAGCTAATTTTGAAGACGCAATTATAATATCGGAGAGATTGGTTAAAGATGATTTCTATAGTTCAATCCATATTGAGAAATTCACCTGCGATGTCAGAGAGACAAAATTAGGTCCAGAAATTACTACCTGCGACATTCCTAATGTTTCTGAAGAGAAATTAAAGGACTTAGATGAGGAGGGAATTATTAGAATAGGGGCTGAAGTTGGGCCTAATGATATTTTAGTTGGCAAGATTTCACCGAAAGGGGAAGCTGGCTTGACTGCTGAAGAGCGGCTCTTGCGGGCAATCTTTGGAGAAAAGGCAAGAGATGTTAAAGATAGCTCTTTGCTTATGCAGCATGGAAGAAGAGGAAGAGTGGTTGGAGTAAAAGTTTTCTCCAGAGAAGAAGGACATAAGTTGGAGCCAGGAGTTCTTAAGAAAGTTGAGGTTAAGATAGCAGTGGTTAGAAAGATTCAAGCAGGAGATAAGTTAGCTGGCCGTCATGGAAACAAAGGAGTAATTTCTAAGGTTGTGCCTGAAGAAGAGATGCCATTTTTAGAAGATGGAACACCAGTGGATATTATTCTTAATCCTTTGGGTGTTGCTTCAAGAATGAATCTTGGCCAGATATTAGAAACTCATCTCGGCCTGGCTGCCCAAAAGTTAAATTATGTGGCAGTATCGCCTGCTATGGCAGGAGCCACGGAAACAGATATTAAGAATGAATTGAAAAATGCTGGTTTTTCCGAAGATGGAAAACTTACTTTATATGACGGAAGAACCGGATTTCCATTCCCAGAAAAAATTACAGTTGGCTATATATATATGATGAAGCTTATTCATATGGTTGAAGATAAGATTCATATGCGTTCAATTGGGCCTTATTCTCTGATTACCCAGCAGCCTTTGGGCGGTAAAGCCCAGTTTGGAGGCCAGAGATTTGGGGAAATGGAAGTGTGGGCTTTAGAAGGATATGGAGCTGCTAATATTTTGCAGGAAATGCTGACTATAAAGTCAGATGATGTTTTAGGAAGGGCAGCAACCTATGAAGCGATTTTGAAAGGCGAAAAGATTAAATCTCCAAACATACCAGCGTCGTTTAATTTGCTCGTGAATGAGCTTAAATCTTTAGGATTAAGCGTTGAGATTAAAGAGAAATCCAAAGGAGACAAAAAATCATGAGGGTTACAGATTTAGAAGCAATAAGAATAAAACTTGCCTCGCCAGAGGAGATTTTAAATTGGAGCCACGGCGAGGTTACTAAACCAGAAACCATTAATTATAGGACGCAGAAAGCGGAAAAAGACGGGCTGTTTTGCGAGAAGACATTTGGTCCAGCAAAAGATTATGAGTGCTATTGCGGCAAGTACAGAAGGATTCGCTATAAGGGAATGATTTGTGACAGGTGCGGGGTTGAGGTGACAAAATCGGCAGTAAGGCGAGAAAGGATGGGCCATATCAAATTAGCTTGTTCTGTTTCTCATATCTGGTTTTTGCGAGGGCTTCCTTCAAGAATAGGAATGGTTTTAGATATTCCTATGCAGCAGTTGGAAAAAGTAATTTATTTTGCCGCTTATATTGTGACTAGCGTTAATGAAGAGGCAAAAAAAAGAGTTTTGGAAGAAATTGAGAAAGAATACAAAATTAAAACAAGAAACAAGAAACAAGAAACACTGGATCAAGCGAAGCGAGAGACTCCCCGCAAGGTTGCAAACAAAAAAGAGCTGAAGATCGGCTTGGAGGAATTGAAAGCAGCAAGGAGCAGGGCAAAGGAGGAAATTTCAGAGATTAAGCCGTTAAGAGTATTTTCTGAAATTGAATATTATGATTATTCTTTGAAATACGGTGAAGTTTTTGAAGCTGGGACCGGAGCTGAGACCTTAAGAAAGATTTTTGAGAAGTTTGATGTTAAAAAAGAAATACAGAAATTAAAGAAAGAAGAAGAAAAAACAACAGCAATATCTCGGAGAAAGATTCTAAGACGTTTGAGGTTTTTGCAGGGATTGATTAAATCAGGAATTAGGCCGGAATGGATGTTTTTGACTGTTATCCCTGTTTTGCCTCCTGATTTAAGGCCAATGGTTCAGCTGGATGGAGGCCGTTATGCTTCTTCTGATTTAAACGACTTATATAGAAGAGTTATTAATAGAAACAATAGATTAAAATATTTATTAGAGATTTCAGCTCCAGAAGTAATTGTTAGAAATGAGAAAAGAATGCTTCAGGAGGCAGTTGACGCGTTGATTGATAATGGAATGAGGAAAGGTATTTTGACCACTGCTACGACTGGTGGTCGAAGGCTGCTAAAATCATTAGCTGATATGCTTAAAGGAAAACAAGGCAGGTTTCGTCAGAATCTTTTAGGCAAGAGGGTTGATTATTCAGGGAGATCAGTGATTGTAGTTGGAGCTCAATTAAAACTTCATCAGTGCGGTCTTCCTAAAAAAATGGCTTTGGAGCTGTTCAAGCCCTTTGTTATTAAAAGAATTTTAGATAAAGAGCTTGCATATAATGTTCGCGGAGCTTCAAAGCTGATTGAACAAGAAACAGATGAGGTTTGGGCAATTTTAGAGGAAGTGGTTAAGGATAAGCTTGTTTTGCTTAATCGCGCACCTACTCTTCACCGTTTAGGAATACAGGCATTTCAGCCAGTTTTGATTGAAGGAGAATCAATTGAAATTCATCCTATGACTTGCAAGGCGTTTAATGCTGACTTTGACGGCGACCAGATGGCGGTTCATGTGCCTTTAAGCAAAGAAGCTCAAGAAGAAGCAAAAACAATCATGCTTTCTTCTCTTAATTTATTAAAGCCAGCTACTGGAGTTCCTGTTATAGCTCCTACCCAGGATATTATTCTTGGTTGTTATTGGATTACTAAGATAAAAAAAGAAGCAAAAGGAGAGGGAAAGAATTTTTCTAGTCCAGAGGAGGCAATTATAGCTTATGAATACGGAGACATTGATTTAAGAGCTAAAATAAAGGTTCCAGTTAAAGATGAAATTAGGGAAACAACCGTAGGCAGGATTCTATTCAACGAGACCTTGCCAGATGACTATGTTTTTGTTGATAATACAATGGATTCAAAGAAATTAGAAAAAATAGTTGGTGGAATTATTTCAAAATATAAACAGGAGGTAATTGAAGAGACATTAGATAAAATTAAGAAGCTAGGATTTGAATCAGCCACAATTTCTGGAATAACATGGGGAATGGACGATTTAATTGTTCCTCCGGAGAAAGAAGGAATCATTAAAGCGGCTGAAAAAGAAATAGAAATGATTGACAGCCACTTTAGAAGAGGTTTGCTTTCTAAAGAAGAAAAAAGCAGTAAAGTAATTGAGGTTTGGACAAAAGCAAAATCTGAAATTGAGAAATTAGTGCCAAAAACACTGCCTGAGATGGGTTCAATATTTTCAATGGTTGATTCAGGAGCAAGAGGGTCTTGGGCTCAGCCTGTTCAAATGGCAGGAATGAAAGGTTTAGTAATTAATCCAGCCGGCCAGATTATTGAACTGCCGGTAAAAAGTTCATTTAAGGAAGGGTTTGATGTTTTAGAATATTTTATTTCTACTCATGGAGCAAGAAAAGGAACAGCTGATACTGCTTTACGAACGTCAACAGCTGGTTATTTGACTCGCCGCTTGGTTGATGTTTCCCATGAGGTAGTTGTTTTTGAAGAAGATTGCAAAGACCAGGAAGGATTTGAGATATTCAAGAAAGATGCTGATGAATTAGGTCAGGATTTTGCTTTTAAGATTGTCGGCAGAGTAGCTTTGGAAGGCATAAAAGGCATTGTTAAAAAAGGTGAAATGATTGACTGGCAAACAGTAAGGAAAATAACAGAGCAAGGAATTGAAAAGGTTAAAGTTCGTTCTCCAATAAGCTGTAAGTCAGTTCGGGGAATTTGCCAGAAATGTTATGGCTGGGATCTTGGCGCAAATCAATTGGTAAAAAAAGGATCAGCAGTAGGAATTATTGCTGCTCAAGCAATAGGAGAGCCAGGCACTCAATTAACAATGAGAACTTTTCATACTGGAGGAGTGGCTGGTGGAAGCGATATTACTTTTGGTCTTCCCCGGGTTCAAGAGATTTTTGAAGCAAGGATACCTGGGGGAAAAGCAGAGATTTCCAAGGATGAAGGAAAGATTTTGGAAATTACTCCGGATAGAACTATTAGAGCAAAAGTTAATGGCAAAAAAGCTGATGATATTATTGAGTATAAGATACCTGCCAAAACAGCAATTTTCGTAGAAAAGGGTCAGGACATAAAGAAAGGACAGCAGCTTTGCGAAGGAAGTTTAGATTTAAAAGAATTGTTTAAACTCAGGGGCAAAGAAGAAACCCAGCGCTATATTTCTAAAGAGATTCAAAGGATTTATGTTTCCCAAGGAGCAGTTATCCATGATAAACATATTGAAGTGATAATTCGTCAGATGTTTTCCCGAGTAAAAATTAAAGATGCAGGAGATAGTAATTTTGCAGTCGGAGAGATTATTGAGGAGTCTGAGCTTCTTGAGGAAAATATTAAGCTGAAAAAAGAGAAAAAGAAAACAGCAAAAGCAGCTACTATTTTATTGGGAATTTCCAGGGTAGCCTTGACTACTGATTCCTTTTTATCGGCTGCTTCTTTCCAAGAAACATCCAGAGTTTTAATCAGAGCAGCTTTAGAAGGCAAGAAAGATAAATTGCGCGGTTTGAAAGAAAATGTGATAATTGGAAAACTTATTCCTGCTGGAACTGGTTTTAGAAAGTAGTTTAAAATGGTAAAATAAAACAATGAAGCAGAAATCCTTCACTCTTATTGAGTTAATGGTAGTGATAGCTATTATTGGAATTATAGCCAGTATTGTATTAGTAGCTACCAAGTCAGCCAGAGATAAAGCCAAAACAGCCAAAGGACTTCAGTTTGCTGCGAGCGTGCATCATGCTTTAGGCGCTTATGCAGTAGGTATATGGGATTTTAACGAGGGAAGCGGAGGAACAGCAGGAGACAGTAGCGGCTATGATAACATTTTAGACATTGGCGCAATTGGTAGTAATGTGATTTGGGATGATGGAATAAACGGCAAGTGCCTTAATTATCTTCCGTCCGCGAAAACCGCTTCTACGCCCTGTCCGACCGGGGCCTACAAGAACATAACTTCGTCAAATCCGATATATAATTTGCCTCAGGATAGATTTAGTTTTATGGCTTGGCTGAAAATCAGTAATAATGGAACAATTGTTAGATTAAGAACACAGTACAGTGTACCAGGATGTTGTAGTGGATTTTGGATAAGAAATTACGGCAATGCTTATATTGCTAATGACTCCGGAGTAAATACGCCAATAGCAGTATCTGTGCCCGCAGATAATTCGTGGCATCATTTTGTTTATACTTTTGACCTGCCAACTCAAACTCATCGGATATACATAGATAGTAAACTATTTCAGAGCGCATCTAATCTTTCAGGTTCTTATGGCAACATCTCTAAGATTAATTTAGGAATATATGATGCTAACTGGTGTGGTGCCAATCATGCTATGACTGGTCTCATCGACGACGTCCGTATCTATGAACAAGCACTTTCTTCAGCGCAGATTAAAAAGCTATACGCGGAAGGAGCGAGGGAGAGAGGATTGCTGACAGGAGAATAATATTGTGGTTGATATCGGATGTCAACCAGCCCAAACTGATCCGCGGGCTAAGAGTTAAAAAATCTTTATTTTATTTTTAAAATAAGTTATAATAAAATTGATGAAAGAAGAACAAAATAAAATTCCGGTTATTGACTTTTTCAAGTTCAGGGGGAAAGATTTAGCTATTGTGGATGGAAAGGTGGTTGCCGAAGGAGAGTCTTCAAAAGAGGCATTTGAAAAAGCAAAAAAACTATTTCCGGAAAAATCAACAAAAGATATCTTATTACTCTTTGTGCCCAAAGAAGAAGTTTTTGTTTATTTTTTATGAAAAAATACATTTTTCCTTACGGATTTAAGCTTTTTTTAGAAGGAGGAAAAGTAAATACCTTTCCAGCAATAGATATAAGTTTATTCAAAAAGAATTCTAATGAAGAATTCTCTTTTTTAGTTTTGGTTGATTCTGGAGCCGAAGTTTCCCTTTTTACGAAAAGCGATGCAGAATTATTGGGGTTTTCTCTTGGTGAAGGAAAGAAGATTGATGTCGGGAGCATAAGCGGAGATAAATTTCCAGCTTTTTTACACCCTGCTGTTATTAAAATAGGAGAAGAGAAATTAAAAGTAGAGGTTGCTTTTTCAGAAAAAAATGATACGCCTCGTGTGTTAGGACGTAATCCAATTTTTTCTTATTTCTTTGTAATTTTTGATAACAAGAATAAAAATACAATCTTTATTTCTAGAAAAAGTGAAGATTTCGAAAAATCTATTTATAATAAAAATTCAAATTAATTATTCCAGTAAGCACTGGTTTTAGAAAGTAGCTTAAAATGGTAAAATAAAATAACAGTTGCAGAGTAGTTCGGGACTAGCTCATCATAAATATGTCTAAGAGAAAAAAGAGAAAATTTAAGAAGAAATTTGAAAAACGAGAAAAAAGGCGTGGTCGTTTTGCTTTGCCTGTTGAGATAAAGCAAATGATTTTCGGAGTTTTAATGATTTTAATAGCAGTAATTGCTGGTTTAAGTTTTTTTGACAAAGCTGGAAAAGCAGGCCTTTACTTTATGAAAGCGGGCAGGTTCTTAGTTGGAGAAACAGTTTTTTTAATCCCTTTAATATTTATTTTGGGAGGATTAGCGCTTTTATTTGCAAAAGGCGACGAGAAGTTTTTTAAAAAAGGAAGAAAAACCTTTTGGCCAGTAATTTTAGCTGGTTTGCTTTTAATCTTTGGAATAACCGGGATTTCGGCTGGTTTTAATCCAGAATCTATGAAAGGCGGCTGGCTGGGCTATCTTTTATCCTGGCCTCTTCTAAAGTATTTTGGATTTTGGGCAGCCCAAATTATATTTTTAGCTTTAATTGTTATTGGAAGTTTAATTTTCTGGCACTTCTTAGGTAAACCTCGTAAAAAGGAAGCTCTTGAATCTCCTCAAGCCCTGGATAAAGAAGAAGCTCCTGTTAAACCATCTATTATTAAAAGAATCTTTATGCCTAAGTTTAAAATTAAAGAGATTCCTGATTCTGCTTCAAAAGAACTAAAGCAAGATGAAAGTTCTGTGTTGGCGGGTATGAAATTAGAGACAAAATCAGTAGATGGTAATAGAACTTTTTCTTATCAACCTCCTCCATTTAATCTTTTAGAGCCGGATCGCGGTGCTCCTACCAGCGGTGATACCAAAGTAAATTCAGCAGTTATTAAAAAGACATTAGAGAACTTTAATATTGAAGTGGTAATGTCGGAAGTAAACATTGGTCCGACTGTCACGCAATATACTTTGAAGCCGGCTGAGGGAGTAAAGCTATCTAAAATCACTGGCCTGTCTAATGATTTGTCTCTGGCTTTGGCTAGCCATCCGATTAGAATTGAAGCTCCTATTCCAGGCAGGTCGTTAGTTGGCATTGAAATTCCTAATAAAGCTCGGGCTCAGGTTAGACTGAGAAACTTAATTGAAGGTCCTGATTTCCAAAAATCTTTGTCAAGTTTAGTGCTTGCTTTAGGCAGAGATGTTTCTGGTCTTCCAGTTTATACTGATTTAGCCAGAATGCCTCATCTTTTGGTGGCTGGCAGTACCGGAACAGGTAAGACCATTTTTCTCAATTCTTTAATTTTAAGCTTGCTTTATCAGCCCAGCACTTCTTTCAAAAGCGCTAGTCCAGAAAACCTGAGATTTATTTTGGTTGATCCAAAAAGAGTTGAGTTCCCAGTTTATAATAATCTTCCCCATCTTTTATGCCCAGTAATTTATAGTGCTAAGCAAACTATTAGCGCTTTAAAATGGCTGACCGATGAAATGGAAAGAAGGTTTGATGTATTATCAGAAGCCAAGGCAAGAGATATTGCTTCTTTCAACGAGTTGACTTTAAAAGATGGTAGTCCTCCTTTGCCGTTTATTGTTCTGATTATTGATGAGCTGGCTGATTTGATGGCAGCTAAAGGGAGAGAGATTGAGGCAGGGATCGTTCGTTTAGCTCAGATGGCAAGAGCAGTTGGCATTCATTTGATAGTGGCTACCCAGCGGCCGTCAGTGGAAGTAATTACCGGTTTAATTAAAGCAAACATAACGTCGCGGATTACTTTTCAAGTTGCTTCCCAAGTTGATTCCCGAACAGTTCTGGACACAGCTGGAGCTGAGAAACTTCTTGGTTTAGGAGATTTGCTTTATGTTTCAGCTGAAATAGCCAAGCCAAAGAGAATTCAAGGTTCTTATGTTTCTGAAAAAGAAGTTAGAAAAGTAGTCAAGCATATAATGTCAAAAAAAGAAGAATTGGAGCCGCAAAAAGAAATGGAAACTGGGTTAATTCAGGAATTAGAAAGAGATTCAGAAAGGCAGGAACAAAGCGCTGGGGTTTCATATGATCAAGAGGATTTGCTTTATGAAGAAGCAAAAAGATTGGTGATTGAAGCAAATAAGGCCTCTGCTTCTTTGCTTCAGAGGAGACTGCGAATTGGTTATGCCAGAGCAGCCAGATTGATTGATATTTTAGAAGAGCGGGGAGTGGTTGGACCTGGCGAAGGAGCAAGAGCGCGGGAGGTTTATGGAAATGTGGAAACAGCAGAAAATATAGAAAGCATGGAGAAAGATAATCCTGAAGATAAAGGCGAATGGGAAAAAGTTTAAGGAATTAATCTTTTTAAACAAAAAAGCCCATGTTTGGGTGTTTTTTTTATTCACAAAGGGTTGTTGATTTCTGGTAGTGATATGTTATTATAGAATATGGCAAAAGAAAAAGAAGAAAAAAACGATCTACAAGAAACAATAGATGAAATTAAAGAGCGTTTTGGCGAAGGCGCGATTATGAAGCTTAGAGAAGTAGGTCATGTTGATGTAAACGCTATTTCTACTGGTTCTGTTTCTTTGGATAGATCTCTAGGAATAGGTGGAATCCCTAGAGGAAGAGTAATTGAGATTTATGGGATTGAATCTACAGGGAAAAGTACGTTGGCATTACATATCTGCGCTGAGGCTCAAAAAAAAGGCGGAGTAGCCGCTTTTATAGATGCAGAGCATGCCTTGGATCCTGAATATGCCAAGAGAATTGGAGTAAATATTAACGATCTTTTAATTTCTCAGCCAGATTCAGGAGAACAGGCCTTGCAAATTGTTGAAAGCTTGATTAGATCAAGCAAAATAGATGTTATTATTATTGATTCAGTAGCCGCTTTAACTCCTAAAGCTGAAATTGCTGGAGAAATAGGTGATCTTCAAATAGGGCTCCAGGCAAGATTAATGTCTGCCGCTCTTAGAAAGTTAGCTTCAATTGTTGCTAAAACCAAAACCTCTGTTGTATTCTTGAACCAAACCAGAATGAAAATAGGCGTAGTTTGGGGAAATCCAGAAACTACACCAGGAGGTTTGGCTCTTAAATTTTATTCTTCAGTAAGGATTAATTTAAGAAGAGTTGCCCAGATAAAGCACGGAGATGAGATTATTGGAAGCAGGATTAAGGCAAAAATAGTTAAGAATAAAGTGGCTGCTCCTTTTAAGATTACTGAATTTGATATTTATTATAATGAAGGAATATCATATATAGCAGATCTTTTGAATTTCGGATTAAAGAATGATATTATCAAAAAGTCAGGAAGCTGGTATCAATATGATAACCAGAAATTAGGACAGGGGATGGAGGGAGCAAAGGCATTTTTGAAAGAGAATCCTCAGATAATGAAAAAGCTCAAAAAAGCTGTTATTGAACAAGTATAAAAAAACTAAACTAAGTTTAATCTCGTAGAAGTAAACTTAATTTAGTTTTTTTATTTAGTCGTAGCTGACAATAATCCAATATGTCGGGCTCTTTTTATTGCTTTTGCCAGATGTCTCTGGTGTTTAGAACATACTCCGGTTCTTTTTTTGGCTTTGATTTTGCCCAAGCCAGAAACGAACCTCTTAAGAAGCTCTGTATTTCTAAAATCAATTTCTCTGATATTTCTTTGGCAAAAATAACAATCCATAATTTTATAAAGGTATGTCTTCTACCCGGATTTCTTTATCTTGTTCCTTGTCTTGGTGTTTATCTTCTTCAATAATTGGAATATCTTCTCGTCCTTCTTGTGTTTGCGGATGATTTTGTTTCATTGGAGAAAAACTTCTTGGCGCTAATTGTATGTTTTCAGCAATAATTTCTGTTCTGTATTTTCTATTGCCTGTTTGGTCTTCCCAAGATCTTGTTTGGATTCTTCCTTCAATTAAAACTAAACTTCCTTTGCGCAGATATTGGGAAGCGATTTCAGCCAATTTTCTCCATAGAACAATATTATGAAATTCCACTTTTTCTTGTTTTTGGTTTGTTTGTCGGTCAGTCCACACTCTGTTGGTTGCCAATCCAAAACTGCAAACCATATGACCCGAAGGAATGGTTTTTGTTTCTGGATCTTTGGTAAGACGACCAATAAGAACTACTTTGTTGAAATTCATTATAATAGCGATACTAATATACGAATTGCATACTAATTATACTAATATTCGTATCATTGGTATGAAGATCAGTATTATTGGTATCGCTTACTCTTTTAAAATTTCTTCTATTTTTTTGTCTATTTCTTTTAATTCGACCTTTTCAGATTCTTTTGTTTCCAGTTTAGGACTGGTTCGTTTTGGATAAAGGATCTTTTCAAAAAGATCTTTATTTAAAATCATATAACGGAGAATTTGGTTTTCTGCTTTTAATTTCTTTTCTAAATCCGCTATTTTTTCAGGATTTAAAGAAAAATTCAGAATACATGAAAACGCTTCCCCTTTTTCCTTTATTTGGTATCCAAGTTTTGTTTTAGATGGTTCTGTTGTTTTTTTTATAGCGCCTTCTTCTTCCTGAACAAAACTTTTTATCTTTTCAGAAAGATTTTTTAATTCTTCTCCAGAAACATCTGATGAAATTAAATAAGTTAATTCGTAATTTTTCATATTGATTGTTAATTCAAGATTATATATTTATACAATAGCGAATCAAGGTTCTGTCGAAGGCAGGTTCTTAAATCTTGAACTCAATTATATCTCCGTCTTGAACAATATATTCTTTTCCAACTATGACATGAGAACCGGATTCAACTAATTTTTGCCAGGAAATCACTTCTGCTTTGATAAACTTCTCAGCAAAATCAGTATGAACTTTAGTTGCGGCTGCAATAACATCAGAGCCTTTTTTTATAGTCCAAGCCCTGACTTCTTTTCCTCCGGTCGTAGTAAAGAAAGTAATTAGGTCTAAGATATTGTAACAAGCCAGGATTAACTCGTCAAGCTTTGATTGGATTTTTAATTCTTCAATTTCTTCTGGAGACAAATCATTTATTTCTGACTCTGTTTTTAAATCAATTGCCAAGCTATTTTCAATTTCAGGTAAATTTGTATTATCTTCTTTAATGTTAAATAAATATATTTTCGGCTTTGAGCTTAAAACATTATTTTCAAGCTCTTGGTCTTTCATCAATAACTCATTTTTGATTATTTCAATGTCCTGTTCTGGATTAGAATCGCCAAAAGCTTTGACTACCTCTATTACTGCATCGCACGGTCTAATATGTGATAAGAATTGGTTTCCCATTCCTTCTCCTTTGTGAGCGCCTTTGACAAGACCGGCAATGTCAACAAACTTAATAACAGTTTCAATAGTTTTTTTTGGCTGGATGATTGAAGCAATTTGCTTTAATCTTTTATCAGGCACAGTTACCATGCCTATATTAGGATCAATAGTAGTAAAAGGATAATCAGCAATATCAACTCTTTTCTTGGTTAGAGCTTTGAACAAGGTGGACTTTCCAACGTTTGGAAGACCAATAATACCTACTGAAAAACTCATAAATCTATGGTATAATAGATTTACATGAAAGTCAATTCAATATTTTAATCTAAAACACTATGGAAATTGAAAAAACAATGTTCCGAGAATATGATATTAGGGGCCGGGTTAATGATAAGGAGTTGAATGAAAAGAGCTCTGAAATTATTGCTAAAGGTTTTGCCGTTTTTCTTAAAAGGAGGGGGCTAAAAGAGGCAGTAGTTGGTTTTGATGCTCGCGAGTATTCGGAAATGCTAAAAAATAGTTTTATCAAAGGCCTGCTTTTTTCCGGAATTAATGTGGTTGAAATTGGCATGGTCATTTCGCCGGTTCTTTATTTTTCCCAGTATCATTTGAAAATAAAGGGCGGAGCTATGATTACTGCTTCTCATAATCCTAACGGTTGGAGCGGTTTTAAGCTGGCTTATGATTTTTCTACCACTTTGTTGCCCGAGGGTGTAAAAGAAATATACGAAATTATTTTAAACAACGATTTTATTTCTGGTCAGGGCAAGTTGAGAAAATACGAAGGCATATTTGAAGATTACAAAAAAGAGGTATTGTCAAAGATTAATTTAAAGAAAAAGTTAAAAGTAGTGATTAATTGTGGCAATGGCACGGCCGGGCTGATCGCCCCTCAAATTTTAGGAGAAGCAGGTTGTCAGGTGATTGAACAATTTTGCGATATAGATTTTTCTTTTCCTAACCATGAGCCTAACCCTACTTTAGTGAAAGCTCAGAAGGCTTTGTCAGAGAAAGTTAAAAAAGAGAAAGCTGATATAGGTCTTAGTTATGACGGAGACGGTGATCGAGTCGGCTTTTGCAATGAAAGAGGAGAGAATGTTTTTCCTGATCAGGTTTTGATTATTTTAGCTCGTCAGGCCTTGAAAGAAAAACCAGGTTCAGCCATAGTTTTTGACGTCAAAGCAACCCAAGGATTATTTGAGGATATTGAGAGCAATGGTGGCAAGCCGATCATTTGGAAAACCGGCCATTCATATATTAAACAGAAAAGCAAAGAAGTGGATGCTGTTTTGGGTGGAGAGGGTAGTGGTCATATATTTTATCGCTATGGCTATTATGATTATGACGATGCGGTTTTTGCCTCTTTAAAATTATTGGAATATCTTTCGGGCCAAGACAAGTCTTTTTCAGAGGTTATGAAAACTACACCTCAGTATTTCAAGACTCCCACTATTCATGTTAACTGTGCTGATGAGATAAAATATAAAACAGTGGAGAAACTAGTTGAGCAAATTAAAAAGGATTTTGGTAAAGAAAATGTCATTGATGTTAATGGAGCCAGGGTTCAGTTTCCAGACGGCTGGTTTCTAATCAGGGCTTCTTCTAATCTTCCGGTTTTGGTTTTGGGCTTTGAAGCAAAAACTAAAGAGAGGTTGGAAGAGTTCCAGAAAATTGTTAAAAAATATCTAAACCAATATCCGGAAATCGGCAAAAAATGGAAAAGCGGATAAAAAAAATAGCCGGCCGGCTATTTTAGTCCCATTTTGGTGCGAGTTTCAGAAATAGTGGATGAGGCAATGGGTTGAGCTCTTTTAGCCCCTACTTTAAGAGTTTCTTTAACAAAGACTTCTCTTGAGAGGAGTTCTTTTCTTTTTTTGATTTATACTTGTTCGCCTTTGCGAACGGCGCGATTTAGAAGGCCAAAGAATCGGGATTTTTCAGGGGGTTGTAGTCTCATGATTCAATAACTATACTTTTCATCTTTTCTTTAAGTTCTTTCGGAACTCCATTGCTACTTTCAATATGTTGTTTAATTTCTTTTAAGTCTTCTTCCTCAAGTTCTCCTATTGGATTTATAGGAAGACAATTTTCCAGAGGGGTATCTTCACCTGTTTTTGTAAAAAGTGCTAATCTATTCTTAACTTCTTCTGTTCTAAGTTCCACAAAACAATATATCTTATCGTCTAATAATCTATTTACCAAGGGGGTTCCCTTGTTTTTTATTATATATTCTACTCTTTTTTTAAGAGCTTCGCTTCCCTGGATATCAACTATAAGGGCTGAATATAAAATTTCTTCGGTATGAACTAAATAAACATACTCTTTTTCGTTGTGTCTAAAAATACTGCCGAATTGGGCATATCTTTTATCCATAAATTCCTAAAAGCAATTCAACATCTTCTTTAGACACCTTACAATCGCTATCTCCAGTAGCTAAAGAATAGGGTATGTTTTGTCTTAGATGACCTTTGAGCCAAGCAGATTCTTTGTGAGAGGCTTCTACTATTTCTTTAGTATTTTTATCTCCAAATCTTAGGCACACGTTTTTCAATATAAGAAGTTCATTTTCTGAAAAATATCTTTCATCATTTTCCGTAAAATTTCTTAATGGAACAATTCTATATAAATAATTTCCTTCAGATTTTTTGACTGATATTGTATCTGATAGAAATGAATTATCTATGTCATCTTCTACGGAATCTACCATATTTTTAATAATTGTGGGGATAGGCCCATGTTCCAATTTTACATATATATCCCATGTAATTGGCACGCCATATTCTTTTACATGACCAAAATCGGCAAAGTAAAATAATTTCATTAATTTTGTCTTTCCTAATAATCTTTTGTCCGTATTAGACGCAAAAAACAACACCATTGCCTTTAATTTGGGAAGAGGTATTTTCATAGCAAAACCTTTATTATTAGTTTATTATAATGAATATTCATATAAATTACCCTGTGCATAACTTCCAGCGAAAAAATTTGTCAAGTGGATAACTCTTGATATGTTAAACTATCACAATCTTTTAATCTTGTCAAGTTTTCAAGGAACTGGATGCAGATACCCCATTTTAATATATTATTTGCCGTCAAGGCATACATGCCTTTGTCATTGACAGGATTCAGTAAATGAATATAATTATAAATAGTGATATTTAGTGAAAAATTAGAAATTTAAGGTCTTTTAAAACTGAAAGGGAAAGGAATGAATGTAAGAAATATAATAAAAAAGGTAGGATGGATTATTTTGGGATCTTTCATTATGCTCTTGGTTTCTATGTGTGTTCTCGTATTATCATTCGGTGTTTTGATTGGTTTATTTACGTTACTGGACTATTCGGCGCGTATAGGAATAGTAATGAGCGATCGTTTATTCGGTTACCTATTTATATCTTTGCTCACGTTGTTGTATATTTCCTCTCGTGATTGTAAAAATGGGTGCTAACAAACAGAAACCATCTCTGAAGATATAGAGATGGTTTTTTTATTTTTAATTAAACTAAGCCCATTTTGGCGCGGGTTTCAGAGATTGTGGATGAGGCAATGGGTTGAGCTCTTTTTGCACTTAGTTTAAGAGTTTCTTTTACAAAAACTTCTCTGGTAAGAAGTTCTTTTCTTTTTCTACGGAAAGGATCTAGAGAATCAATTAAAAGCTGAGTCAGAGATTTTTTGAGCTGAGCATAGCCCTTGTCTTTAAATTTCTTTTCTAATTCTTTGATTGATTTATTGCTGAACAAACTGTAAATTGTTAAAAGGTTTGAAACGCCAGGTTTTCTTTTCGGGTCGTACTTTATTACTTTTCCAGTATCAGTTACTGCTGACATTACTTTTTTCTTGATTTCCTTTGAATCTTCAAAAAGAGAAACATAGCTTTGAGGCCCTAAAGATTTTGACATTTTTTGCTTAGGATTGTTCAAAGCCATTATTTTAGCCCCTAATTTAGGAAGCAGGGCTTTTGGCTCTGGAAATACTTTACCAAATTTTTGGTTGAATTTCCTAGCAATTGTTCTAGCTAATTCAATATGCTGTACCTGGTCTTTACCTACCGGCACTCCTTGTGTTTTGTAAAGTAAAATATCAGCTGCTTGCAAAACAGGATAAACTAAAAGGCCAGTATTAACATTTCCTTTAAATTGTTTGGCTTTTTCTTTATATTGAGTCATTCTTTGAAGTTCGCCAACTGGACATACAGTATTTAAAAGCCAGCAAAGTTCAGTATGTTCTTTGATATGTGATTGGACGAAGAAAACACTTTTTTGAGGGTCAATACCGACTGCTAAATGGGCAATAGCTGCTTCAAAGATGTTCTTTTGTAATTCTTCTGGTTTGTAAGGAATAGTTAAAGAGTGTAAGTCAGCAATGAAAAAAATGCATTCGTTTTTTTCTTGGAAATCAATCCATTGCTTGATAGCTCCTAAATAATTCCCTATATGTATTGAACCGGTTGGTTGAATACCAGATAAAATTCGCATAATTAAACTTCAATTATAACTGATAATATGATTGGTCTTCTTTCGGTTTTAGAAAAGAGGAATTGGCCAATTTTATTTCTGATTTCATCTTTAACATGAGTCCAGTTAACAGCTTGGTCGCTTCCTGTTGTTTTATTCACAATATTGACTACTTTTCTTCTGGTTTGGGCAAGCAATTCCTTTGATTCTCTTAGATATATGAACCCTCTAGATATTATATCAGGAGAACCCTTAACTTGACCAGTCTTTTTGTCCACAACTGCTACAATCACAAACATTCCATCTTCTGCTAATTTTCTGCGATCATTTAAAACTATTTCTCCTACATCTCCAACACCTGAACCATCAACAAATATATAGTTAGTAGGCACTTTTTTCTTATCTACTTTAATGCTTTGTTTATTAACTTCTATGACAAAGCCGTTATCTGGAACAATAATCTTATCTTTTGCAATTCCCATTTTATACGCTATTTTAGCAGCTTCTTTCAGCATAAAATGATTAGCGTAAACAGGAATGAAATAGGTTGGATTAATTTGCCTTATAATTTCCTGAATATCTTTAATATTGCTGTGTCCGGAAGTATGAACATCCATAACATCGCTATGAATTACATTATCAGATAATCTATAAAGATTGTCTTTAAGGCGCTGAACAGTTCTTTCATTGCCCGGAACGACTGAAGATGAAAAGATAATAGTATCATTTTTCTTTATTTTAATAAATTTATGTTCTCCATTAACAATTCTGGGAAGAACAGCATTTTCTTCTCCTTGCGCTCCGGTGCATAAGACAATGATTTTTCTATCTGGATAATCATTTATTTTATTTATTGGAATTATTGTTCCTTTCCCCGTTTTTACATATCCTAACTTTCTAGCAATTTCTACACTCATTTTCATAGAAAACCCGTCTAAAGCAACTTTCTTGTCAACTTTAGAAGCAAATTCTAAAATTTGCTTAATTCTTTGAACCTGCGAGGAAAACGTGGCAATAATAGCTCTAGCAGGCGCATTTTTAATTAATCTTTCCAAATTATCAAACATTTGTTTTTCAGTTATTGGTTTTTCAGTATTAGTTGAACCTATGCTTTCAAGCATTAAAACAGTTGGTTTTGGAAGCTTAGACAATTGTCTATACTCTATTTTTTTTCTTCCAATAGGTTTGTGTTCAATCATCCAGTCGCCTGGGTGGATAACAGTTGCTGATGGAGTATGAATTATTATTCCTATCGCGTCCATAATTGCATGATCAACCTGGAAAAACTTAATAGTAAAAGCGCCGAGTTTAATTTCATCTTTAATGTTTTTTATATAAGTTATTTTAAGTCTTTTAGAACTTCCTGAAGAGTAATCTTCCTGGCGGAACTTAATTAATTCTATAGTGAATGGTCTGCCAATGATTGGGGGATTGCCTAATTTGTCTAATAATAATGGAGCTGCTCCGATATGATCCATATGTCCATGGGAGAAAATGATAGCTCTAATGTTTTTTTCTTTCCCTCTTAGATATTTTGTATTTGGAATAACATAATTAATGCCTGGCATATCTTGTTCAGGAAATTGAATTCCCATATCCAAAATAACAATATCTTTTCCATACTCAAAAACAGTCATGTTTCTACCGACTTCTTCACATCCTCCAAGAGGAATTATTCGTAGATTATTTTCCATTTTTTGCATTTTATATTAATTTTTAAGAAAAAAATTGTTCTATTTCTTCTGGCCTTAATAACCTTACATCATTAGATACTTTTGAAAGTCCAAATGATTGTCCCTTGGGGATACCGACATATTGAACAGTTTTACCAATTGACTGAACTTCTTCTATTGCTGTCACTAAATCAGTATCTGAACTTACCAAATAAGCAACATCATATTTATTTTCTCTGGCAAATCTAATCATTTCTACGGCTAACCGAACATCAACACCTTTTTCATGATAACTTTTATCTGGGTGCCTGATTAATTGTCCCAAGGTAAAAATAATATTCTGTTTTTGTAATTTTCTAAACAATCTTTGCTGGTCAGCATATAATTTTTCGCTTTTGCTGTCATTCCTCTTACGCCTAACTACACCAAGATAATAATGAATCTCTAATACATTATTAGGTACTACAAGCCACTCAGCAAATTTCCTAAAGTTAAACTCAAGCAAACTATATTTACTATCTAGTTTAGATGTTAATTCTTTTAATTTAAAATAAAAATTATTACCATCGATAAAAACAAAAGCTTTTTTCATAAAAATAAAAACTGCCGTCGTTCGCCGAAACGAAGGAGGGCAGTGGGATTAACTATATTTATTTTAGCAAATCCAAGACCTTTGTCAAGCCCTAACTTGCTTTTTTCAAAATCTTGCCTAATTTTATAAAAATCCTTGACAGCCATAATTTAATTTGTTATACTAATTTTAGTATAAAAAAATTAAAAATGAAATAAATTGCTTTTTAGAAAGGAGATAAAAGACGATGACTGAAAATAGTTTTGATAAATCTAAAAAAATGCTGAGGATAGAGAGAACAATAATGATGCTGGCTATATTGGGATCGGGTTCCATATTACTCGTTGCTGCCATTGTCCTTGCCATATTTTCTATGCTCGGTATATTTTCTGTGCGAGAAAGAGTAATAGAAGTATTAGGAATTACAGGATCTATGCTACTACTGATTGTATCTCTTTTCTTCCTGAAAAAAATTTTTAATTCTTAAGTTCTCTTAAGTGCTTCGATTGTGGAGCGCTTTTTTTATTGTGCCGAGGGTGGGATTTGAACCCACAAACCGTAAGGTATACGGCTCTGAACCGTACGTGTTTGCCAATTTCACCACCTCGGCTTAGGCCGAGCTTAACCTTTTAAGAAATTTAAATTGTTTGGTATTGATTTTTTGGGTTTTTCAAAGCGGAGTTTGGGAACTCTTTTGTAGTTCTTGTTTTTAATCCAGTTCCTTTTAGTGTAATAGTAGCAAGCTCCTTCAAGCTTTTCAAATGCCCGATACTTATTTTTACATTTTACTGCAACCCAATTGGCCATTTTTAAGTCTTTTTTTGATGGGTTGATTGTAACGTGATCATAGCCAGGAGGGATAATAATTATATCTCCCTGTTTTTTACTTTTTATTGCAAAGACATCCTTTATTTCTTTGCCTTTTCTTTTTTGAGCTAAATATATTGCTTCGCCCTTGAGAGTGATATAAAGTTCTCCCATATTTTTGGGGTGTTCATGGCCTTTGGTTTTGACAAATTCTTTTCCAAGCATTTGAGAAGGTATAACAGTGATATCATATCTCAACCCTCCTTTCTTTTTTAATCCTCTATACATATAATAGAGCTCAAGATTTGGAGCTGTTTTTAGCCACTCTTTATCATATATAACACCCTTTATGTCATATAGATAACGGATGTCTGGTGTTTTGTTTTTTAAATCTACTTCCATACTCTTTTTGTTTTGATATACCAATTTTCAATTCCTACGAACCGTTTTGACGGATCAGTGATTTTTTTGATTTCTATCCCTTTTATTTCTTTTGAAACTGCATAAACAAAATCAGGGCTGTAAAGAAATACACAAGGAACATCTTCAATTAAGATATCTTGGAAAAGAGCTAATTTTTCAGCTCTAATTTCCGAATCTGACGTTTTTCTATTTTCTTCCAGCAGTTTATCTGCTTCGCTGTTTTCGTACAAAGCTAGATTTAATCCCGGGTCTTTTTTCTGAGAGGAATGCCAGAAAGGAAAAGGGTCAGGAATTGCTCCTAAGACTTCTCCAAAGAACAAACTTTCATAATTTCTTGGTTTGATAAAGTCCTGTTCTAATTGAAAAAGAGAGTATGTTTCAATTTCAACTTCAGCACCCAGGGCTCTCCATTGTTCTTTTAAGAGTTCAGCATTTTCAACCATTTGGGGCTGGTTAACTGTTGCTAGTGAAAACTTCAAAGCTAAAACTTCGTCTGGTTCTTCAAAGCAGATTTCATTTAATTTCGCTCTGGTGCTTTTGCCCACAGTTCCTGTTCCTTTTGTATAACCATAGGGTTGTAAAATATCTTCGTAATATTTCTCCTGGAATTTAATTACTGCTTGTTTTGTTTTTTCACCGAAGTATCCGCTTGTTTCTCCTTCAGGATATATTTCTGGAAATTCAGCCAAGCATTTTTGAAGCTCTCTTACTTCTTTTCCTTCAGATCCTTTTGTTAAGCGGCTTGTGAATTTAAAAGCAGGTTCTTTTGTAATAATTTTTTCTCTTAAACCGTTTCCATCTTCGTCTTTAAATCCAGCCTCTTCTAAAATGCTTTTAGCTTTTTCAATGTCAAATTCATATTGAAGAGACGGTTCATTAAATCCATAAATCTCCGGCAAAATAGGGGAATCGACAAATTTTTGATTAATCGCTTGCTTGTTAGTTCCGTAATTCAAGGCCAAGCGAACTTTTTTTTCCTTTAAGACCTCCGAACTTTCTTGATTGAAAAATACTGCAAAATATCTTGGCAATAAAAGCGAATAGTTTTGCCACTTCTTTCCTAGATTAGTAGAGGAAGTTAGAGATAATCCTTTGATTTTTCCCTTCCGAGCCGCTTTGGTCAGTTCTTCTTCGTTAGTAAAGAATAAAAACTCAATTTTAGAGATGTATGGTTTTTTAGCGTGATAAAGAGGATTTTGAATTAAGATTAAATATTTTATCTGGTTTGAACCATTCTGTTTTATCTTTTTTAATTTATAAGGGCCTGATCCGATTGGTTCTAAGTTGAATGGCTCAAAAGCAAAATTTTCTGAAGAGACGCTTTGCCAAATGTGTTTTGGTAAAATACCCAAAATGCAGTTTTCTATAAAAGCGCCATAGGGTTTTTTTAATGTAAATTTAATTTCCAATTCATTAATCTTTTCCACTTCTATTCCTACCCAGTTTGCTTGAAGCGGGCTTTTGAAATCCGGGTTTTGAATCGTTCTGATTGTAAAAACTATATCATCAGCAGTAAGAGGGGTTTTGTCCTGCCATAGGAGATTTTCCTTTAGATAGAATTTATAGATCCTGCCTTCTTGTTCAATTTCATACCTTTCAGCTAAGTCAGGAACTATATTTAGGTTTTCATCATACTTCATTAAGCCAGAAAAGATAAGTTGGACTAAGTCCCTGTCAGCATCAGAGTTGGCATAGACAGGATTAATAAATCTTGGCTGGCCAATTACTCCTTCAATAAAAGTCCCTCCTTTTGATGGAACTTTTTCAGTATTTTTGAAATAGAAATTGAGCAAAAGAAAACTAAAGGAAAATAGAAATAAAAGAAAAAAAGCAAGAAAAGTAATTTTTTCTTTTTTGCTTAGAATTTTAAAGAATTGTCTTCTTTGAGATCTAGTGGGCCATTTTTTAGACATTTAGATAATGAGATTTAATAGAGCTGAGATAACAAAGAGAGCTCCAAATATTATGGTTGCCCAAAAGATTTTTTTCTGAATGCCTCTGCGAGTAGAATAAAAACTACCTCCTTCGCCTCCAAAAGCAGAACCCAAAGCAGTTCCTCTTTGTTGAACAAGGATAAAGATAATTAAAAGAATAGCAATTATGCTTTGAGCAATTGGTAAAATAGTATTCATATGTTTTTCTTAGGAGAATATACTCCAAAAAAGAAATTAAGGGCCCAGATTATGATTGTTGTTAAGAAAAGAGGAAGCAGGCCAGTAATTTCTAAATCTCTTGGGAAAAGAATCTCTATTAGCCAGACCATTGCCATATTTATTACTAAGCTGAAAATTCCAAGAGTCAGTATTCTTATAGGCAGAGAGATTGCTTTTAAGATTGGCTTGATAAAGAAATTGATTATTCCTAAAGCTCCACCAATTATCATCAGCATCTTATAACTGCCCATAAATTCTACTCCTGGTATGAACTTTGCAGCTAAAAAAAGACCTAATGCCCCAGAGATAATATGAAAGAGTAGTTTTCCTATATGCATTAATATATGTTATCAGAATTCCCTAAAGAAGTCAATAATAATAGTTGACAAAGTTTTTTAAAAAGATTATTATAAAATCGATGACTCAAGAAGTTGAAGAAAAACTTAATCGGGAAGTCTCCGATCTTAAAAGGGAGATGGGAATGCTTCGCTCTTTTCTTATTGGAGCTTTAGCAAAAGATGAAGAAGGGGAATATCGGCCAGAATTTGTTAAAAAAATTCTACGGCTCTCCAAAGAGAGAGCAGGATTTACTTTTAAAGATACTAAAAGTTTTTTTGTACAGATTCAAAAAAGTTCATGATTTCATTAATCTATAGTAAAGGTTTTCTCAAATCGGCCAAAAGGCTTCCTAAAAATCTTCAAGAAAAATTAGTCAAACAATTAGAATTTCTTCAGCAAAATCCTTTTCACCCCCTTTTTGCATAGCAAACCTTTAACCGGTCCATTAGTTGGTTTTTACTCATTTAGAATTACTCGTGATTGGCGAGTAATTTTTCAATTTAAGAACCCCGAAGTTATAAAGCTTATTGATGTTGGTCATCGTAAAGATATTTATAGGTAAAGGAGCTTAGCTCCTTTTGAAACTAAAATCTTATTTTATGCTATAATAATATTGTAATGAAGTGGCGGAAGAGTCCGAAGACGGCATACATATTGAATGGATAACTCACCGTCGATAAATGTAGACGCGAGGAGCTGATCACTCCCTCGAAAGGGGGTCTCAGAAGCCCTGCCTAAAGTCTGAGAAGAAGAAAGAGGCTTGTGCTGTGACAACGGGAACTCAGCACCTTCATTATCCAAAGCCTTCATATTATGAAGGTTTTTTGGTTCTATAAAAACAAGAAGTTTAGCTTCTTAAATTAGGTCTATTTTCCAAAACGCTTGACATATTTAAACAATGGGTGTATAATGTAGACAATGTGCGTAAGTAGGTTTTGAGTTAAGCAAATTAACAAAAATCAGAAAAACATTTAAGAAAGGCTTTATCATGAAAAAGGTAAAATGTAGTTTCTGCAAAGAAGGAGTTGCAAAAACCCAACAATTAATTGAAGGTCCTCCCATAAGAATCAATTGTTCATCAAAGGAGGGAGAACAGTTTGGCGAGATTAACATAGTGCCTTATATATGCAATGACTGTGTTGATCTCTGCAAGAAGCTTCTGTTGGAATCAACAAAAACATCAAAGCCGAAAGAGTTTACAGAAACAAAAGAGCTCGACAGCTAAACTTCAAACCCTGCGATAACATCGCATAAAGCGTGGTGTATTGATAAACAATCAATATTACCACGCTTTTTATTTAAAAAACTGTCCGAGGACGGGCCTCGGGCAAATGAGCTTAGCTTCTTTTGTTATTGAAATCTTTTGAAATTTTAGGTATAATGGATTACTTCTACAAGGTATGAAAAAAGAGGTTATTAAAATTAAAGGAGCTAAGGTTCATAATTTAAAGAATGTTAGCGTTGATATACCAAGAAATAAATTAGTAGTGATTACTGGTATTTCAGGTTCTGGCAAATCATCCCTAGCATTTGACACTTTATATGCTGAAGGTCAGAGAAGATATGTTGAAAGTTTATCTACTTACGCCAGGCAGTTTTTAGGGATAATGGATAAGCCGGATGTTGAAAAAATAGAAGGCATAAGCCCGGCTATTTCTATTGATCAGAGAAAAGCAGGTCATAATCCTCGTTCTACAGTTGGAACTATGGCGGAGATTTATGATTATCTCCGTCTTTTATTTGCTAAAATTGGAAAGCCTTATTGTCCAAAGTGCAGGAAGCCAATTTCGCAGCAAACAGTTAATCAAATAGTTGAACAAATTCTGAAATTTGTTAAGAAAACAAAAATTATTATTTTAGCGCCAACAAATTATTCTTTAGAACAGATTAAAAGAAAAGGATTTGTCAGAGTTAGAGCTGATGGAAATATTTATTTTGTTGATAAAGCGCCGGAAAAAAATCATAATATTGAAATAGTGGTAGATGAATTAATAATTGATGAAGATTTAGACCCCGTTAGAGATTCTAAAAGTAAAAAGAAAACACGAAACAAAAATATCTCTAACGGGATAGATAAATTAAGATTAAAAGATTCTTTAGAAATAGGTTTAAAAATAGGCAAAGGGAGCGTTATTGTTAACGATTTAGTTTTCAGCGCTAATTTTGTTTGTCAGAAGTGCGGAGTTTTTTTGCCGGAATTAGAGCCGCGTCTTTTTTCTTTCAACAGTCCTTGCGGGGCTTGTCCTGTTTGTACTGGTTTGGGCGAGAAATTAAGGATTGATCCAGAACTTCTTATTCCTAATCCAAGACTAACTATTGCTGAAGGAGCAATTATGTCTTATCGTTCTTTGCATCAAATTTCTGATTTAGCAGATAAACATGATTTCTCTTTAAATGAACCGGTTGAGAGTTTGTCAAAAAAGATATTGAATATTATTCTTTACGGCCCTTCACCTTTAGCCAAAGGTGAAGGGTTTGAGGGCGTAATATCTAATCTTGAGACAAAGTATCATGAAACTAATTCTGACTGGACTCGCCAGGAAATTGAACAGTATATGGTAAAAAGGCAATGTCCTGAATGTTTAGGCAAAAGATTGAAACCAGAAGTTTTAGCAGTGAAAGTAGAAGACAAATCAATTGATGAAATAGTAGGAATGTCAATTAGTCAGGCAAAGCTGTTCTTTGAGAAGGACTTTTCTAAAATTGCTCAGCCAATAGTTAAAGAAATTCTTATTCGTCTGCAGTTTCTTATTGACGTTGGGCTTGATTATCTGTGTTTAGATAGGAAGGCCGTTACTTTAGCTGGAGGAGAAGGGCAAAGGATAAGATTAGCTACTCAAATTGGCTCAAAACTAACAGGAGTTTTATACATTTTAGATGAACCTTCGGTTGGTCTTCATCCTAGAGATCAAGCAAGATTGATTAAAACACTTAAAAAATTAAGAGATCTTGGTAATTCAGTAATTGTTGTTGAGCATGATAATCAGACGATTCGTTCTTCTGACTGGGTAATTGATGTTGGGCCTGGAGCAGGGAAACAAGGAGGGCGGATTATATTTGAAGGGACACCGAAGCAATTGCTGAAATCAAAGACTTTAACTGGACAATATCTTTCTGGAAAATCCAAAGTCCACCCGATCATTCGACCGGGTACCCGATCGAATGATCGGGCAAAATTCTTAAGAATCAAAGAAGCAACAGAGCATAATTTAAAGAATATTGATGTTAGGATTCCTCTTAATAAATTTGTTTGCATAACTGGTGTTTCTGGTTCTGGCAAAAGTTCTTTAATGAATGATATTTTAGCTAAAGCATTGCTTAAAAAGTTTTATCACGCAAAACAAGAACCAGGCGAACATAAGAAGATTTTAGGCGCTGAATTTCTAAATAAAGTTGTTTTGGTTGATCAGTCGCCGATCGGCAGAACTCCTCGTTCTAATCCTGCAACTTACACAGGCGCTTTCTCATATATAAGGGAGCTGTTTTCCAAAACTAAGGAGGCTGAAATCAGGGGTTATTCTTCTGGTCGTTTCAGTTTTAATGCTAAAGGAGGAAGATGTGAAGCATGCGAAGGCCAGGGTCGGATTAAAGTTGAAATGTATTTTCTTCCAGATGTATATGTTGAATGCAAAGAATGCAAGGGCAGGAGATATAATAGAGAATCTCTTGAAATTGAATACAAGGGCAAGAGCATTGCTGATGTTTTAGATATGACAATTGAAGAAGCTTTGAGCTTTTTTAAAGATGTGCCAAGTCTTTCTCAGAAATTAAAAGCTTTAAACCAAGTCGGATTATCGTATATCCAGCTTGGCCAGCCAGCGCCTTCTTTATCTGGAGGTGAAGCTCAGAGAGTAAAGTTGGCTACTGAGCTTTCCAGAAAATCTTTTGGCAAGACATTATATATTTTGGATGAACCAACGACTGGTCTTCATCCGGATGATATTAAAAAATTGGTTAATGTGCTAAGAGAATTGGTTAATAAGGGAAACACTGTCCTTTGCTGCGAGCACAATTTAGACATTGTTCGTAACGCTCAGTGGTGTATCGATCTTGGACCAGAAGGCGGGGATAAAGGCGGCTATATTGTAGCCGAGGGCACACCTTTTCAAATCAGCAAGAGCAAAGAGAGTTATACAGGAAAATATTTGAGAAGTGTTATATAAATAATTCTTCAAAATTCAGCTTTTTCAAAAATTAAAAAAAACCGAGAGTTGAAATCTCTCGGTTTTGCTTTTGCTCTAATCAATAATGGGCGCAAGCTTATTATACGCTCTTATGCAATGTCTGACTTTATGGTATCCTGAAGCTTCAATTATCAACTTCTCAACTATATCAAATCTTTTCGCTTCTATGGCTGCTGATAGTAAAACATCGAATTCGCTTGAGTCTTCCTCCTCAATGCTCGTCATAAGAAGTCGTTCTCGACCAGAAACTGCCCTATACGCTCTGTCAATGTCTGATGAAAGCAAAGTTGCTTTCGCGATATAACAAAGTGATTCCCCGTCGGATCCAACTATATGGTTGGCAGCCAAGATATCACTGGAATCTTTAGTAAGCATTGCCAACTCTGCCAAATGCCTCTTTTTGAAATCTGAATGGTCTATTTTTGAAATAAGATCTCTTGCGAAACCACTGTCTGTTTTATCTCTTGTAGCTCTAAATAAATTAAGCATGATAGAGCTTTTTAGATAATAGTCATCTTCTTTCATTTTCAAGACGCAATCACGAACAAAAAGAATATCCTTTTCTTCATTTGTGAAGCTAGCGACATCTGTTGCAGCTCCCGCAATCCAATAATAATCCTCCGAGCCTAATTTAGCATTTTTGGCCAATCCTGATAACTTCTTACGAGCTTTTTCTATATAAGTTTTGGGCTCTTCACTTATTCTAGCCAACCAGACGAGAGATTTAATCTCGTCTGAAAAATTATCTGAAGAAGCTACTTCCCCGAGTATGGCTCTAAAATCTTCTTTCTTTTTCGTTGCAGAAGCAAGCAAAATAAAGCAATTCAATCTTGGGTATTTCTCAGATGAAATTGCCTTTCTTAAGACCTCTATATCGTCTTCGCTTCTTGTTGCAGAAGCGATAAGAGCCAAGCAAAGAGTTTTACAAGTGTTATGCTCGTCTTCATCTTTCATCTTCGATGTTTCCTCTTTTGCCACTAACAGTAATTTCTCACAAAGTTCCTGCTTGAACCATGATAGAGAATTCTCCAAAATCATCTGCATTATCTTCTTGCTGACTCTTCTCCTTACAAATAACCTTAACAATTCCAACGCTTGACCTTCTTCTGGTCGTTCCAATAATTCTTTCATTTTCTACCTTCCTTTCTGCATTTCGCTAATTCGCCAAAATTTATCTTCCTTTAATGCAGATTCTCCACATTAAAGATACGAATCTTGGCACAACCCAAAAAGTTATATAAATTACGGCAACGCACCGAAATTCTTATTTAAAGGTTCTAATAAATATATTACTTATTATGTTTAACTTGTCAAGTTACTTGGGTAATGTATACACACATATTGCACTTTTCTGCTAATCTAAGGGCATATGAAAACTATGCCCAAATCAACAAAAGAAGAAAAATTAAGATGGATTAAGCCTATCTTAGATAAAAAGATATCTATTAAGAACATGGTAG